>JANLHZ010000039.1 GCA_024653775.1 Planctomycetota bacterium | reverse complement strand
GTGTGACAAAATAAGTTGATGAATTTCGCGCTCAGATTTGCGTCAGGTTCGCATTGCGCGATTGAGTCAAACCGGAATCGTAGCTATAGTTCCGGTGAGCCCTTACCTCGATGTCATGGGACGATTGAGCGCGATGTGAAAGTGGCGTGAAGATGTGATGTGAAAACGGCAACTTATTTTGTCACACCTCCTAACGCTTCAAACCGTAAGTTAGAAATTGTTGCGCGTAATCGGTGTAGCTCAGTTGGTAGAGCGTCAGCTTCCCAAGCTGAATGTCGAGGGTTCGAATCCCTTTACCCGCTCGACAGGCAGCAGATGCGATCGCTCCGGAGGTTCGAGTCGAATTACCCGCCCGAAGTACGTTGATTGGAATTTGTCCGGGTTACGCATCATAATCTGTGAATGCGCGGACGAGGCTCATCATCTAACCCGAAGAATCGTTTCGAGAAAATCCACGTCGAACCCGATGGCGACGCCGAGGGCATTTCCCCGTGGACCGAGGTCTTCCAGGATTCCGCGAAATCCATAATCTCCGAAAACGACAGCCCCGATGTCGGAATGGGCGCGAGCCTCAATCCGTATCGCGGATGCGAGCACGGCTGCTCGTACTGCTACGCGCGGCCATATCACGAGTATCTGAGCATGTCCGCAGGGCTTGACTTCGAAACAAAAATCATGGCGAAGTTCGACGCCGCGAAGCTGCTGCGAAAGGAACTGTCCGCGAAGAAATGGAAGCCGAAGCCTCTGATGATCAGCGGCGTGACCGACGCGTATCAGCCTGTCGAACGCAAACTGAAAATCACCAGGTCGTGCATCGAAGTGCTCGCGGAGTTCCGCAATCCCTTCGGCATCGTAACCAAAAACGCGCTTGTCACCCGCGACGTAGACATTCTGCAGGAAGCCGCGAAGTACCGCGCGGCGAAGGTCTTTCTTTCGATAACTTCGCTCGATACCGAGCTGGCGTCGAAGCTCGAGCCTCGCGCGTCCCGGCCGGAGGCGCGGCTCGACGCGATTCGCGCGCTTGCGGAGGCCGGCGTTCCCGTTGGCGTGATGACCGCGCCGATCATTCCGGGGCTGAACGATTCCGAGGTTCCCGCGATTCTGAAAGCCGCCTTCGACGCCGGCGCGAGGGAAGCAGGTTACACGATCGTAAGGCTCCCGCACGGCGTGAAGGATATATTCTCCGACTGGCTGGGCGAGCACTATCCAGATCGAAAAGAAAAGGTGCTTTCGTTCATTCGCGATACCCACGGCGGGAATCTGAACGATCCACGCTTCGGCCATCGAATGTCCGGCGTCGGTCCGTACGCGGAGCAGATTTCGCAGCTTTTCAGCGTTACCTGCCGCAAGTTCGGACTGAACGTGGAAAAGCGGCCGCTGTCGACGGAATCGTTCCGCGTCGTCAAATCCGGGCTAACTCAGCTCGATCTCTTTTGACGCTCGCTCGTCTTTCGTGAAGGGGCTCAGCGCAAAGTGTTGCCGCGGGTACTTGCAATTTCGAGGCACATAATGAATACTTGAGACCATGAACACGAAGCTGCTGTACACCGCGATCCTGACACTCATCCTCACTGCGTGGCTTTCGCCGCGATCGTCGGAGTCGCAGAACACCGAAGACGTCACGCTCCCCGTGCCGCAGGTTTCGAGCCAGCAGGCGCTCGACGCGGTCGATCGAGGCCTCGCGTTCCTCGCTTCCGAGCAGCAGGAAAACGGTTCGTGGCTGAACACGATCGGCTACAAACTGAACCTCACGTACCGTCCGAAGCTGTACAACTATCCCCACGTCGGAGTCACCGCGCTCGCGTGCATGGCTTTCATGGCGGGCGGAAGCACTCCTGGACGCGGACCGTACGGCCAGAACGTCGCGGACGGCCTCGGGTTCGTGCTCGATTGCGTCAACGAGGACGACGGCTTCATCTCCTACGGTATGACGCGAATGTACTCCCACGCCTTCGCGACGCTATTCCTCGCCGAGGTTTACGGCATGACGAAGGACGAACGGATCAAGCCGCATCTCGAACGGGCGGTTCAGTTCATAACGTCCTGCCAGAACGAGGAGGGCGCGTGGCGCTACGTCCCGCACGATCTCGAAAGCGACATGTCGATCACAGTCTGCCAGCTAATGGCGCTCCGTGCGGCGCAGCACGCTGGAGTCCGCGTCAGGCAGGTCTACATCGACGCGGCGGTCAAATACATCAAGGACACGTACGTTCCCGTGGGACTAAGCGAAGGCGTGTTCAAATATCAGAACAACATGCACGCGCGCTACAGCTTCGCGCTGACCGGAGCTGGAGTCACCGCGCTTCAGTTCGCGGGGATTTACAACACGCAGGAGATCCCTCGCGGGCTTGGTTGGCTCAGGAACAACATGCCGTATTCGGTGAGCGTGCTCGAACGCAGCCAGCCGCGGTTCGATCTCCGCTACTTCTACGGCCATTACTATTCAGCGCTCGCGTTCTACTTCTACGGCGACGAAGCGCTCTGGAAGGAGTGGATCGACCGGGTCGAACGCAGATTCGTCCTGATCCAGAAACCGGGAGGATACTGGGAAGACGACGTCGGACGGAACTACTCCACCGCAATGGCGTGTCTGATACTCCAGATATCGAAACGGCTGCTCCCGATTTTCCAGCGCTGAGCCAATGTGACGTTTTATTCGTGCCGTCTACGAATTTTTCGTAATATTTTGATGACAGTCGGATAATCGTACAGTAAATTCGTAGACGGCACGAATAAAGTGTACTACGCAGCCGCGTCGGACTTGCGCCGGCGGGGGATCATCTTCTCGCGGCTGATCTTGGCGCCGAGGCCGCGGAGTTTTTCTTCGATGTTTTCGTAGCCGCGGTCGATGTAGTGCGCGTTGTTGACCTCGGTGACGCTTTTTGCCGCGAGGCCGGCGATTACGAGTCCTGCGGCGGCGCGGAGGTCCGACGCCTGCACGGGCGCGCCGTAAAGGTTTTCAACGCCGCCGATGATCGCTCCGCCGCCCTCTTTACGGATTCGCGCTCCGAGGCGGTTCATCTCCGGGATGTGCATGAATCTGTCCGGATAGATGCGCTCGGTGATGATGCTGAGGCCGTCGGCGACGGAAAGCGCGCTCATCGCGAGGGCTTGCGAATCCGTCGGGAAGCCTGGGAAAGGCAGCGTCACGATGTCGGCGGGTTTCAGATTCTTCGGCGCGCGGACGCGCATCGCGTTCGTCTTAGGCTGTGTGATCTTGATGCCCATCTTGTTCAGGACGTCGAGGACGGCGCCTAAATGCTCAGGGTTCACGCCTTCGAGGATTACGTCGCTCGCAGGAGTCATCGCGCTTGCAAAAACGAACGTCGTCGCTTCGATGCGGTCGGGGATTATTTCGTGCTCGCAGCCGCTCAGCTTTTCGACTCCGTGGATGACCAGCTTCGGGGTTCCCGCGCCTTCGATCTTCGCGCCCATCTTGATCAGCATCCTGCAAAGATCGTCTACTTCCGGCTCGCACGCGGCGCTGTCGATGACGGTCTTGCCTTCAGCGAGCACCGCGGCCATCAGAATGTTCGCGGTGCCGGTGACGCTCGAACCGAACGCGCCGCCGAGGTAGATGTGGGTGCCCCTCAGCTTTCCGGAGGCGACGATGTCACCGTGGTGGAGTTCGACGGTTGCGCCGAGGGCTTCCATCCCTTTTATGTGCAGCTCGACGGGGCGCACTCCGATGACGCATCCGCCGGGCATGGAGATTCTCGCGCGGCCGCGTTTTGCGAGAAGCGGCCCGAGGACGCAGATGCTCGCGCGCATCCGGCTGACGAGATCGTATGGCGCGAAGACGTTATCGGTGCTGACCGGCTGAGTTCGGATCGCTCCGGTGGCGTCACGGCGCGAGGTGGTTCCGAGGGTATCGAGGATTTCTCGCATCAGCGATATGTCGCTAAGGCGCGGGACGTTCTTTATGACGCACTTCTCGTCGGTGAGCAGCGTCGCGGCGAGAATCGGCAGGGCGGAGTTCTTCGCGCCGGAAATCTGGACCGTGCCGCTGAGTCTGTGACCGCCTTCGACCACTAGTTTTTCCAAGGTGTGCTCCGGGAAGTTTTGGTGTGATTTCTTTGGTGGGATTGCCTGCGGATCGCGGGGGAGTTGCGACCGAATACCGTTCAGACGATAGTCTTATCGAAGATTCCAGAGAAAATCTTGAGCGGGAAAACGCGGCTTCGATCCGATGCCCAATCACTATGCGCGGCGCTCGGAGTGCGATTGTGAGCGCAGCGAGCTGTCGCGATGTAGCGTGTTCGTCCCGGCGGCAAGCGAGACGTGCCTGGCGCTTCCGGTTCGTAGTGACGCCGTAAGTCGTTCGGTTCGTAGTGACGCCGTAAGGCGTTCGGTTCGTAGTGACGCCGTAAGGCGTTTTTATATGCCCTCACGGGCACACTACGAGCGCCGCGTCTCACCATACTACGCATCCCCGCCAGCGTTTATGACGCGCTTGCGTTTACAGCATTCTTTGTCATCCGATCCTTTCGTTCTCAGCTTTCTTTCCTTCCCGCCGTAGCGAGAAAGGATCGAGGGCGCCCTCGGTGGACCCGAAACCTTCGCCTCGCCGGAGAAACTCGACGGCGATTTGATGGCTCCGGGTGGTTCGAGATCGTTACCCGCATAAACAGAACCAGCCTGCGTTAGTTTATACCGCACTCCG
>JANLHZ010000035.1 GCA_024653775.1 Planctomycetota bacterium | reverse complement strand
GAATAGCGCCGCACCTTGTTCCTGCGCAAAGGAATTAAATTCAAGATGGCGAACTGATCCTGCGGGGATGGCAGAATACGTGAATTACCGAACCAACACCTATTCTTCGATCCCAGGCATCGTCGAATTTCTCGATTCCGTCGGGCGCGAATATGAGGTCAAGATCGAAGGGGCCGTTTTTAAGCTGTATGAAGTCCTTGCCGCGAAGGATTTCTGTTTTCTGCGATTCGTCGATTTCGAAACCGAGATCGACCAGAGCCTCGACTATCGATCTGCAGTTGTCTTCATCCTTTCGAACGAACAAATCGGCGTCCTGGGTCGTATCCGGAAATCCGAGCAGTATTGCGCCGGACTTTCCGATGAACAGATACTTGCATCCGTGACGTCGGAACGCGTCGCGAACTTCTTCGGCTTGTCTGTATTCAAACGCTGCCATATCCAAGCCAGTTCGGAAGGTTTTCGTCGCACCATTTTCTGTATTCAGCCATCGTATCGAAGGAACGAAACTTTGCGTCGTCCATCACGGGTTTGTACGTCTTGATGAACGCATACTTGAATCGCTGCTCGAGAGGTCGCTTCGCCGCGGCTTCGAACTCTGCAAGCCACTCCGGAGGTATTTTGGACAGATCATTCATTTTCGGACAGTCTTTGATTACAGCTACGGAAATGATAACTCATCGCCCAGGTTTCGGCAACCACGGTTTCCACACGAGCTTGTAATTGACCCGGAGAACCGTCATACTTCGATTTCACGGTAAGACTGTGAACAATAATAGTGGGGGACTTATGACGGAATACGCACGGAGACCGGCGGAGTTGGCCACCTTCGAGGAGTTCCACAACCTTCCGATCGAGCGGAAGATCAACTACTGGACCCGCGACGGAAGGCCGTTTCATGTTGTGAACTCTCGGCAGTTCACGAGGGGCATTCTCGAAGATCTTATCGATCTGACGAACAAGATCAGGAGAATCGCAAAGGCGAAGACGGGAGTCGAATTCCTGCACAGCCTTCTTCCGCACAAGCGCGCGATGCTGTTTTTCAAGCAGCCTTCGACGCGGACCTTTCTTTCGTTCGTCTCGGCTTGCGATTTCCTGGGAATTTCCTGGGCGGAGGTTCGCGACTCGGGGGTTTCGAGCGAGGCGAAAGGAGAAACCGAGGACGACAGCGTCCGCGTCTTTTCGAGCTTCTTCGACGTGATGATCATGCGCCACCCGGACTCGTCCTCCGCGGAGCGCGTCGCGTACATTTTCGATCGCATCGGACGGCCGATTCCCGTAATCAACGGCGGCGCCGGTCCGGACGAGCATCCAACCCAGGCCCTTCTCGACGTCTACACCCTCGATCGCAGCTTCGAACGCCAAGGCGGAATCGAAGGCAAGAAGATCTGCTTCGTCGGCGATTGCAAGCGCGGAAGGACCGTCCGGAGCCTTGCGCGGCTGCTCGCCCTTTACGAAGGCGTCGAGCTGTTTTTCTGCGCGCCGAAGTCGCTTCAGGTGCTGCCTGACGTCACGGACTACCTTCACACGAAGAACGTTAAGTTCACGCTGCTTTCCGAACTCGAACCTCACCTCGGAGAAATGGACGCGTTCTATATGACGCGCATCCAGGACGAGTGGGACGCAAAGGACAGGGGAAATGTAAATACCCCCGTCGACATCGGACCATATATATTTCGCGAGAGATTCCTCCCGATGATAAAGTTCGGCGCGATCATCATGCATCCGCTCCCGAAGCGAAACGAAATCGAACCCGCGGTGGATAACGACCGCCGCGCTATGTACTGGAGGCAGGTCAGAAACGGAATGTGGGCACGGTCGGCGCTTCTTGCCTACATCTTCCAGCGGGACGACGAGATCAAGCGCTATTTCAACAAGAACACCTGAGAGAGTTAAGAGTTAAGAGTTGAGAGTTAAGAATTAAGAATTCTGACTACTGACTACTACTTACATCGTGAGCAAACCAAAAATAGTAGTAACGGGCGGCGCGGGATTCATCGGCTCGCACGTTGCGCGTCTTCTTTCAGCGGATTTCGACGTTGTCGTCATCGACGATCTCTCCGGCGGAACGCTTGCGAATCTTGAAGGCGTCCGGCACGAATTCCTTAGGAAGAACGTCTGCGATCTCGTTCCGGAAGACGTTTCAGGCGCTGTGGCCGTCGTACATCTCGCAGCTCATGTAAGCGTCGTGCGGAGCGTCGAGCTTCCTTCCTTCGACGCGGAAACGAACGTCATCGGCACGCTCAAAGCGATCGAGGCCTGCCGGGACGCGGGAGTTGGACGGCTGATATTTTCGAGTTCATGCGCCGTCTATGGAGAGAATCCTAACGTGCCGATCTCGGAGTCCGAGCCAGCGAATCCACTCGCGCCTTACGCTTTGGCGAAGCTTACCGCGGAAAGGTATCTTCTGCTCGCGAAAGAGCTTTACCGCATCGAACCCGTGATTTTCCGCTTCTTCAACGTCTACGGCCCGAACCAGGATTCGTCTAGTCCTTACTCCGGAGTCATCAGCAAATTTTCGGAAAAACTATCGCGGAAAGAAAGCGTCGAAATCTTCGGCGACGGCTCGCAGACCAGGGATTTCGTCAGCGTGCACGACGTCGCGCGGATCGTCGCAGAGGCTGCGGACCCGCGCGAGGATTATCTCGGCGCGGGACCTTTCAACGTGTGTACCGGAAGGGAAACGAGCATCGCGGATCTCGCGGCGATGCTGCGCGAACTTACGGGCCAGCCGGAGAGTCTGGTTTCTCATAAGCCCGCGCGCGTGGGCGAAATTCTCCGCAGCGCTGGAAATCCTTCGCGTCTCGAAGCGCTCGGGTTCAAAACGAAAATCGACCTGCGGGACGGACTACGCGAGTTGATCCGCCGCGGTTGAATCGTGCTGCTATAGAACGGTTTTGGATCGATGCATCACATGGCACGCTAATCCTGAGCGTGGAATAACCAATGAGATGTCTGCGCCACTGCACTTGGTAGGGGCGCACTACGTGCGCCCAAATGCGCAGACGAGGACATCTGCACTCCCAAATCAAGGTCAGGATGACCATGCCACGCGTTACATAGAACGCGACTACTTTGTCAAAGCCTCGCGAGCAGCGCTTCCGCGTCCTGCGGCGAGAACGGCAGCCTCAAGGTCTGGAATCTGACTTTCGACGTCTCGCGATATATTTTCACGATCGGTTCGACGTCGGTCATCATTATCAGCGGCGAGCCTGTTCCGTCCTGCGGCACCTGATCGAGAACCCATCCCGTCAATCCGTCCGGAAGATACGAATCGATGAAAACCGGCACGCCTTCCGTGAATGCAGGCATGATTTTTCCACCCGCCGACAGGGGCGTGAGGAAAGTCCGCACTTCCTGAACTCCGGGAATCTCCCGAAGAACTTCCGCGAGGTCGCGCAGCATTTCCTGCCTTGCGATGAGGTACACGACTTTGTGATTCTGACGAACCGGCCTGACTGCTTCCTCTTCCTCTTCCTCGCTCCGGCGTCTTCTGCTTATGGCGGGACGAATCGACGGAATCGTGCGCATGTCTATTCCAAGCACTTCGCGAAGCACCACGACGTCATCGCGCCTTACGACAATCGGCGGGTGCGAGTTGTCGTTGACGTTTATCGAAGTGAGGATGAACGCGTTATCGTCGTCGGTCCTTGTGACGCGCTTGACCATCTTTCTGCCGTCGGTCAGCTCGACGAACGCGGGCGCATTGTCGCGAACTCTTCCGGGCGGGCCTACGAGAATTTTCTGCCCGTGATGCGCGAGCGGCGCCATGCTATCGCCGGAAACGAGGTATGCCTCGCAGCCCTCGAAAAGTATGGGTTCCATTCCGCGCAGATCTTCAAGCAGAAGCGAATCCGGATTGTACGTCGTTCCTGCGGTCGCGATGCCGACGATCGGAATTCCCGGCGTCTCGTAAGTATGCCCTATAAGCCAGTGCAACTTGCAGCCCCACACTTTGCAAACCCTGATGGCGAGGTCTATGGCAAGTTTTTTGCGTCCCCGAACAAGGTCGTATGCCCAACCCCTCGGAACGTCAAGTTTCTTCTCGATACTTGCGTATGTTTCATTGTGCCACAACTGTCTGAGCCTCGCCGCGGCGGTTTCATATACTGGATCCCACCGTTCCCAAGTAACATTGTGTTTAAGTTCTGGTTGCTTCCTCATCTCAATCCCCGTAACTGATGAAAAATGTATATTTTTCTGGTCGTTCACACTTGTAAGTTATTCACTTTCCGACAAGAAAAAAAGTGTAATCGAAAAAATAATATTCTCGCCTTCACACTTATTCGCCCTTTCGCAAAACTCCTAATTCTTTGCACAACAAGGACTTATAGATTACGATCCCAGTTTATCCCGTGATTTCCTAAGCGCGCTTACCCATTTTAGATAAAATCTATGACATCAATGACTTCAGGTTATTGTGTCTATACGATTGGCGCCTCACAATCAATTTGTAACCTTCAACAGTAAATACATTAATGCCACTCATAAATTATGTATTTCGTAACTTTGTACCTCTCTACATTTTATCCCAACAACATTAAATAGTCAAATCGCCGTAGCTATTCACATAATTGGCGGCAGTTAAATACGCTATGGGCGACTGCCGCGCAAAGCGCGATTGCAACAACTACGGCAGACGAGCCGGTGTGAAAGCTGCAATTTTGAGTACCAACTTCTGTATAGTATAACGTAATTAGCCTGAATTGTATTCCGCGCGGGTGTTCTTTTGGGTGTGAACAAATCCGTGGTGAAGTTCGGCACGTGCCATCACTCGATGCGGAATTGCCATCACTCGGTGCGGAATTGATTGTTCGGGCACCTGCAATCCGGATCTTCGTCCAGATAGACGCATTCGTCGTGAATGCCCTCATAGCTGATATAAGGCTCGAAATGCGGGCATCCCGAGCAGGATCTTGTCGGAGGGCAGAGGGCGATAATTTCGCGCTCGTGTTTTTTGAACAGCTTTTGATAGGCTTTCAAAACCCTTTCAACGCTCAATTTCCTGGAAATTTTTTGCGTCGCGGTAACTCTCGATTTGCCGGATTCGGCTTCCGCGATTTCGGTCACGGCGGAGTTTTCGGAAGCGACGCCTGAAGACAGCCCGAGACGGTCCACGATTTTCTTCGTGATGAAGTCCAGCGCGGCCTTACCCGGCTTGCGGCCTATGCTCGAGAGAAGAATCGAGTCCCCGCCTATCAGAATGGTCGTTACGATAGAACGAACATATTTTGATTCGTCCATGTGAATATCCTTGTTCATAGAGTCCCGGCAGTTAGCGCAAGCGCCGTGCCAGCCTGCTGCGCGCAGTCGGTCGCGTCGGAATCGCCGAATCTGGGTCGAACTCCAATTTCGCGTACAGGCTTTCAACTTTCGCGAGGAAGAAATATCCTTTGTCCGGGAAATGTTTTCCGCGACAAAGAACCTCATGATTCGCATAGGCACACGATCGTCCGATCTCGCTCTCTTCCAGGCAAATCACCTGAAGGATCTCCTGCGTAAGCTCTGCGGCGTGGAATCGACTCTCGTGCACATTTCGACGCAGGGAGATCTCGACTCGATTTCCGAATTCCGGGAACTCGAAGGCCAGGGATTCTTCACGAAGGCGATCGAGGACAAGCTGCTTTCCGGCGAAATCGACATCGCGGTGCATTCGATGAAAGACCTTCCCGTGAAGCAGCCGAAGGGGCTGTGTATCGGAGCGGTGTTCTCTCGCGCGGACCAGCGGGACGTGCTTCTGATTCGCAAGGACTCGGCGGACACGGAAGAAAGACTCTGGCTGAAAGTCGGCGCGAAGGTCGGGACTTCGTCGGAGCGAAGACGAGCGCAGATCAAGGCGCTGGCTCCGGAGTCGGAGATACTTCCGATACGTGGAAACGTGCCGACTCGGCTTCGAAAACTCCGCGACGGCGAATACGACGCGATCCTTCTCGCGGGCGCCGGGCTTACGCGTCTCGGGCTGGACCTTTCCGAGTTCGCGACCCAGATTCTTCCGGTTTCGAGGGTGGTGCCAGCGCCGGCGCAGGGGATTCTTGCGGCGGAGGCTCGCGAGGATGACGAACGCAGCCTTGCGATGCTTGCGAAAATCGACGACCCGGAAGTCCGCAAACTCGCGAAGGTCGAAAGGTCGATGCTCGCGTATTTCGGCGGAGGCTGCCAGTTGCCGCTAGGCGCGAACGCGACGTATCGCGAGAATCAGATCGAACTCCGCGCGTTCTTCGCGTTCGAAGCTGGCGAAGGTCAGATTCCGGTAAGCGCCACCTCGCTCGGCTCCGACCCGGAGATAGTCGCGAAGGAGGCTGTCGTACTGCTGCATTCGGGCAAGGTCAAAGCGCTCTCGGCGAATAAGCCGCTGCTCGGAAAGACGGTGGTCGTCACGGGAGACGAGCCGGCGGACGATTCGGTGCGAAGGGAAATCGAGAGTCTCGGCGCGAAGGTTCTGTTCGTTCGGACGCTCGATTTCGAGGCTCTGCCGAACGGTCCCGGACTTGATGCGCTGCGATCTTCGGACTGTTCGCCAGAAGTGTTCGTGTTCACGTCGAAGCGCGGCGTGAGAAGTTTCGAGGAGCTTTTTCCGGCGCCGAAGTTCCGGGAGATCCCGGTCGCGTCCGTTGGCGGCTCGACGTCGGAGGCGTGCAGAAGCGCGGGGTTCAAGGTCGTGCTCGAAGGCGACGACGGCGCGGAGAGACTGATCGAGGAACTGAGTTCGAAACTCGATCCGGGCGCGAACGTATTCTGGATCGGCGCGGAGGAATCGGCGAACTCCGACCTCGCTTCCATTCAAAACGCCGACGTAACCCGCGTAGCGGTGTATCGCAGCTTCCCCGCCGAGATCGACCTCGCAATCATCGCGGACGCTTCGAACGCGGACGCGGTCGTGGCTACGTCGCCGAAGTCTTTCGACGCGCTCGCTTCAAGGGTGGAAATCCGAAAGGACGCCTTGCTGGTGGCGATCGGAAGTACGACGGAAAAGCACCTTCGATCCATCGAAGCGGAGCGCGTGATAAAGCTTCCGTTCGCTGACATTCGTCTTGTTCCCGGTGTACTCATCTGAGGTTCGAATGGAGCAGAGTAACCGCGATCGGATGAAGAGTCTGTTCGATCAGGAACTGATAGGCGTTGCCTTCGTAGAAGCGGAGACCGGGCGTTTCCTGGAAGTCAACGGCCGAATGTGCGAGATTCTCGGATACCCCGAAAATGAACTCATCAGGCTCGATTTTCGGACGATCACTCATCCGGGCGATATCGCAGTCACGAACGATTTATACGGAAAGTTCCTGGATGGAACGCAGAAGACTCTTCAGATCGAGAAGCGCTACGTTCGCGGGGACGGGACCATCGTTTGGGGGCATGTGACGGTTCTGCCGATGGAGGGGATAAAGAACGAGACGCGTTCGAATATCGTTTTCGTTTCAGACATCACGAATAAGAAGCGGACCGAGGAGGCGCTCGATAAGAGTGAAAAGTTCGTGAGAGTGCTGCTTGATTCGATTCCGGACCTTCTTTTCAGGCTTGACAGCGACGGAACGATGCTCGATTACGCAGGTAAGAAGGAAGAACTCGCCTTGCCGCCGGAGACGTTTCTCGGCAAAAGCATCGTCGACATTCTGCCGCGGGATATTTCGAGCCTCGGTCTCGATAAGATTCGTGAGTCGCTTAGAACGAAAGAGTATCAGACCCTCGAGTACACTCTGAACGTTCCTCTTCCGGACGGACCTCCGAGACACTTCGAATCGCGCTACATTCCGATCAGCGACACGGAAGTCGTCTCGATCGTTCGGAACATCACCTCGCTGAAGCAGATGGAGAAAGATCTCCGCAGAAGCGAGAGCAGGTATCGAAACGTCATCGAGACCTCCCACGAAGCCTTCGGCGAACTCGACCTGAAAGGCAATATGATCGCCGCGAACGAAAGGTTCTTCGATCTTTTCGGATACGCCGGGGATGAGCTGCGAGGGAAGCATGTGCTCGACTTCCTGATCTTTCCGGAGGACCGCGAGAAGATGCGGATCAGATTGAAGGACCGACTTTCGAAGAAGACGGAGCTTTACGAGCAGAGGTTCCGGAAGAAGGACGGCGGGGAATTGTATCTCCTCGTTTCCGGAGCGCCGCTCGTCGACGAGGCGGGCAATGTCTACGGAAGCTTCGCGATGATGACGGACATTACCGCGTTCAAAAAGATCGAGAAGGATTTAAGGCAGAGCGAGGAGCGGTTCAGGTCGATTTTCGAAACCGCTCACGATGGAATTGCAATAATAGATCCCGAAACTCTTATTATTGTCGACGCAAACCAGAAGTACTGCGAAATGCTCGGATACGCAGTCGAGGAAATGAAACAGCTTCAAGCCAAAGACATGACCTCCGAGGAAGAGCTTACCGCGGCTACCGAAAGGATCAGGTCGTCGGCGAGTGGCGAAGCGAAGAACGGCGAAGGCGTACCCCTGCGACGCAAGGACGGAACGATCTTCTACGCAGACATCACCAACTTCAGGTTCATTCTCGAAGGCAGGACGTATCTCGCCGGATTCTTCCGCGACGTGACCGACAGGATCAGAGCCGAGCGGGAAAGGCGGGAACTCGAAAGGCAGTTTCAGCAAGCGCAGAAGTTCGAAAGCCTCGGCGTTCTAGCGGGAGGAATCGCGCACGACTTCAACAACCTGCTCCTCGCTATTATGGGAAGCGCGGAGCTTGCCGCCCTTTCGATCGAGAAAGGCTCGGACGCGGATCAGAACGTTCAGCGCATAATCAAGACATCGAAGCGGGCTGCCGAGATCGTATCCCAGATGCTTGCGTACACGGGAAAGGGCAGCTTCATCGCGGAGTCGGTAAACCTGAACGCTCTCGTTTCCGAGATGGGCTACCTTCTGAAGGTCTCGATCGGGAAGAACGTCAGCCTGGATTTCGAACTTGGTCCTGATGTTCCGAACATCGACGGCGATTCGACGCAGATAAGGCAGGTCGTCCTGAATCTTCTCACCAATGCTTCGGAGGCGATCGGAGGTCATAGCGGTTCGATCTCCGTCGAAACCGGCGTCAAATACTGCGACGAAGGCTGCGTAAGCTCATTCCACAGCTTATCGATCTCAGGCAGGGGAAAAACGCCGGGAGTGGGCGACTACGTGTTCATCGAAGTTTCCGACACGGGTTGCGGAATGGACGACGCGACGATCTCGAAAATGTTCGATCCGTTTTTCACCACCAAGTTCACCGGACGCGGTCTCGGGCTTTCCGCGTCGCTCGGAATCGTCCGCGCTCACGGCGGAGCGGTTTCCATCGAAAGCGCCGAGGGCGAAGGATCTAGAATCCGGGTGTACTTTCCGGTGCCGAAGAGGAAGTCGGAGCCGACGGGTCTTAGCGAGGAGGATCGCGACGCTTTGAAGCTCTCCGGCGGCGAAACCGTGCTCGTAGTCGACGACGACCGCGCCGTTCTCGAAATCGCGACCAGGATGGCGGAGAAGCTCGGGTTCGAAGTGCTTTCCGCGACCGGCGGAGAAGACGCGATTCGAATCTTCGAAAAACGCGCGGACGAAATCTCCGTCGTGCTACTCGATCTGACGATGCCGGAGGTCGGAGGATTCGAAACCTTCATCCGTCTGCGGGAAATTCGGTCCGACGCAAGGATCGTTCTCGCGAGCGGCTTCGACGAGCAGCACGCAACCGAACGCTTTCGCGGAAAACGACTCGCGGGGTTCATCAAAAAGCCCTACGAACTCTCGGAGCTTCGCAGAGTGATAATCGGCGCGCTAGACTTTTGAACCGGGACTGGAATGCGGTTTCTACGGAAAGTTGCGGTTGGCCGCCAGAATTGTTTAATTTTGCGCTTAAAGAAAAATGGCGGTTGTGTCGAATCACTATAATACCATGTACCGATAAGTACCGATAAGTAAACCGCCTCCGGCTTGGGGTTGTAACAGTTGCGTGTCAATGCAAACGATCGTTCATCCATACGAATTAGTGAAAGACGTCTCCCGTAGCGCTCTGAAGGGCTGTAGGGTGTATTTCATCAACATGCCGCTTCGCGAGACCGCGCAGCCGAATAACGCCCCGCTAGGCCTCGGATTGCTCGCAGGGAAGGTTCGGGAGTACGGAGCCGACCCGCAGATCGTCGATCTGAACGCGTATCGAATCAAGGACGAGGAGGCCGCGAGGCGCGGACTTGACGGCGGTCGGCATCTGACGCAGCGCGAAGCCGAGGAACTGATCGAGGCGTATTTCGATAAATTCGGCGAGCCTACGCTCGTGTGCCTCAGCGGACTCATCACGACGCTACGCTGGCAGGAGCGCATCGCGCGCTACGTGCGGATGACGCGGCCGGAGGTCTTCCTTGTCGCCGGCGGCGGGCTTGCGACCGAGTTCCGCAGCGGGCTGTTCAAATGGATGCCGGAGCTTGACGCGGTCGCGCACTCGGAAGGCGACGACGTTATAATCAAGATTTGCATGGACGCGCTAGCGATCGACCGGAAGGGATTCGAAAGCGCGAAGTTCTCTGGCGCGCTCGATCCGTATTACAAGGATTTCGTCGATGGCAGGCACAGGTTCCTGTACGACGGCGCCCGCCCGCGATCCTTAGACGACATGCCCCGCCCGGCGTGGGACATTCTTGAGACGGACCCGCGCGGGTTCCGCATCTACGATATGTACCTGCGCAATCCTGTCTGGGGTGGAAACGCGAACAACTCGAGCGCCGCGCCGTTCACGATGGAAAAGAGCGCGAACACCGTCAGTAGCCGTGGCTGTCCGTTCGACTGCCACTTCTGCTACCGAGGCGCGCAGGGCGAACGTCAGTACGGAGTGCGCTCGCCGGAGGATCTGGCGTCGGAGTTCATGTGGTATCACAAGAACTGGGGCGTCGATTTCGTCGGGCTTGTGGACGACAATTTTATGGTTAGTCCGAAGAGGATCGCTGATTTGCCCGCGGTGCTCGGACCTCTGACGCGCGAGACGGGAATTCGCTGGGGCACCCACGGTCGGCTCGACGAGGCGGCGGATATTCGGCCGGACTCGAAAAGCGGCGCGGTCGTAAAGAACAAGATCCACCGCGTCGAGCTTATGCTGGAGGCGGGCTGCGTCTACATCGGCTTCGGCGCAGAGAGCGCGCACCCGGTGGTCCTGAAAAACATGGGCAAGGGCGGATTCATCCTCACGAACGGCACTACCACCATCGACGGCTTCGACTTCCCGCTGACGATGGTCGAAGGCGTGAAGGAATGCAAGCGCGTCGGCATCCACGGCAACTGCACCTGGATTATGGCGTATCCGGGGGAAACGCTCGATCAATTGAAGACCAGCGTCGCGTTCATCCGCTGGCAGGAAGAGCTTTACACGCAGGGGCTGACGAAGGGGACGCGGGAATACGAGATCGCGATGATGAGCGTGAATAAGAAGATGTTCGTCGCGACCGCCTACCCGGGGACGGAGATGTTCGCGGACCCGATCGTGCGCGACTGGCTGACCGATAACTTCGGCGTCACCTTCGACCCCGTCACGGGAGAGCCAGTCGTCGACGACAACCTGCATTATTACGTGCTCGAACTCGACGACGCTACGAAAGTCCTCCACGACAAGAACGGCAGACCCCTTAACTACAGCGCGATGGACGAGGACACCTTCCTGCAGGCGCGAGAATACGTCGACTCCGACAATCTATACAATATCCTCGATATGTAACCGGCGTAGTTGTGAGTTGTTAGAGGTTAGTTGTCAGCATTCTTTAGCGCCTTCAGCACCTTCTCGGTGGTGTTATAAATTTCTAATCTAAATCTTGTAGACTTCACTCCTGTGCTTAACGGCGTGTACCCTCAAGGTCTCATCATCGTCATCGAAGTTGTATATGGCTCGATAGTTCCCTATTCGTAGTTTGTAAAATCCATTCAGGAGATCCCTTTCAAAGCTAAGTACCTGTAACTGTTCACGGGGTAATTCGCGCTCGTAGTGGCGCCGTAAGGCGTTTCTTTGATCCACCACACCGCGAAAATATGCTCTCACGAGCACACTACGAACAGATTCCCGCTATAGACCGCGAACTACCCCGTGAACAGTTACCGAAGTTGTTCCCGAGCCAGGACAACTTCGCGACAACTTTTTCCGCTACCGCCTTATCGAGGCGTTCGACATCGGCAAGCGCGTTAGGAGAGAAGTTTACCGAATATGCCACTAGTCGATCCCCAGCTTCTTTTTTACCTCGCTTAACGGGATTCGCTCTTTGGATTTGACGGACTCCTCGACTTCCTTGATGAACTCCTCTCGAAATTCGAGTCCGTAGTCGGGATCGACGTACTCCCTGAGCTTTTCGTCAACTACTTCAGCGATAAGCTCTTTTAGCTCGTCCGCGCTCATGTCTGCAAGTTTCATCTGCTCACCTCGTGAAGATCAATGGTTTGATTATATCACGAATCCTTCAGCGCTCCATTCATATTCTCCCGCAGCGCCCTCAGCACCTTCTCCGACGTGATCGGAAGACCGATTGCCTCTTCAAGTCTGGCTTTCTTCATCAGAAAGCAAAGCCTCGATTCTTTCAGCAACTCCGGGAATATCCTCGGTCGCGGTCTTCCATACGACCATTTTATCGACGCCGTGATATGCGTGGATGAGTATATCTCTCATTCCTGCCATCTTTCTCCAAGGTATGGAATTGTCGATGTTCCTTATGTTTTCAGGGAGATTCTTCGTTGCCTCGCCAATGATTTCAAGCGCACGAACCACCGCATAAATCGTCTTCGTATCGCCGGAAAATTCGTCGAATGTCATTCCGTCGATGAAATCCTCGATATCCGCGATGGCGGTAGCTATGTCGCTGAGGTAATCCGAGTGATCGCGATCGGTCATACGTAAATCACCTCATCGAGAATCTTTTTCGCCATCCGTGGTCTGAGCGCGTTTTTCGTCACGAGATCGACCTTCACACCGAGGATTTCTTCGAGGTATTCTTCTAGCTCGATGAACTTGAATAGACCGGGCGTTTCGCTGAACTCCACAAGAATATCGACATCGCTGTCTTCGCGAGCTTCACCCCGCGAATACGACCCGAAGATGCCGATGGATTTGACGCTGAATTCGCTCGCAAGAAAATCTCGGCGCCCTGCTATGCGATCCTTGATGTCATTAGTTGCGACCATATAACTATCCCTTTTTCTCCCGCAGCGCCCTTAACATTTTTTTGGTTTGAATGAGAGTCTATTTCGCGGCAAGCGCCATGATCGCCTCCTTACTGCCTTCTTTGGATATTCCCGCGAGGTGATCTACAACTGTTTTTATGTCATCAGCACTTACCTTCGAAGTAAATATCTTGATCTTACTCAAAGGAATCGAACATTCGCCTGCAACTTTCCGCAAGTCTTTCGGGTCTAAGTGTTGTAGCAAATCAGTGATAGTAAATTCATTGCCGGGCTTACTGAAAAAATGATTTAAAATTTCTTTTACGTTATCTTTCTTCGCTCTACGCGTAGTCATCTTTTCTTTCTGACCCTTTATTTTATTTTCTAGATATTTTTTAAGCACGTTATTATTAAAAAGAAAAAGGAAGTTGTCGATATCAACCTTTCTGCCGCCCACCACTGATTTAGCGACTAGCGCCTTCCTTGCTTCTGCAAGTTCCTTCTCTTTATCTTTAAGTTCCTCTCTTTTTTCCTTACTATTCTTTTGGGGCGGATCAATATCGTATTCTAATTTTTCAATCGTTTGTTTTAACTCTTCGATTGTTTTGTCTTTATGGGCAATTAGATTGGCCTGCTCGCTAATTGTATGCCTTCGATTTTGCTTTTCTTTATGAAGTTCATCTCTTTCACGGGCTAGTCGGTCCCTTTCGCTCGCAAGGTCGTCTCTTTCCTTGGTCAAAACTTGCATCTTTGAGCGGAGACCCTCTATATACGCCTCTTTGATTGTAATTCTATTTCCAACTATATTCTCAGAATTTATCAATAGAGATTCTTTCTCTGCCTTGGTAATTTCGGGGTTATTCAATTTTTCATTGATAGGCTTTTGCGCATCATCCATTTTTTGAAGGAATTCGCCGACTTCATGACCTCCTGCGTTACCAGTTCTCAGTTCTTTGGCTAAATTATTCAGCGCTTCTGGGGGTAGTATGAAAAAATTTTGGCTAAGCGTCGCGTTGCCTCCGCTAGCGCTAGCTTGTGGATTTGCATTAACCTTAACGTCGTTATTATTAGCTTTATCACCGAAAAGGCGAGATAGACTATCGAGGATTCCCATCGGATCACCTTAATTAACGGACCGGAAATACCACTTCGTTTGTATCATTTGTATCATGATATAAATTGACCTTTCCCAAGTCAACGACAATTCAATGATGCTTCTCCCGCAGCGCTTTCAGCACCTTTTCCGGCGTGATCGGGAGGGTGTGGATGTGGATGAAGATGGCACCCACACGCTTTTTTCGATCTCGTCGTGATTTCTTGACTAGATCACGCCTAAAGCGTATCATTGATCCCATGAGCACTACGGAAACCATCAACATCGAGGTGACCCCCGATTTTCACAAACAGCTTGTGGAGCAAGCCGCGCGGCTGAACCTCACGCTCGGCGCGTACATTCTTTATTTGCACGAACGGTTATCGCCAAATTGCGATTCGGAAAGACTTGATCGGCACATGCGCGAAGTTTTTGGCAAACACGGAGATTTGATTCGGAGACTTGCCAAATGACCTCGGGGCCGAGATTTTTATCGATCTCTGACGTTGTGAGACTTCAAACCATCGCCATTTCGGACCAGGGAGGTGTCATAGGGATACGCGATATGGATTCGCTTGAATCAGCGATTGCCGCGCCTCAGTCAGCCGTATTTGACAACTATCTTCACGACTCTATTCAGGATATGGCTTCGGCTTACGCATTTCACATTTGCCGGAACCACCCATTCATAGATGGGAACAAGCGCGCGGCGATTGCCGCCTTGATCGCATTTTTGTCAGATAATGGCTGGTCTTTTGAAGCGACCGCGGATGAAGCCGAGCCGGTTGTCCTTCAAATGGCTGCCGGGCAATTGGATAAGGAAGAATTTACCGACTGGGCGAGAAATTATATGCGCGAAAAACCAAAGATCGAGTTGCGAGATTTTTTCCGGCGAATATCTTGGCGTGACTTCAACGAACGTTTCATCAGCCTGCTTCCAGCAGAAACAGGCGCTGATCCGAATGAATATAGCGAGCGTGCATCTGAAGCGGCAGGATCAATGCCTATTCTGCGGGATCTCGCCAGGGAGCAACTGGAAGCGCTGGAAAGTGGCAACCAGATTGCTTATGAACGGGTCACTATGCTGGCTACGGGTTTAATGACTTTACATGCGCTCGCCGAGGATATGGGCTACGAATGGTAAAGCGCGTCAATTTTTTTTGCTTCGAGTCCTTTTATTTTTAGCGCCTTCAGAACCTTCTCCGGCGTGATCGGGAGGGAATGGATGCGCACTCCGATGGCATCCGCGACCGCGTTTGCGATCGCTCCGGGGGTGGGGACGAGACCTGGTTCGCCGACGCCCTTTGCGCCGTAGGGACCGGAAGGGTCGTTGGTTTCAATGAAGTCGAACTCCACCGGGAAATTCATCTCCCAGCTTGTGGGGATCTTGTAGTCGGTAAAGCCGGGGTTGAGGATTTTGCCGTCTTTCGTCTTGATCTCCTCGTACATCGCGTAACCTATGCCCTGCGCGAGTCCTCCCATGCACTGTCCGATGAGGGTCTGGTAATTGAGCACCTTGCCGACGTCGTGGGTGCTCGCCATCTTGAGGATTTTGATCTCGCCGGTTTCGGTGTCGACCTCGACGCGCGCGCCCTGCACTCCGAACGCGTAGTTCATCGACATGTTGCCCTCTCCCTTGCTCCAGTCGGGGAGTTCGTTTGCCGGCTCGAAGAACGCGCTCACCGTCAGCATCTCGGCATTGTCGCGGAAATGCGCGGCGCGAAGAAAACGCGCGAGGTCGATCGCATAAATCTCGTGCGCGGGCGCGTTCTTCGCGCGGATGCCGCCATCGCGAAGCTCGAAGTTTTCGGGGTCGGCGCAGCCAGCAAAGTCGAAATCGGGGATTGAATCCCCCTCACCCTTGCCCTCTCCCGGGGGGAGAGGGGATTTCTTGCGCAGTTTTGCGATTGCGCCTTTGACTTCCTGTTCGTAAATCCCTACCGCGAGCTCCGCGAGTTCCTTCTTCGCCTTGGAACACGCCAAAATCGCGGCGTTGCAGGCCATGAACGCGCCGCGACTTGCGTGGGTGCCGACGTCCCACGGGCAGTTCGCGGTGTCGGTCTGGTTGATGAACACGTTCGCCGGGCTGATGCCGAGCTCCTCCGCGACGCAGAGCGAGAGCGACGAGTGCAGGCCCTGCCCCATCTCGACGCCGCCGATGGAAACGTAGACATTCCCGAAGTCGTCGAACTTGAGGATTATGCCGCTTCCGTCGCTGCGGTATATCTTCCCGCCGCCGCCGACGTGGATGAGGGATGAGTAACCCACACCTCTTTTTAAATGCGAATCTCCATCAGCCGGCTGTAGGGGCGCACTGCGTACGCCCTCATGCGGACGAGGACGTCCGCGGTCCTGGGAATCGCGACAGCTCGCTTCGGTCACAGTCGCACTCCTTTCTGCTCCCTGCTCACTTCTCCCTTCTCCCTGAAGCAATTCCCGCGCGCGGACGAGGCATTCCTTCAGTCCGCAGGTGCCGAGCTTCAGCTTCATCGGCGTGACGTCCCCTGGCATGTTGACGTTGCGCAGCCGAAGCTCCAACGGGTCTATACCCGCTTCCTTCGCGAGATCGTCGAGGTTCGATTCGATCGGGAACGTGACCTCCGGATTTCCGTAGCCGCGCATTGCCTGCGCGTAGGTGTTGTTCGTGTAGACGATGGTCGAGTCAAAATGTACCACCGGCACGCGGTACAAACTCGTCACCGGCATCAGCATCACGGACGGATACGTCGCGCCCCACGAGGCGTAGGCGCCGTTGTCCTGAAGGACGTCGACCTTGCGGAACGTTATCAGCCCGCTTTCGTCAAGGCCCTGCTCGACGGTGACGATGGTGCTCTGCCGCGGACTCAGATACGCGAACTCTTCGAAACGATCGTATAGGATTTTCACTGGCTTCTTCGCGTAGTGCGCGAGCAGGATCGAAATGTACTCGTAGACGTGGGTGTCAAGCCCGGTGCCGAAACCGCCGCCGAGGGCGGGAATGATGACTCGCGCGTTTCTACCCGGAAGCCCCATCTCCTCGAGCGCGCGCATATAGTCGCGCTGCGCAAGGAACGGAATCTGCGTCTTAGCGGTGATTGTAAGGTTCCCGTGGTTATCGAACTCCGAGATGCAGCCTGCGGTGCCCATGCAGGCCTGCTGTATCAGCGGCGTCGAGTATTCGTCCTTCCTGACGTACTTCGACTTCTTTCGCGCGGCGTCGAGATCACCTGTGTGGTGCGCGAACACGAGCGGCAGCACGTTCGACTTCAGCGGCTTTCCTCGCGCGTCAAACTCGTGTACCAGCGGCGCGCCCTCTTTCATCGCCTCCCGCGGGTCGAAGACGCCCGGCAGGTCCTCGTACTCGACCTCGATCAGATCGATAGCGGCCTGCGCGGTCTCCTCGTCGATCGCCGCGACCGCCGCGATTTCGTCGCGAAACTGGCGGACCTTGCCCTTCTTCAGCGCGCAGTTGTCGCGAAGGAACCCGACGTTCACCCGCGGCGTGTTGTACCCCGTGAGCACGACCCGAACGCCGCGGAGCGCCTCCGCCTTCGACGTGTCGATGCGCTTGATCTTTGCGTGGGCGCGGTCGGAGAATTTGATCTTGCCCCAGAGCATCCCCGGCACCTTGATGTCGTGGATGTACTTAGTGTTGCCCGTCGCTTTCGCGGGAGTATCGGGGCGGACGGCGTCGCGTCCAATGTATTTCAGTTCCGGCATTTCAGTCCTGTGGTTTTCGGTCCATCGAAAGAGTAGCAGATCGCGGGGCGGGCATCAATGAAACGTCGCGCTCTCTACCGATGGGACCAGAAAGTTCAGCCCGGAGCGCGGCAAATGATGGCGTCCAGGTCTGAAGAATTCGCCGAACCAGGCGCCTTGGTCGCGAGTAATAGCTTTAACGCTGGCGATCTTCAGTAACGGAGTACGCAATGAGGGAATTCATTCATCGCTGTTTTTATTGCTCGGAGCATCTTTCGGTCGTGGACGAGATGATCGGCGCAAGGCTCTGCTGCCCGCACTGCGACGGCAAATTCACCGTGGATGCGGATGACGACGAATTGTTTCTGAAATCGCATCCGGAGGACTTTCAGGGTTCAGGCGGTAAAAATGCGCCACGGGCTATCGTTCTCAGGGACGTCGCCGCCCGGAACCGGATCTTTATCGACGGAAAAGAGATCGGCGCGCTTAAACGCAAGCCCGCGTTCGGTCTTCGTACGCCGTCGAAGTACGCAGCTCACAGATGCGGTTCGGTTTACAGAAACAGGCTTCGTCCAGGTTTTGCGGAGGACGCGATAGCTGGAATACTGATCGGACTTATAGTTTCCATCGGGATTCTGATTTCGGTGTTGTCAATTTGGCTTTCGATGGACCTGCACCGCGGCCGGGCGATTTTCCACGTTCCTGTGCTACTCGGCCTTTTCGTGTCGTTCGTGGTCGTTTTCTTTTCGGTCTCGGGTGTGAACAGATCGAGCCAGAGAATTCGATAGCTCCGTGTCAGGGCGGCTTCCGGAATCGTTAAATCCGGTTTTTTCGATCGAACCGGAATTGATTATCGCGCGTAATCTTTTAGAATCTGGGGTCGAGTTTCAAATACGGGAGTAACAGGCAGGATGGAAAAAGAACTCAAGTGCGTCAGTTGCGGCGAATACATGGCCGTCGATGATTCGATGGCGGGTGAAGCTGTGGCGTGCCCGTCGTGCGGGAATCACTACTCGGTGCGTAAGGACGTCGACGAAGACCTCTACCTCGAGCGAAAGTCGAGCGGACGAGACGCGCGCAAAGCCCGGAGAGTGGGCGGCGGAGGCGGAACCGCCGAATCCGAGCGAAGCTGGCTGGTCGCGCTTCTGCTCGTTCTTTTGGTGCCAGGGCTTGGAGTTCACCGCTTCTACACCGGACACATCGGCCTTGGAATAATTTACCTCATAACCTGCGGCGGCCTCGGAATCTGGTGGATTATCGATATTATCCTGATCGCCACCGGGAGCTACACCGACGTCGACGGCAAACCTCTGCGACGGGACGGATTCTGATTTCCGGTAAGTTATTATTGTACGCGTCCTTAAATTTGAATATCGGCGGAAAAGATGCGGGTTTGTCGTTGCCTTATGGAGTTTCTGTATTATTTTATACGGACAAAACTGTTGTGCCTTGAATCGACCGCGATTCGAGCGTTCGCGATTCGGACCGTCGATTTCCAGATAAATAAACATTGGAGCGGAAGATGGAAGAAGAAGTTGAATGTCCATCGTGTGGCGAAGCGATGATCGTCGACGAGGAAATGTTCGGCAAGACCGTGGCGTGTCCGTCGTGCGATAATAAAAGCACCGTCCAGGAGGATGACCAGGGATTCTATCTCGAAAAGGTCAAAACCAAGAAACCCGGAGGAGGCAAGAGTTCAGGACGAATGGCAAGCGTCGGCGGATCGCGCGGCGGGGGGTCGTCCAGGGGCGGCGGAACTTCGAAGCTCGGCAGAGGCGATAGCCGCGGCGGGAGGTCGGGCGGCAGTTCCTCGAAACTTGGATCGAGTCGCGGAGGCGGTTCGCGGGCAGGCTCGCGGGGTAGTTCCGGAGGCGGAGGTTCCCGAAGCGGCGGCTCCCGTGGAGGTTCGAGGCGGGAACGAAGGCCGCATCCGTTCGAAGGACAGATGCCGCCGCTCGTTCTCGTTGGGTTCATTGTCGTCTGGCTTTTTGCGCCCGCGGGATTCATCTGTTGCCTGATAGGCTACAGCGAGGCGAAAGCGAGGCGCGCGGGAGAAGGTCTCGCGATCGCGGGAATCATCATCGGCGGGATTCTCTCGCTTTGCTTCATTGCGTACCTCGCGATGATTGGCTGGTTCGTCAGCGAGGTCAACTCCTCGCCGAACTACGGCGGTTACTGAAGAAACGCTGCTATTAGGAGACCGATTTGGATATCGAAGTCGAGTGCAATTCGTGCGAATCGTCAATGATCGTCGATGACGGGATGGTCGGAAGGATGGTTGCGTGCCCGATCTGCGACGCGAAGCACAGAGTCGAGGAGGACGATGATCGCGGACTTTATCTCGATCAGGTCAGGAAAAAGAAACAGGGTTCCGCGAGAAGTTCCGGAAAGATTGCCGCGACCGGAAAAAGGGATCTGGCTTCGATCGCAAGACGCGAAGACGACTCCGAGCCGCGTGTGCGCCGCAGAAGTTCGGGCCGTCGTCGCTATCAGGGGCAAGGCTCGGTTCCGGGAACGGTAATCGCGGGATTCGTACTCGCGTTTCTGTGTTCGCCGGTTGGACTGATCCTTTGTATCGTGGGACTGGGCGAGGCGAGACGGAACGAAGCCGGGGAAGGTCTCGCAATCGCTGGGATCGCGATATCCGGAATAAAACTGCTTTTAATCGTGGTGGTTTTCCTGATGGCGCTTATGGGCGGGATGAGATAGGGTAGGGAGATAGGGTATCGAAAGCCCGTGGCTTCAAGACTCCCGAGCCAAAAACATTGCGAGTTTGGGCTTGTACTCCGCGAGGCTTAGTTCAAACTATTTGTGTGGGTCGGACGAACTAACTTTGTGAAGTTAGCGAAATCGAACCAAGGAGGTTTACATGTCGAAACTCTGGATAAATCTGGCGGTAATCTTTGCGATTGGAATCTCGCCGGCGGGACTGCTCGCCCAGGAGGAGGAGCCAACTGACGAAGAACTAGACGAATGGATGGAGGAAAATCTTTCCGAAGAGGAGAGAACGAATCGCGAACGCACCGAAGAGGAGCCGAGCGAGGAGCCGGAAAGTCTGTTCCCGGACGAGCCGCAGGCCGATCCTTCCACGCGGGAGCGGATCGAGGATATGGTCAACCGCAGGTGGCAGGCGATTCGCGATCTCCAGGCAGAGGCCGAGCGAAACCGCCAGCGCGTCGCGGAACTGAACGAGACATTGCAGCGCCTTCAGGATGAAGCCGCGCAGCTTCCTCCGGACGAGGAAAAGATATTCTTCCGCGAGAATTTCACTCGCGCGATCGAACGGGTCGAGGAGCAAATGACCGAATCGGGTCGGAATCCGGACGAGATCGCGGACACCGTCTGGCGGCTTGAGGATCTTCGCGACGAACTCGCGGACCTCGATCCGGACCAGCGCGCCTTCGCGATCGTGAAGTTCGCGGTGCGCACGGCTGTCGAGGGAATAGTCGAGCGGGTGCAGGTCGCGCTTGAAAAGGTGGTCGAAGAGTTGACGAACCGTTTCGGCGGCGAAGGCGACGCGGTCGCTCCGGAGCCTCCGGAGATCGACTGGGACGAAGGCTGGATGGAAGACCTTCCGACGCCGGCGGAGGAACAGGGTTCGGAAGAAGGAACTTCGGAGGAATCCGCGCCCTCTCCGACGGAGAGTCGTCCCGAGGTGCGCCCCGAGAGTCCGGCGAGCGTCGACGTTAACGACAGCGACGCCGAATTCGAAGGAATCGCGGTGGAGGAAGTCGAGAAGACTTTCGTCGCGTATTACATTCACCAAGGATCCTACGCGAACCTTCAGACCTCGTTCTCGAATCTCGTCATCGCGCTGATGGCGAACAAGATCGAGCGCGCCGGACCGCCGCGGCTCGTTTACCTGAACAGTCCGGGGGACGTCTCGGAGGCGCAGCTTCGGACGGAACTTCAGTTCCCGGTGGCGCTAACCGAGATCCCGGCCGGCGATCTTCATTACAACCTTCGGATCAAGGAAGTACCCGCGATGACGGTCGTTTCGTACACCCTCCGCGGCGCTTCCGAGGGCGACGAGGCTAAGGTCTACCCGACCATCCAGAGGTATATGGAAGTCAGCGGATACGAGTCCGCCGGAAACCCGATTTCGATTTATCCCAGCAGATCGAGAAATCCGGACGAGCAGGAAATATTGATCTGGTGGCCCGTGAAGGAAAAATAGCCTTCGGAGAATGGAGCCTCTAATGCCTATCGTAAAGAAGCTCAGATGCAAGAAGAGTAAAATCTGGCTCCCGGACGAGCACCTCACCGCGGTCCACGGCAATTGCGATCGCGGCACGTTCAAGATCACTACGGAATTCACGTTCCGTGGCGCGGTGAACGAAGTGGGGGATTTCGTCATCGATTCCGTGGTCGACGAAGGGCTGATCGTTCCTTATGAACAGCTTTCCCTTTCGAAAATCGTCTGCAGCAAATGCGCGGGTCCTGTGGAGTGGGCCGACATCGACGAGGCGGAACTTCTCACCAAGGTCCGCAGCAGGGAGGTCGACATGCTGATGGCTATCGAAGAGAAAGAACGGGATAAGAATTCATGATTTCAGATTGACGTCTTGCTCGAAAAGTGAAACTACTCCGAAAATCGGTAGAGGAACAATTTCCATTTGCGCTTCTCTTTCCGGGTGAGGTCGAACGCGAACGCGAACTCCGAGCTTTCCCCCGGCTTGACGCTCACCGCGAAGCCGTCGCTTTTATAGTGCGCGTACGCAAGCCCAAGCCCGGGACGCGCGACGCTGTCCGGACGAAACGGCGGAGGCAGGCTCAACTTTTTCTGGACCTTCGCGAGATGCTCCCGCGTGAGCGTCCCGAGGCCGTCGCGAACCCACGCGATCAGGAAATTCTCGATCGTCGCGCACCCGGCGTGGACAAGCCTTTTCTGCTTTGTTTTCTGAAGGTGGTCCGAAGACAGCCGGAGACAGTTGTTCAGAATCTCGGTGGCGAGTGAAACCGCGGATCCAGAAACGTAGTCCGCGCCGGCAAGCTCCTTCACGCGTTTCGAAAACGCTTCGAAAACGTCCGCGTTCGAAACGCTCGCGTCGATCTGCTTTTTCTCCGGCGAAGGCGGGCTGAAGCTGAACGGGGTTTCCTCGTGGAGTTCGCCCGCGAGGATTTCAAGCAGCTTGACGCAGCGTTCGTTTGTCGAATCCATCAGCGAAACCGGAAGCGCGGATTCGTCGAGGCTCCGTAGCGTGCGCCGGAAGTCGGGCGTATCGATAACAATCGTCCCGTCTGAAGGCTCCGCGTTCCGCGACAGCGCCAGAAACTCTTCAGGGCTTCTGAGAATTATTTTTTTCGGCATAGAGCGGGGCCTTTCGGGAAGGATCGCACTTCACGTTATATACGCGCGCATCTCAAAAAAAGACGATGAATATTTTGCCAGGGGTTGTTATTCTCCTCACTTCTCAACTATCGGATTTAGGGCAATGAGTGACTTGTTATCCGGGGACCTTCCCCACGTAAAAGGCTACAACGTCGTCGGCAAACTCAATCAGGGCGGCTTTTCGGACATTTTCAAGGTCAAGGACACGAAGTCCGGCGATTTCTATGCCGTCAAGATGCTGAGCGATCGCGGCGTGAAGAGCACGGTTGGAATGAGCTCGCTAAGGAACGAGTACGCGGTTCTCTCGAAGATCAAGAGTCCTTACTACTGCCGGGTGAAGGAACTGAACGTCGACGCGCCAAAGGCGTATCTGGTGATGGAGTTCATCGAAGGCTGCTCGCTCCGGCACTGGCTGATGTCGCTTAAGGAGCAGGGCCAGCGCTACGGGATCATCGACGCGGTGAATCTGGTGCAGGAAATCGCGCAGGGTCTGCACGTCATTCACTCGAAGGGGCTCGTCCACAAGGACCTGAAACCCGAAAACCTGCTGCTCCGCGGCAAGGACGTCAAAATCATCGACCTCGCGTTCACAGAGAGTTTCGGCGGGTTCTTTGCAAAGAAAACCAAGTTCGAAGGCACGCCGCAGTACGCCGCGCCGGAGTTGATCAAGGAGCAGAAGATCGACAACCGGACGGATATTTACGCGCTTGGGATAATTCTGTTCGAACTCGTGACGGGCAGGGTTCCGTTCAACGAAAAGATCGTCGCGGACGTTCTGAAGGCCCAGATCGGAAATCGCCCGCCGAGCGCGTGCAAGCTGAATCCGGAGCTTTCGAAAAAGTGGGACAAACTTTTCGAAACCGTCCTCGCGAAGAGTCCGGACGCGAGGCCGAAAGACGTCGGCGTGCTGATCAATCTCCTCCGCCACACGGCGTGAGGAATTAAGAGTTAAGAGTTAAGAGTTGAATTTCTCACGATTGACTACTTATTCCTAACTCCTCAACTTGACTGGCTTTTCAGCCTCCCGATCGGAAAAAAATAAAAATTCGCGCTTAGTAAATGTCTCACCAAATATTTCTGCAGAAAGAAGAGACAGAGATTGGAGGTTCGAGATCGCGCAAAAACAGGTAAGTCCGGAGTGCGGTATAAACTAACGTAGGCTGGTTCTGTT
>JANLHZ010000031.1 GCA_024653775.1 Planctomycetota bacterium | reverse complement strand
GAATAGCGCCGCACCTTGTTCCTGCGCAAAGGAATTAAATTCAAGATGGCGAACTGATCCTGCGGGGATGGCAGAATACGTGAATTACCGAACCAACACTATCGACGGTAAACCTCTGTAAACCGCGTCCATTACAACGTCTCTGGCGATTCCTGTGCGTGGCTGGGGCATCCTGTCCGTGAAATCATCGGCGAGACGCCGATGCCTCGTGGTTCACCGACACTTGTCTGACATCTAACACTTCGTTTACATGAAATTGTGTTCGCACCCCGGATGAACGGATACCTTCAGCCGTTCCGCAAAGCATTACATTAAATGTGTTGGTTAGGTGAAACACGTCCCCGGCATTTAACCTCTACGGCAGAGAACTCCATTTCGCTCTGGAATTCTTAATAGCATTGTGGGAGTGCCGGGGCGGTTCCGATTCAACGTTGTTGCCAAACCGATAGTTATAAACGAGTTTCCACGTGCCTGAACGTTGCGCGCGTAGACATGTGTCTTTGGCGCTTATGTTGCGTGAATTTCAAAAAAATCAAGAAAGAGGAATTTGATCGCGAAGCGATCCATGGCAACTCGCATCGAAACTCGATATAATAGTCCATTATTACTGACATAATCATTCTTATTTATAGTATTATGTAATGCATGCGGTTGCTGACCCAAGTCAAGTCGAAACATCCCCGGCACTTTCTTAGCCATCCAAGAGGCAATTCAGTGCAAAAAGGTGACTTCTAAAGAAATAGTAAGTGCCGGGTATGTGGTTCACCGAACGTTCACCATTAAATTCGGGTCCGTCCCTAAATTATTGTTTCGCGGCGATGCGCTCGAAGGCGGACTTCGCGGTGAACGCGGTCTCGCAAGCGTCCTCATGGGGAGTGTGGACGTCTCCGGTTTCGAGGAGGGACGCGCCGGGGCAACGAGTGCAGTATTCGACCGCTCCGCACGGGGAACACTTTTCGATGCTTCCTACCGTAGTCGTCCGGAGTCGTTTCAGCACGCCGGATTCGCTCCAGACTTCCGCGACGTCATCCGTCCGGACGTTTCCCACCGGAAGCGGCATCTCGCTACACGGCTGAATGTCTCCGTTATGAAGGATCGAAATCAGCGAAATCCCGGCGCTGCAAGTTCTCGAGTTCAGGGCGTCCTCGCGATTTTCGTGCCTGCGCAGAGTCGCGACGAGGTCCGCGTCGAGGGAATCGCAAAGCTGGTTGAAGTCCGCGCAGGAGCGGATTTTCGATCCCTGGTGCTTCCCGCGGATCATCGGATTCAGAGACGCGCTCACCCTAGGCGTCGTTCCTTCGCGCCGCGCGAGGTCGAGCAGCGCGTCGATTTCGTGGACGTTTTCCGCGAGCGCCATCACGTTCGTATCGACCGTCACGCCCCGGCTGACGAGGTTTCGAATCCCGCGCCAGGTCTTCGCGAACGACCCCGGAAGCCGCGTCACTGCGTCGTGGGTCTCAGCCGTGGCGCCGTAAACGCTGACGAAAACAACGTTTATCCGTATTTCAGCGAGAAAGTCCGCGAGGTCGTCGTCGATATTAGTCGCGTTCGTTATCATCGAGACTAGCATCGGATAACTCGTCGCTGAGCGCATCACCTCCCTGAATTTCGGGTGGAGGGTCGCCTCGCCGCCGGAGATGGTGAGGAACATCGCGCCCGCATCGTGGAGCTGCTGGAATACGCGCTGCCATTCACCTAACGAAAGCGCGTTCTCGTCGAAGTACGTTCCGACGTTGCAGTGAACGCAGCGTTCGTTGCAGCGGCGCGTCAACTCGACATGGGCTTTCAAAGGCCGGGACTCTCGTTCCGCGAGAACGAGCAGTTTCTGGTAGATCGATTCCATCGTTACAAGCGTACCCGAAACTCCCCGCAAGGTCAAACTACCGCAGGAACGTTCAGTTCTTCGTCGCTGCAACCTTGTTCAGAGCGGACGCGAGAGAGCTTTTCCTCCGCGCGACGTGATTCTTGTTCACGAGATTGCGTTTCGAGTTCTTATCGAGCTGGGAAAACGCCGCCTGCATGAGTTTGCGCGCGTTTTCGACGTTTCCGGCTTCGAGTTCTTCCTGGAACTTCTTGACTGCGGTCCTCGCCTTGCTTTTGAGAGATTTGTTGTGGGCCTGTCTTTTCGCGCCCTGACGAAGTCGCTTCTTTGCTGATCTTAGATTCGGCATAAATCATCCTGTCGATTCGTTCTTCAAGTTTAGGAGTCGTTAAACAATATCTTACCGTTTTCGCATCACATCTTCACGTCATTTTCACATCGCGCTCAATCATCAAATCCTCGTCGGAACTATGGCTACGACTCCGGTTTGACTCAATCGCGCAATGCGAACCTGACACAAATCTGAGCGCGATAATCGGTAACTTATTGTTTTACGACTCCTTGTACAAGCGCGTGATTATAGAATCATGCGACTTCTCTACAAGCAGAATGTGATTTTATGTCGTCGAAATTTGTCTAATCACCAATGTCCGCGCGAACGGGCGGCGTGAATTCACTTTGAAATTCTTCGACGACTCTCTATACTCCCAGAAACTTACAGAGTGTCCTCATTTACGGAACGAAGGCGCCACATGCATAATATTGTCGGTCGTATCGGTTTGTCTATCGCGATTTTGGGCGTTTTCAGCGCGGCATCGCTGGCATCTGACCGCGTGGGTCCGGTGCAGCGCGCGCGGGAGGCCGGATACAGGTTCGAGCGGATTTTGAAGCAGGACGGCGAGCTTGCGGAGTCCCTTGCCCGGAGCATACTCGATCGCATTCCGCAGGACATATCGGCGGGAAGGTGGCAGGACGCGCTCGATAAAGTGAATCTGCTCCGTTCGAGGTACGGAAACACGCAGGTCGTCCGCGGTGCGCGGAATCAGATCGACGATTACGAAAGTCAGGCGCGCGATGGACTCGCGAACTCTGGGAATAGTCCCGCGCCAGCAAATGCCGGCGCGCAGGTCGAAGGGGGGAACGAGGTCGAAGCGAACCCGGGCGGGAATGAAAATCGAAATCGCGAGGTCTCGCCTCCGCCGGCAATGGAACAGCCGGAGGAAGAGGAAGACATCGAGGCGAGGTGGCGAGAAGAAACTATCGAGGCGCGCAAGGACTGGGACGAAGGCGCGTGGGTCCGCGAGGTTCAGTCTCTTCTTCGCACGTACAAGCATGAGCTTGCTCTGATGAACATCGATCTCGCGTTCACCATCCCAGGGTTCGCGTCGCAGAGACTCGAAGATCTCGAAGTCGAAATTCTCACCGACCTCGAGAACTTCACGCTAGCGGACATGTACGAGGAGAACGTTGTACTCAATCAGCGACGAAGACCTTACGTCGTCGACGGAGACGTCTACATCATGGGCGGCTTCGGACTTCGCATCGATAAGGGCGTCGAGATCATCCCGCATCTGATGTCGGACTATCTTCCTTCGATCGTAGTAGAAGGCGATGTGAAAATTTCCGGAGACAAATCGAATCCGGTGGTCATAGACAGCGTGATGATCCTGAAGGACACGGTAGAAAATTCGCCGGCTGGGAGATCGATCGAAATTTCCCACGCGGGATTTTTCTCGTCGCCGCTGTCGGTGTTCGCGAGCGTGAGCGGCTTCGAGCTGAAGATCGACAGTTCATGTTTCGATCTCGAGAGCGAAATCGAAATCGACGCGAGTCAGGGCGCGTCGCTTTCGAACGTCAAGATTTCGATCGAGAACACGATCTCGGCGGGGGGCATATCTTCGATCATGAGTCCGGAGGAAAACGCGGGCAGCGGAAGGGGTCTTTCATTCATATTGAAGAACAGCGTCGTGCTTCCCGGAGTCGCGGAGGATCAGGATTCGCCGCGGGAGGTTTTCATCGCGTTCCCCGGCGATCTGACCATCGAGAAGAGCGCGATAATCTCGCAGGAATCCATCGTTGTCGAATCCCACGAAGATATCGAGATCAAGGACTCTACCCTGGTTTCGAACGCGTTTACGATGTCCTACGCCTTCGGGAAGTTCAGCGCCAGGAACTCGAATTTCGCCGTTTCGAGCGTGGACGTCGTCAATTTCGAAAACCTCTCGCGGGTAAGCTGCGACGTCAGTTTCGACGGTTGCTACTTCGGTCGCGAGGACGACGTCACGAAGGAGAATTTCATCTTCCTCGATACGGAAAGTTTCGCGAGGAACGTCAACTTCGCGAACGCCGCGCAGAAGACTTCGTTCATCGAAGGCATCGACGTCAGTCTGTCGCAGATGTCGAGCAATCTTCTCTGGGACATGAGTCCGACGTGGATCGACGAGACCTACTACTTTGGATTCGACAAAGTCGATGACGCGCTCCTCGAAGAGCAAAGACGCATCGGCATCGGCGCACTGCTGAATTTTTTCGAGCAGACGTCGAGCGAAGAATTCGAGCTTCGCGAGTACGACCCGCGTGAGCTTTCAGACATCGCGCGGAGATGCGATGAACTCATCGCGTCTCACTTCGAAGGCGAATGAAAACATCGCTCGCGTCGAAGGACAAATTTTTTTAACAAGTATCGCTATTCACATCTTTTAATGTTGACTAGCATTGTTTGAAAACTATAATTGCCTCGTTCTATTTTAACGCGGCGCGTGTCCGCAAGTTGGTGAAAGGAGATTGAACAATGGAAAAGAAAGCAGTAAAGAAATCGGTCGCGAAGAAGAAGGCGGTAAAAAAGAAAGCTGCCGCGCCTAAGAAGAAGGCGGTAGTGAAGAAAGCGAAGGCAGCGAAGAAGGCTGTCAAGAAAGCCGCCCCGAAAAAAGCAGCCGCCGCTCCCAAAAAGACCGCGGCTCCCAAGAAGAAGAAATAGCGACCAAGCTTCGACTTCTTTAAAAAACCCCTTCCTTTCGGAAGGGGTTTTTTTATGGTCTCATATTTTTGTCTTTCAGAGTTTCCGGCATCGTTTTCATTTCATAGTCCCAGAGTCGATTCCAGGTATCTCAATGTCAGACGATTGAAGTCCCAGGCACTTTTTCGGCAACCTCTTCATTCCGGAGGAGCTAGCGATGAAATTCGACAACGTCTACATTCCCTACGGCGCGGCTTTCTCGACTCCGTTCTGCAAGTGGCAGACGAGCTTCCAGAGCGTCAATTCCCTCCATCTCGCGCGGGACGCGGCAGAGGCGTTTTTCGCCTCCAGAGGCCTCCAGAAGGCCGTTTTCGACGGACTAGTCCTCGGCGTCACGGTGCCGCAGAAGCACTCGTTCTACGGCGCTCCCTGGCTTGCGGGAATGCTCGGGATGGACTCCGTCACAGGTCCGACGGTTTCGCAGGCCTGCGCAACGAGCGTGCGCGCTCTACTCACCGCCGCGACGGAGACGCAGCTCGGTCAGTCCAGATGCGAGCTTGTCGTCGCGACGGACAGGACGAGCAACGGCCCGCACGTCTACTATCCGGACCCCGCGGGCCCGGGAGGCACAGGCGACTCAGAGAATCCGGTGTTCGACAACTTCTCTCACGATCCCCACGCGAAGTGCGCCATGTTGACAACCGCGGAGAACGTCGCGAAGGAATGCGGCATTACGAAGGAAGAACAGGACGACGTCGCGCTGCTTCGATACGAGCAGTACATGAAATCTCTCGATGACGATCGCGCGTTTCAGCGGAGATATATGGTGAGCGTTGGCGTCGGAAGCGGAAGACGCGCGAAGACGATCGACCGCGACGAAGGAGTGTTCGCGTCCACGAAGGAAGGACTCGCCGCGCTAAGACCAGTGGCGAAAGACGGGACCGTCACGTTCGGCGCGCAGACTTTTCCCGCGGACGGATGCGCCGGCGCGGTTGTCACCACGAAGGACCGCGCGATCGAACTTTCTAAGGACGGACGCACCACCACGCAGGTGGTGAGCTTCGGCTCCGCGCGAGTGGGGAAGGCGACGATGCCGAAGGCGACGGTGCCCGCTGCAAAGGCCGCGCTTTCGAACGCGGGTATCGGCATCGCGGACGTGTTTGCGATCAAGACCCACAATCCTTTCGCGCTGAACGACGTCTACTTCTCGAGAGAGATGGGCGTCGCGCTCGATCGGATGAACAACTTCGGCTGTCCGCTCGTGTATGGGCACCCGCAGGCTCCGACGGGACTCCGCGCGATCGCCGAACTCATCGAGGAGCTTGTCCTCCACGGCGGCGGCTACGGACTCTTCACTGGATGCGCCGCGGGTGATACCGCGATGGCGGTTATACTTAAAGTGAATTAAGAGTTAAGAGTTAAGAGTTAAGAGTTAAGAATTAAGAATTAAGAATTGAATTTCTGACTACCGACTACTGACCACTGACCACTGACTACTATTACTCCATACGATGCTTCTACAGATCTGGGAATTCTACAAGGACTTCATTCTTCCGGCGACGCCGCTGTTCTGCGTGTTCGCGCTGCTGTACGTCGGACTGCGGATGATTTTCGTCAAGCACGCGGTCGAGAAGGCGATCAAGAAGATCGAGGAGCAGCAGGAAGCCGCGAACAGAAACCTCGGGGAACTGCGAGACATTTATCAGAACATCCTCGAACGCCACGGCCGGGAAACCCACCAGCGCGCGCGGCTGAGCGCTCTTCTGCGCGAGATCGAACGTCGACTCGACACGGAAGGGATTCCTAAGCCCGAAGGCGGCGCTGAGCCGCCACCAGAGGAACAATAAAGAACGAGGGGGCGAGCCGGACCTGGGACCGCGGACGTCCTCGTCCGCACAGCTCCGTAGGAGCGGAATGTTTGTAGAAAAAGGGGCGAGTAGACACTGAGCGCGAAGTAAGCGGACGTCGATGGACTCGCGCCTGGGAGTGCAGACGTCCTCGTCTGCGCAGTATTTTTAAGCTGTAGGCGAGACGCCGACAGTCCCACCGTGCAATTCGGGCGCACGCAGTGCGCCCCTACAGACGTGGCACGAGCGCCACATGGTTCACCAAACCAATACCGCGAGGTTCACATCCTCGCCGCTTTCGCGATGAGATCGACGACGCGGTTCGAATAGCCCCACTCGTTGTCGTACCAGCCAATGACCTTGACGAACTTGTCGGAGATCGTCATCGTCGATTGCGCGTCGAAGATGCACGAATGCGCGTTGCCGATGACGTCGCTACTGACGATTTCGTCCTCGGTATACTCGAGAACGCCCGCGAGCGTTCCTTCCGCCGCGACTTTCATCGCTGCGTTGACGCTATCCTTCGTCGCACCGTTTTTCAGCTTCACGACGAAATCGACGATCGAGCCGTCGGGCACGGGGACGCGCATTGCCATTCCGTTTAGCTTGCCCTTCAGCGACGGAATAACTTCGCCCACCGCCTTCGCGGCGCCCGTCGTCGTCGGGATGATGTTCGCAGCCGCCGCGCGACCCCGGCGCAGGTCGTCGTGGAAAAGGTCGGCGACGCGCTGATCGTTCGTGTACGCGTGGACCGTCGTCATCAGGCCTTCCTCGATTCCGAAGCTGTCGTTCAGCACCTTCACCATCGGCGCAAGGCAGTTCGTGGTGCAGCTCGCGTTCGAGATAATCTTGTGTTCGCTTTTCAGCGTGTCGTCGTTGACGCCTAAGACGATGGTCGCGTCGATCGCGTCCTTCGCGGGGACGGTGAGCAGCACGCGCTTCGCGCCCGCGTTCAGGTGGATCGCGCACTTGTCCCGGCTGCGGAACACTCCGGTGCTCTCGACGACGAAGTCGACTTCCTTCGACTTCCACGGCAGGTTCGCTGGATCCTTCTCCTTCGTGATGTCGATGGCTTTTTTGTTAACTGTGAGCGCAGTTTCCGTGTGCGCGACGGTTCCGTTAAAACGACCGTGGACGGTGTCGTATTTGAGGAAGTGCGCCATCGTGTCCGCGTCGGCGAGATCGTTTATGTGCACCACCTCGAACTCCGCGCCTCGCTGCTGCATGACTCGGAATACGAGTCTTCCAATTCGACCGAAACCGTTGATCGCTACTCTGATCGCCATATTTGCCTCCCGGAGAATTGTAACCGAAGAAAGATTCTGCGCATGCTAACGCCGCGTTTTCGCGCAGGTCAACAGCTTTAAACAATTAGAAATTAGAAATCAGGAATCAGGAACGGCGCGTTTCGATGCTGAACTTACGTTCAGCACTCCATAGTCAATTTTCTGCTCCCTGTTCCCTACTCCCTGCTCCCTCATCCTCCAGCCACTCGAAGAAACTCGTCTTCGCGGGCTTTATCGGCGCGCGGAACTTTTTCCAGGTGCGCATCGGACCGACGAAGGACGCGATCCCGCTGAACCTTCGGAAAAACCATCCGCCGAGTCTGAAAAGCCTTGGCCGACGCGCGGCGAAGGCGAACATTCTCATCGCGAAGCCCTTGGACCAGCTCTGTTTGCCGGCGCTGGTCATATCCGCGCGCAGGCTGAGCAGGTGATCCGCGATGGGGATCTTCACCGGGCAAACCTCGCTACAAGCCATACAAAGACTGCTCAGGAACGGGTGATCCTTCCCGTAATCGGTTCCGTGAAGGAACGGGATCAGAATGTTCCCGATCGGCCCCGGATAAGGCGAGCCGTACGCGTGCCCGCCGACCTGTCGATAGATCGGGCAAATGTTCATGCACGCGCCGCAGCGGATGCAGGAAAGAATATCGATGTATTTCTCGCTCCCAAGCATCGCGCTCCTTCCGTTATCGAGAAGGATCACGTGGCGGTCCTTGCCCGGCGTTTTGCCGCTGAGCAGGCTGACGTAGACCGTCTGCTTCTGCCCCGTCGCGCTAGGCGCGAGCAGACGCAGGAAAACAGCGAGGTCTTTCGCGGACGGGATCAGTTTTTCGATGCCGACGATGCTGACGATGGTCTTCGGGACTGTGGTGCAGAGGCGGATGTTCGCCTCGTTCGAGAGAAGCACGAGCGCGCCCGTCTCGGCGATCAGGAAGTTCGCGCCCGTGGTGGACGCCTTCGCGGTAAGGAACCTCTCGCGCAGATACTCCCGCGCCGCGAGGCTCAGTTTCGACGCGGCGTCAAGGCGCTCCTGCTGCGTGTAGTTCCCTGCGAGTGTCGCGATCTCCTCCGGGATATCGCAGACATTGTGCTCTTTGAACAGCCGGGCGATGTCCTCGATGCTCTTGTGCAGCGCGGGCGCGGTCACATGGGAAGGCGGCTCCCCCGCGAGCTGGCAGATCACCTCGCCCAGGTCGGTCTCGACGGGGTCGAGGCCTGCCTTCGCGAGCGCTACGTTCAGCCCGATCTCCTCGCTGACCATCGACTTTGCCTTGTTAACGAACGTCGCGCCGGTCGCCTTCAGGATTTCGATCGACTTCGCGCGGGCGTCCTCCGCGGTTTTCGCGAAGTGAACTTTCACGCCCGCCGCCTCGGCGTTCTTCACGTACATTTCGAGGTACGTGTCGAGGTTTGTAAGCGTGTGGAGCTTTATCTGCCTCGCAAGCTCCCGCGCGGTTTCCCACGACGGATCGTCCTCTGCCTTCTTGTTGCGCTTACGCACTGCGGTCATCGCGGCTTTCTGCACCTTCTGCGATAGACCCGGTTCAATGAGCTTGGTTCTGACTTCCTGCGCGAGATTCATCGCGGCCTATTCTAACCTCGGAAAAGTGAATTACGAATTGCGAATGCAATAGTGTTCGGCACGGTACAGACGCTATTGATCGCGTCGATCTACACTGGACGGAGCAGTTGAATTTTCAGGCATCATGGGTCAAGCGCTCAAAGATGATTAGCGTTACATAAAGTAGATTATATCGCGAACTATCTATCAAATTAATTTCAAAATTTGATCATATTAAGTACCTTAAAAGCTTGTGATGTATGTTTTC
>JANLHZ010000013.1 GCA_024653775.1 Planctomycetota bacterium | reverse complement strand
CTGTGGACAAAAAAAATGGTAAGTGTTCACGGGGTAGATCGCAGTCTATAGCGGGATTCTGTTCGTAGTGTGCTCGTGAGAGCATATTTTCGCGGTGTGGTGAATCAAAGAAACGCCTTACGGCGCCACTACGAACGCGAACTACCCCGTGAACGGTTACAAAAAATGAATCCGCGAGCCGGAGACGGCTGAGCGGAGCGAAGCCAATTCCGCGCAATCTGCGGATAGTTTTTGGTTCAGGCTTCGCTTGGCTGCGTGTATCTGTGGTTTCCGTAATTCTCGATTGACGCTGGAATCGTGTTCCCCCGCGGATTTATACTGCCCCTTTACGGAAACTGATCCATCGGGGATGATCCATCGGGGAAATGACAGATTCAATCCGCAGCTTCGTTTTGAGCGATTCATGCACGCTTTCCGAACTCCGTGCGCAGTTCGACGCCGCTACGTTCGAGCAGCAGGTTTCGATGATGTACAACCTCGGCGGGTACGACGTTCAGAAGAAGATATATGAGCTTGCCGCCGCGTCGGAGCCGCTAACGAGGACGCAGCTCATCCCCGATGATTATCCGGAGGCTAAGACAGTCCGCTTCGTCGGGAAGAACAGCATGGCGCTGTTCACGACCTTCGAAAAGCGTATGTGCCGCACTCAGATCGAAGGCGGCTCCGGAATCATCGGCTACAACCACACAGGCTGGCGGCCGCTGATGACCATCGTCGGACCTGGCTACTTCATCGCGCGGGACTGCGAGAGCGAATGGGGCAGCGCCTGCGTCGACTACAATAAAGTACCGGAACACGCGCCGCACACCTGGCCTCGGATCATCGGGAACGAGAAGCGGCTTTCGCGGTTCGTATACAACCGCACGATCGATTACCTCCGCCGGGTGTCGAAGGACCTCGTCATCGGACTCGCGACCCGCGACGGCTCGGCGCTTCCAAACTACTTTCTGCTGGTGCGGGAGCCTTTGCAGTAAATCGGACATTGTATTCGTGCCGTCTACGAATTATTTGTATTATAATCACCGCTAATATTGTTTTTGAAATGTAAACCGACATAACATTGAGTATTGATGGTAATATTACGAAAAATTCGTAGACGGCACGAATAAAAAGTAAGAGGACGCCGACGATGAACAGATACGACGATTACGCTTCCAGCGCCGCGCAGGTCAGGAACAATTCCGCGGGACGGAGGATCAAGAGATTTGCTCTGTGGTTCGTTATCGCGGCCGCGGGACCGTCGATCGTCCTGCTGAACGCTCAAAGACAGCTCGAAAACGACAATACCGACAGGGAGGAAGAAATCGCAGGAACAAACAATGTACCGCACGCGGAGCCGGTGAATGCCCCGCCTGTCTCGCCGCCGAAGGCGAATTTCACGTATCCTGAAACCGCGGCGGACGATTTCGCGGAGTCGATCCACGGAACCAGCGTCGCAGACCCGTTTCGCTGGCTCGAGGTCGAAACCGAGGAGAAGGTCAGGGACTGGACCAGCGCACAGAACGCGCTTACGAACGAAGTCATTTCCAATTTCGCGCCTTTCAAGACCGAACTCGCCGAACGTCTCACGGAGCTTTCCAAAATCGGGAGCGTCGGCGCGCCTCAGGCCTACAAAAACAGACACTTCTTCGGTCGGCACGACGGCGTTAGCAACCATTCGCGGATATTCTATTTCGACGGAGTCGAAGGCGAGGAAAAACTCATTCTCGATCCGAACTCGTGGAGCGAAGACGGCACCACTTCTCTAGACTGGTACAGACCCTCGACCGACGGCAAGTTCGTCGCTTACGGAAGGAGCGAAGGCGGCACCGAGCTGAGCGTCACGTTCGTCCTCGACGTCGACAGGAACGAACTTCTCGATGACGAAATTCCGTTCACGAGGGCCGCGAGCGTTTCCTGGCTTCCTGACAACTCCGGCTTTTATTACACGCGGACGCCGGTGCCAGGGACCGTCGCGGAGGGCGAGGAGCAGTACCACCGCAGGGTGTACTTCCACAAGCTCGGAACTTCGTGGGAGATCGACCCGCGCATTTTCGGCGACGGCCTCGAAAAGGAGGACTGGCCTGGCGCGGGAGTTTCATCAGACGGAAGATGGCTCCTGATTTCGGTTTCCAAGGGATGGACCAGGACAGACCTGTTCCTTTGTAATATCGAGAAACCGGGCGCGCTGATCGTCCCGATCGCCAGTTCCGTCGAGGCTACCTTCGCAGCGGATATAATCGACGATACGATCTACATTCTCACGAACGACCAAGCGCCGAAGTTCAGGATAATGAAAGCCTCGGTATTCGCGCCGAGCCGCAGGGACTGGACGACGCTGGTTCCGGAATCGGAGGATACGATTTCGACATTCGTCGTGACGAAGGATTCTGTCGTGGTCGCTTCGATGCATAACGCGATCGATCGGCTGACGGTTTATTCGAAGACCGGCGAAAAGAAATCGGAAATCGCGATGCCCTCCGGACTCGGCGCGCTCGCGGGATTGAACGGAACCCACGAATCGAACGAAATTTTCTACGGATTCACTTCATTCCAGACGCCGCGGGATATTTACCGCTACGACCTCGAAAGGAACCGGCAAACGCTTTTCGCGCGGATCGAGGCGGGAATCGATTCGTCCGCGTTCGAAGCGAAACAGGTGTTCTATCCCTCCGCGGACGGTACGCAAGTCTCGATGTTCATCGTCCACAAGAAAGAACTCGTTCTAAGTGGCAATGCGCCGACGTATCTCACAGGCTACGGGGGGTTCAGTATCGCGATGCAGCCTTATTTTTCAAGTTCGGTTTGCCTCTGGCTCGAAAACGGAGGAGTGTTCGCGCTCCCGAACCTTCGCGGCGGAAGCGAATACGGAGAAAGCTGGCATAAGGACGGAATGCTCGAAAAGAAACAGAACTGCTTCGACGACTTCATCGCCGCGGCGGAGTGGCTTATCGAACATAATTACACGAATCCGGAGAAGCTCGCGATAGGAGGCGGCTCGAACGGAGGACTCCTCATCGGCGCGGCGATCACCCAGCGCCCCGAGCTTTTCCGCGCGGCGCTGTGCAAAGTTCCGCTGCTCGATATGATTCGGTATCATAAATTCCCGCTTGGAAGCCTCTGGACCAGCGAATACGGCGATCCGGACGATGCTGAGGATTTCGAATGGATCTATCGATATTCGCCTTACCACCACGTCGTCGAAGGAACCAGGTACCCTGCAACGCTTTTCACCGCGGCAGAGGGCGACACGCGCGTCAATCCGCTGCACGCGCGCAAGATGGCCGCGGCGTTACAAGCGGCGACAAGCGACTCCATCGAAGAAGCCCCGATCCTTCTGCGCATCCAGGAGAAGGCCGGCCACGGCGCGGGAAAGCCTCTGTCGATGTACATAGACGAAAGCGCGCAGGAATGGGCGTTCATAATGTGGCAGGTTGGCATGTCGCCGCGGAATTGAGTGTTTTATTCGTGCCGTCTACGAATTTTTCGTAATATTTTTTGGCTCCCGTGAAATAGTGAACGTTCGGTGAACCACGCCTTATTGAAGAGCCTACCTGGATTTATAGGTGTGGCACGGGCATCTTGCCCGTGGAAACACGGACGAGACGTCCGTGCCACGTAGTTCAACGAACGTTCACGTGAAATATGACAGTAAATTCGTAGACGGCACGAATAAAATGTCTAATCGATCCCGAGCGATTCCATTTTCCGGTAAAGCTGCTTGCGTGGAATGTCGAGGAGTTCCGCCGCTTTGGTTTTGTTGCCGCCCGAAAGGAGCAGCGCCCGCTTGATCAGCTTGAGCTCGACGCCGAGGACAGCCTCTTTCATTGTCGAAATGGAGTCCGAATCCTGGACCACTTTCACCTCTGCATCGAACGGAGGGCGCTTTTCGTGGACGTACGACACGATCCTGCGCGGAAGATCGATAAGCTGAATGCGGTCGGTCATCCCGATGGCCGCCGCGCCTTCGATCGCGTTTTCGAGTTCGCGAATGTTTCCCGGCCAGTCGTAGTTGTAGAGGATTTCCATCGCGTCCGGATCGATGCCGCGGATGGTGCGGCTGAACTTCCTGCGCATCCGCTGAAGGAAATGCTGCACGAGGAACGGAATGTCGTCCCTTCGATCACGCAGCGGGGGAAGCTCGAGGGTGATGACCGCGAGTCTGTAGAAAAGGTCGTCGCGGAGCTTCCCGCGTTTCAGGCATTCCTCCTGCGGAATGTTCGTCGCGGCGAGTATCCGGACGTCGACGTCGTAGCTTTCCGTCGAACCGACCGGACGGACTTTGCGGTCCTGAATCACGCGGAGGAGTTTCGCCTGGGTTTCGAGCGGCATTTCCGCGATTTCGTCGAGGAAGATCGCGCCTTTGTCGGCGGCGCGGAAGAGTCCTTTCGAATCCGCGCTCGCGTCGGTGAACGCGCCTTTGACGTGTCCGAAGAGTTCGCTTTCGATCAGATGCGCGGGAAGCGCGGCGCAGTTGACTCCAATGAACGGCCCGCCGCCGTCTTCAGGCGAGTTGTGGATCGCCCTCGCTATCAGCTCCTTGCCGGTGCCGCTTTCCCCGAAGATCATAACGTTGCTGCGGCTCTTCCCCGCGGACTGAATCTGGTCGAACACCCGGCGCATCGAGCTGTCGCGGGAAACGATGTTCGAAAAACCGTACCGGGTGTGGAGTTCATCCTGAAGGGCGTGAATTTCCTTTTCGAGCCGCTGAGTTTTCGAATGGAGTTCCTTCTCCTTTTTTATCTGCGCGGTCGCGTCAGTCACGATTGCGACGATGTAGGCCGGCTCGCCGTCTTCGCCTAGAATCGGGTGGTAGGTTATGTCGATCCATCTCTTTCCGCTGGTTTCCTTGTTGATGACGCACATCCGCTTCCGCGATACGTGTTTCGCGAACTCGATCTCGCCGGATGGGCAGAGAACGCCCGTAGCGGAATCTCCCTCCTGCTTCTGGTTGCAGCCGAAGACCGCGCTGCAGCGGAATCCCCCGCCGAGGACGTCTTCCCGCGCGAATCCAGTGAGCTCCCGGCACCGTTCGGTGTATAGGACGACGGTTCCGTCCCTGGCGATTACGAAAATTCCGTCTCCGGAGTTCTCTATAACCTCGGCGGAGTTGGGCGCTTCATAAACGATAACCTCGGCAGTCACCATCAATAACATGGTGTGTCAAAAAGTCACGCCTGTCAAGACGAGTAGAAAACATTTAAAAAAATTGTAATTGTTCACGGGGTAGATCGCAGCCTATAGCGGGAATCTGTTCGTAGTGTGCTCGTGAGAGCATATTTTCGCGGTGTGGTAGATCAAAGAAACGCCTTACGGCGCCACTACGAACGCGAACTACCCCGTGAACGGTTACAAAAACGTGAACGGTTACAAAAACGTGACAACGGAAACTCAATGCCGGGAAACCGCCGTAAATTGTTTCGCTTTGCGGGAGTCGAGGCTTACGTCATCCGCGAAGTTTTCCCGCGGACTCTCGATGAAAGACTTCTTTTCAGCGATGTCTTCCGCGAGCGGCGCGGAATCGTATGAAAGCAATTCTTCGCGGATCTTTTCGAACTGCATCGTCAGCCTTGCGTCGATTTCGCCGGTCGGAGTCCGGACGATCACGCCGCCCTTGGCGACGTTCGCATCCTCGACGACGATGATCGTGCCGCAGTCCTGGAATTTGCGGTGTATCTCCGGAAGGAACTCCTGCACGATCCCGTGATCCGCAGGAGAAACTGAAATTTCGAACTTGCTCTTGTCGCTGACGAGTTCCACCGCCCGCAGGACGGAAGTGTGGATCAGACTCGGGTCTAGCTCGACGCTGCGGAGGATGACCCGCTCCGCGATTGCGACCGCGAGCTTGACGACGTCCGCCTCGGCCTTTTTCATAAGTTCCTGACGGTGGCTGTCGAGTTCGTCGACGATGCCCGTCAGAACGCTTCGAAGTTCGGAGGTCGTGGTGTCGAATTTCTGTTTGGACTCGCTGTAGGCGTTATCGTAGCCGGTTTTTTTGCCCTGGTTCAGACCCTCCTGATAGCCTTCCTTGAAGCCCTGCTTCGATCCTTCCGCGCGGCCTTCCTCGAAAAGGAGCGTCTTTTTCTGGCGGACGAGGTCTTCCGCCTTCGCAATGATTTCCTTTGCAGTGCGTTTCGCCTTCTCGACGATTTCCGCGGCTTTCGCTTCCACTGGTTTCAGGCTGTAGGCGCGAAGTCCGCTGCTTTCCGCAGCCGCGCCCTTGATGATCTTTCCTTCCATTCGAAACTCCGAAACTCGTGAAAACTGATTTTATCTGGTGAATCGACTAGCCTGAGACTAACCGCGATCGATTACGATGTCGCCCTGCTCTTCGAGCCTGCGGACGACGTCGATGATGTTCTGCTGCGCGGCTTCGATGTCCGCCGGTCGCTGCGGCCCCATGAACTCCATGTCCTCCTTCAGAATGTCCGCCGCGCGCTGCGCCATGTTCTTGAAGAACTTCTCCTGCAAGTCCACAGACGCGGCTTTGAGCGCGGTTGCAAGCTCTTCCTTGTCGATTTCGCGGAGGAGAGTCTGCACGCCGCGATCGTCGATCATGAGGATGTCGTCGAAGACGAACATCAGCTTGCGAATCTTGTCCGCGAGGTCCGGATCCTCTTCCTCCAGAGTCTCGAGAATCGTGCGCTCGACGCTCTTGTCCGGCAGGACCTTCAGAATGTCCGCGGCCTCCTTGACGCCTTCGATCGGATCAAGCGGCGCTGCGAGCGCGTCTCCCACGCGTTCCTTGAGCGCGCCTTCGACCTGCTCGAGCACTTCCTGGTTAGTAAGAGATAGCCGCGCGACGCGCTTGACCACCTCGACCTGGCTCTTCGGTGGAAGCAGTCCAAGCACGATTGACGCCTGCTGCTTGTTTATATGGGTGAGAATGAGCGCGATCGTCTGCGGGTGCTCTTCCTTCAGGAACACAACGAGCTGCTCCGCCCGCGCGTTTTTGAGGAACGTAAACGCCTCGGGCCGGATCGATTTTTCGAGAATCCCGATCAGCCGGCTAGCCTCCTGCGGCGGAAGCGAACTTCGCAGCAAATTTTCGGCGTACGACACGCCGCCTTCGTCGATATATTTCTGTGCGAGCGTCAGGTTGTAGAACTCGCTCACGCAATTGTCGCGTTCCTTTCGATCGACGGTGCGGATCCTCGCGATTTCCTTCGATACTTCCTCGATCGTATCAGGATCGAGCTGCGCCATCACTTTCGCAGCGGTGTCGCGCGGAAGGCTGATCAGCATGATCGCGGCTTTTCGAATCCCGGTGAGTTTTTCCTCGGTTTTGCCGTTGCTCATATTTTAATCCGTTTGAAAGGTCGAAGAACCTGAGCCTCCGGCCTTAACGATGTGTGTTCGCGTCTTAATTCAGAAAGGCGTCTTTTACGGTTTATACAAGACTATCTGCATACAAGCTATAAGAGAATACCGCAACAAAAGTCCCGAGGCAATCGTTTACCCCCAAGTATTTGCGTGTGCAAGTTTACGGTTCCAGAATAATGAGGTTGTCGAATAAGGACCGGAAACTACAAGTGCCGGGGACTTTCTCGTTCTAAAGTTGCGCGAGAAGTCAATTCAGCCATCTCAATGTCAGACGATTGAAGTCCCCGGCACTTTTTCGACAACATCCGAATGAGAATAGAGGCGAAATCCGTGGTGGCTCGGACGTCTTCTCCGTGGAATACCTGTGTCCTCGTCTGCGCATTCCCTTGAAATCATGGTCAAGATGACTGTGCCACCGAAAACTTGCTTTCGTTCGTTCCGCAGCCTAAGATGACGTCGTTACCTTGATCACGCGAGGAAAGCCATGAGCGACATGCCTGAATTCAATCACATCGGAAAGCCTTTGCCACTAATAGATTCCCGCGGGAAGGTTACAGGCGAGGGAATCTATACCGACGACATAAAGCTCCCGAACATGCTCGTCGCGCGGATTCTTCGCAGCCCGCACGCGCACGCGAAGATCGTGAAGCTCGACACGAGTAAAGCCGAGGCGCTGCCTGGAGTTCGCGCGGTCGTCACCGGGAACGACGCCGTGAATACTTTCGGCGTGCTGCCGATTTCGAAGGACGAACTCGCCTTCGCGCGCGATAAAGTGCGCTTTCCCGGAGATCAGGTCGCGGCTGTCGCGGCGGAAACCATCGAAATAGCGGACAAAGCCATCCGGCTGATCGAGGTCGAGTACGAGCTGCTCGACGAATTTCAGACTTTCGCGCAGGCCCTGAAGGACACGGGAGTCAAGATTCACGACTACACCCGCCACGCAAACAACATTCACAAGCACGTCGAACAGAACTTCGGCGACGTGGACGAGGATTTGAAAAACGCGGAATTCATCGCGGAGGGTTCGTTCAAGATGCCCGGCTGCAACCACGCGTTCACCGAGCCTCACGCGGTCGTAGCTCATTACGATACCGAGGGTAATCTCACGATGTGGAGCGCGACGCAGGTCCCCCACTATCTCCAGCGTTCCCTCGCGGAGGTGATGGAGATGGACATGCACAGAATCCGCGTGATCAAGCCGCTCGTCGGCGGCGGCTTCGGAGGAAAGAGCGATCCGTTTTCCCACGAGATGGCGGTCGCGCTGCTTTCAAGGAAGTGCCGGAGGCCGGTGAAATTGCTTTTCGATCGCGAGGACGTTTTTCTGCTGTCGCACGGACGGCATCCGTCGGAAATCTGGCTCAAGGTCGGACTAGACGAGAATCGAAAGTTCACCGGGATGGACCTCACCGCGAAAATCGATGGCGGCGCCTTTGGCAGCTTCGGCGTGGTCTCGACGTATTACAACGGCGTGCTCAGCCAGGGGCCGTACCGCTTTAACAGCTTCCGCTACGACGGAAAGCGACTCTACACGAATAAGCCAATGTCGGGTGCGATGCGCGGCCACGGGAGCGTCAACACGAGGTTTGCGATCGAGGTGCTCGTGGACGAACTCGCGGAGCAGGCGGGAGTCGATCCGATCGATCTTCGTCTCGACAACTGCCTCTCGCCGAATTCGAGGACGCTGAACGAATTCCGCATCACGAGCTGCGGCATCCGCGAATGTCTCGAGCGCGTCCGCGAAGCGTCGGGCTGGGACGAGAAGCGCGGAAACCTCCCGAAAGGTCGCGGCATCGGCATCGGCTGCGGGTTCTACATTTCCGGAAGCGCCGCGCGCATCCACTGGAACAGATTCCCGCAGAGCACCGTGCACATCAAGATCGACATGGACGGAGGTGTCACGATCCACTCAGGCGCCGCGGAGATCGGGCAGGGTTCCGACACGATGCTCGCGCAGATCGTCGCGGAGGTGCTCGGAATTCCTATTTCGCGCTGCCGCGTGAAGGCGCAGGACAGCCACACCGCGCCCTTCGATCTCGGAAGCTATTCGAGCCGCGTGACTTTTATGGCGGGCATCGCTGCAAAAGCGGCGGCGGAGGAAATCGCTGAAAAACTGCGCGCCGCGGCGGAGAAGATCACGGGTCATCCTGGCGAAGGTTTCAGGTTCCACGATGACAAACTCACGCACCGTACCGCGGTCGGCGTGGAGGTTTCGTTCGAGGGCGCGCTTCACGAGGCGATGGCCGACTACGGCGCGCTGATCGGTCGCGGTCACTACGGCGACGCGCCTCAGATGGGCGGAACCGGCAAGGGCAAGAACGCGGGACTCTCGCCGAGCTACAGCTACCAGGCGTTCGTCTGCGAACTCGAGGTCGACGACGAAACCGGCTTCATCCGTCCTATCCACGTCTGGGCGGCCCACGACGTAGGCCGCGCGCTGAACCCCCTCGCGGTCGAAGGGCAGATAGAGGGCAGCGTCCACATGGGTCTAGGCCAGGCGCTTACTGAACAGCTCGTCTACCAGAAAGGAATGCTTCTGAACGGAAACCTCACCGACTACCGAGTCGTCGATTCGATCACGATGCCAGAGGTGGACGTGATCATCGTCGAATCGCAGGACCCGGAAGGCCCCTTCGGCGCGAAGGAATGCGGCGAAGGCGCGCTCGCGCCGATAATCCCCGCGGTGGCGAACGCGGTGTACGACGCCGTGGGGGTGCGCGTGCGCGAACTTCCGATGACGCCCGACAAAATCCTGGAACTACTCGAAAAGCGCGAGCGCAGGCAGACGAAAACCCTCGCCGCGGCGAAATAATGTAGTGCAGCCGTCCCGGCTGCGTAAAAGCGGCGGGAGCGACGCAAGCTTTCGCTGTGCTTTGTCTCTCATTTTGTGGTAGAATATTTTTCGTGATTGGAGGAATACGTTGACTAAACTACTGGATAAAGCTTTTAAAGAAGCATCGAAACTTCCCGCCGAGGAACAGGACGTTTTCGCGAAATGGGTGCTTGATGAGCTGGCATCGGAGAAGAAGTGGGAAGAGGCGTTCGCTGGATCGGAGGACGTGCTTGGCGGGCTGGCGGACGAAGCGCTGAACGCTCACGCGAATGGCCTGACAAAACCACTGGACGTCGATCGTCTATGAACTCGCTGACGACTGAACGATTTTGGAAATGCTACTCCGAACTTTCAAAGGAAACCAGGAAACGGGCAAAAAAGGCTTACAGACTGTTCCGTGAAAACACAAGTCACCCTAGCCTACATTTCAAGCAAGTTCACTCGACTCGCCCAATCTACTCAGTTCGAATTACTATGAATTGCAGAGCCGTCGGCATAGTGCAAGGCGAGAACATTATCTGGTTCTGGATTGGCACCCATTCGGAGTATGACAATCTCCTTCAGGGAATGAGGAAGGCATGACTATGTCAAATCGACCGCAACACGATTGGAATATTACATCACTCAAATCTACACTCTCCGATATTGCCGATCGTTTGCGACGCGAAAAGTTTCCAAATGAAGCAGCTATTTCCCAAGGCATAGTTTTGAGAGTATTCCAAGAACTTGGCTGGGAAACCTGGGATACCAACGTTGTTTGGCCTGAATTCCAAACTGGTGAAGGACGAGTCGATTTTGCGTTATGCCATCCACCTTCAATTCCAGCGGTATTCACAGAGGTAAAACAGCCAGGCAAAGCAGAAGATGGCGTGCGCCAATCGCTCCAATACGCTTTTCACAAAGGTGTTCCGTTTGTAGTACTAACTGATGGAAGGACTTGGAGTTTTTATTTACCGGCGGAGCAGGGTAGCTACGAGGACCGACGGGTTTATAAATTAGACCTCTACGAGCGATCACCTGAAGAAGCAGCCGAGATCCTTTGCAAATACCTTATGCGAGCCAGAGTTGAAACTGGCGAAGCGCTAGAAGTCGCGCGAAAGGAATATCGTAGCCGCAATCGCCGCTCTCAGGCTAAAACTTCCATCCCGGACGCGTGGCGAGAACTTGTAGAAAAGGGAGACGAAGATATCGTAGAAATATTGACGAAAGCCGTCGAATCGAAGACAGGCGTTCGACCAGATATAGATGATGTGGCGGACTTTCTTGTCGGGTTGAGTTTGCCTGCCATAAACCAAGCTAAACGTATCAATACGACTCAGTCATCTAACACGGTTTTGTCGGATCAAATTTCATCGCGCACGCCCTCCAAGTCGAATCGAAAAGGAAGTTTGGTTCTTCTCGGCAAAGAACGCGACTATAACAACGCCACGGATGCAATGGTCATTGTGCTTAGAGAACTCGCCCAATCTGACCCATCCTTTCTCGAACGCTGTTCACGGCATCCGGATGCACAAGGACGGAAGCGGCATTACATCGCACGAACGACGACAGAACTATATCCAGATCGGGAGGATTTGCGCGAGTTTTTCAAAGAGTTGCCGGGTGGTTGGGTGGTCGCCACAAACATCAACAACCAGCAAAAAAAAACTATCATCCGTTTTGCGATTGAAGTCGCTGGGTTGACATTCGGGAAAGATATTATAATGATTGACCTTTGACACAGTGGGAGTGCGCGAACTTCCCATGACTCCAGACAAGATTCTCGAACTCCTCGAAAAGCGCGCGCGCAAACAGACGAAAACCTTCGCCGCGGCGAAATAAATTTGGAGTGCGAATGTGAGCGAAGCGAGCTTTCGCGTCGGCTGCAAGCAGGTGGGACGGTCTGCGCTATGGTAACTGTTCACGGGGTAGTTCGCGTTCTATAGCGGGATTCTGTAGTAGTGTGCTCGTGAGAGCATATTTCCAGATAGTAGAGGATCAAAGAAACGCCTTACGGCGCCACTACAAACGCGAACTATCCCGTGAACAGTTACGCACTATGAACTCGTCGGCGGTACGATATTGGCTCCATGCATTCTTTCAATAGTCTTCGCCGGACGCGCGCCGCGAGACTAAACTTGTTCGATGAAATACAGGCTGATCTGGACCTTCGCAATCCTGCTTTCTGGAGCGCTGTACTTCCTCGACCTCGGAATGCTTCCGCTCTGGACCGACGAGATCGCGTGGCTTCGGTACAGCAGCGTAGCGGTGAATAACCCGGAGGCGTTCTGGTCCGCGCCGGACGCGGTGCATAACCCGTGGATGCTGTACGTATTCTCGCTCTGGTATCGCTTCGCGGAAACGGACGGAACGCTTCGAATGCCGTCCGCCGCCTTCGCGGCACTCGCGCTGATCGCGTGGCTTCGCGCGTTCGCTAAAATGTCCGGCCCGCGCAAGCCCGCTCTGACCGGGGAAGTCGCCTGGAAATACGAAGCAGATTCGCCAGGTTCGTTCTCCGAGGCGGTTCCGTACTTCTCGGCGCTGCTCTATGGCGCGTCGTCGCTCGCGCTGATGTATTCGCGGCAGATGCGCTGGTTTTCACTCGCGAGTCTCCTAAGTGCGCTCGCGATCCTCACCTATTTTTCATGGCGCGAGAATCGTTCCCGCTGGAAACTCGCGCTGCTATTTCCGATCTGCGTCCTCGGATTCTTCGTGAACCTGACGTTCGTCTATCCATTCGTTTTCATTTTCGTCCACGCGTTCCTGTCTAGCACGCGAAAGCTCAGGACCGCCCTCATCGCGTCGGCGTTTATGATCGCCGCGGGAGGGATGTATCTGCTCGCGACGGACGCGGGACCGCTGATCTTCGAACGACTCTGGACCCGCGCGATCGAAGCGAACGACCACAGCTTCGCGGGGTCGATTTTTCCGTGGCGAGTGCCGTACAGCTTCTTTCTTTTCACCCTCGGCGAGACCGTTTTTCCATGGACGTTCATCGTGACGATTCCCTGCGCGCTCGCGTCGCTGATCTCCGCGACTGCGCTGATCCGCGCGGCGTTTCGCCAGCGAGGCGAACTCGCGCGGATCGTCGTCGCGTTCCTCTCTGCGTACGGAATTTACGCCGCGGTAGGCGGCCACCCGAAATATTTCTTCGCGATGGCGCCCGTGTTCATTTTGTTACTCGTCGTCGGCGCGGCTCGGGTCGAATCCCGCGTTATCCGTCTCCTGGTCGTAGTCGTCCTTGCAGTCTGCGCAACCTACTCCGCGGCGAACTATTTCCTCGTCCGCGAGTACCACAATCGCGGCAACATCGAGCCGTTCCGCCAGGTCTGCGATTACGTCGCGCGGGAAATCCCGGAAGGCTCGGTCGTCGTCTGGCCGAGCGAGGACTTCGAATGCCTCGCGTACCTGCACTACCGATACGATCTGGATAAGCGCCTCAGGCTCATCGGATTTCGCATTCGCGAAAACGAATGGTGGGACGCGGGCGACTCTCCTGAAACGCGGATGGAAGTTCACTCCGAGGATTCGTTCCGCGCGTTTATAGAATCGGTTCCGGACGGCCGCGACGTGTACATAATCGTTCCCCGCCGCGGAGGGCTTACCGCGTCGCAGCGCGCGATGCTCGCGGCGCCGGAGACAATCTCTGCGCGGGTGCTTGAACTCGAAGAGACTCTACGCTTCGGAATCGACGAGGACGCGCGGGAAATCAACTCCTGGACGGGGGCAAACCTTCCGGACGAAAGGATGGTCGTTCACAGGTTCGGACGGAGCGGTAAGTAGGGTAATGCGGAATGCTTAGGCGGACCGCGGACGTCCTCGTCCGCAAAAGCCGTCGAACGTCTCGTTTGACGGCTCCGAATTATCGATGTCGCTTGCCTGAGAAAGTTTCTTATCCGTCAAACTCGCGAAGCTGGCCGCAGACAGGAATTCCCGTCAGGAATTCGACCTTTTTAAAAGCGCTCTCGAATTCTGGGGCTTTGACGCTTCCGCGGAAGATTGGACCGGTTATCACTGGCAAATCTTCGAGCACCTGAACTCCGGGCTTCCGTTTCCTGAATTCCCACCGTCGAAATAAGCGGGAGAATGCAGAAGCAGTTTCGTTTCGACTTCAGCGATTTGCCCGCAGCATTCCGATTATCTCGGCGACCTTCGCGTGCCCTTCTTCGGTCTGGGTCACGATAAGCTGCCCGCCCATGGTGTTGATCGAGGTGTTGCTGTTGTCCCACATCTCCGAACCCGTGGCGTTCTCGATGATGTCGATGATCTCCTCCGCGGTGTACGTGTCCTCTTCCTCGTTCTGAGGCTGTTCGAAGAAAGGGGATCCCATTCCGCCGCCCCTTCCGCTCGGCGGCTGAATCGTGATTTCCGGGCCGGGGAAATCGTGGATCGGGAAAGTAATATCGCGAATGTCGTACACCACGAAGTACGTGTCCTCCGTGTAGTCGTCCGGCGTAGTGATGACGTAAACCCCGTGCCGGAACGAGAGTTTCAGATCGTACACTTGCAGCATCAGGTTCAGGGTGTTCCACGCCGAGAGCTGGCTGGTTTTCAGCGTGATCGGCTCGCCTTCCATGGTGTCGAGAACCTTCGGATGGATTATCATATTGACCCCGGCCCCGGACGAGATGAATGAAACCGCGTCAACGAAATCGACGTCCTCGAAATTCGCGTCGAGCACCGCGTTCCTGAGCTTCGCTTCCTCGACCGATCTCCTGCGACGGTTTTCCTCCCGCTCGTTTCTGGAATCCTGGCTGAACGCGCTTCCCGCAAGCAGCGTCAAAATCGTCAAGGCGTAAAGAACTTTTGCCAACATAGCGGACTCCTCAGGAGTGAAAGTAAATCCGGTTTACAAAAAAGAAGGGAGAAGCCGGACAAAGAATTCCACTCAAACGGCGTTCCAATTATAACAAATCCGGTTTCAGATTGCCAGCCGGTAAGGGGCGAGGGAGTAGGGAGTAGGGGTCAGGGGTTAGAAATCTGAAATCTGCAATCTCGATAACTTTGGCGCCCTATCGGGCGCGTGGTTGAAATCCGAATCCTTGTCGGATCGGCATTAAATTCGCACTTGATTGTGCTATAATACCGAGAAGACTTTCCCGAAGGCGCATCTATCCCCGTGTCAAATCAGATTCCAGGATTCACAGTGGATGACATAAAAATGCGAGCGCCCGTCAGGCCGACCATCTACGACGCGGCGTTTTGGCTGTTCCTAATGGTCACGTCGCCTTACTTTGCGTTCAGGCTCGCGACCTCAAGGCGTTGGCGCGACGGTTTCGCAAGGCGCGCCGGGCTTGCGAGGCTCCCGCGAGGAATGAAGGGATGCGTCTGGATCCACGGCGTCTCCGTAGGCGAAGTCAAAAGCGCAAGGCACCTGATCTCGCTCATCCACGCCAAATTCGAAGGCGCGCCGATTGTTATTTCGTCCACGACCCCCGAGGGATACAAAGCCGCGCTCGATATGTATCCGGGGCACACCGTCATTTACTATCCGCTCGACGTCAGCGTAATAGTCGGAAAGTTCTTCGAGCAGCTTAGACCCCGCGCGGTGGTCCTGATCGAACTCGAAGTCTGGCCGAATTTTCTGCTGATGGCGAAACTGATGAACGTTCCGGTGATGATCGTCAACGGAAGGATTTCAGAGCGGAGTTTCCAGCAGTACCACAGGTTCAAGCGCTTCGTCGGGCATATTTTCGACTCCGTGACGTTTTTCAGCGTCCAAACGGGAGAATACGCGGAGCGGCTCCTCGCACTCGGCGTTCACAAAAGCAAGGTCGTGATCACCGGCAACATCAAATACGACAGCATCCGCACGGAAATCGACAAGGGCGCGCTCGATTCGCTACGAAAGCAGCTTGGGTTCGCAAAGGACCAGCCCCTTCTCCTCGGCGGCAGCACGCACAAAGGCGAGGAAGAAGCGCTTCTGTCGGCTTACCAGAGCCTACGGGGCGAATTTCCGGGCCTTCGCCTCGTCCTCGCGCCCAGGCACATGCAGAGGCTCGAAGAGGTTTCGAAGACCATCATGGCCGCGGGACTTCGGTCCGTGCTGCGAACCGAAATGTCCGCCGGGACGGGTGGCCGGAGCCTCGGTTCGGACGAAGTGCTTCTGGTGGACACTATGGGCGAGCTTGACAGACTTTACGGATTATCGACTATTTCCTTCGTCGGCGGCTCCCTCGTCCCCGTCGGCGGCCACAACATGCTCGAACCCGCGGGAATCGAAAAGCCCGTGATCTTCGGCCCGGAGGTTTTCAACTTCCAGGAAGAGGCCCGGAAACTCCTCGACGTCGGCGCCGCGGTGCAGATACAAACGGGCTCGACTCTCGCTGAAGCGGTCTGCGACCTCCTGCGGAATCCAGTGAAAGCACGGGAAATGGCGATCAAGGCCCGCGAGGTGGTGCTTGCAGAAAAGGGAAGCACGCTTCTGAATATACAGCTCCTTGAGAAAATCCTCAGCGGCGCCCTCGCGCGGGAACTCGCGAAAAAGCGCATCTATCCCTACTACCAGCAGGCGCCGGTCTGAACTTCCTGAATTCGGCGCCACTACTGATGTAAGAGGAAAAAGCGCCGTGCCCATTAAGCAACTGTGATAGTGAACGTTCGACGGCTGGTCTTCTAAATGTTTATTACGACTAAGACTTAGTCGTAATCATATAATCCATAATTATATGATAAAATATATAATACAGATGTTTTAGTGTGTCTATAAGACTTATAACATACGTTATTGACATCGATATTGTTGTGCAGACTTGGTGAATCACAGTATATCTCCAGAGATTTTCATCCCCTCCGACGCGGGCAACAGTGCGAAAAAGTGAATTCTCGATATGAAGTAAGCGCTGGATGCACGTTTTACCAAGCATCTGACGTTATTTTGCTTTTTGATCAATTTAGCCTGTTGCCTTTATCACACCCAAGAAAATGTCGATTTACTCCGAATAGGGTTGAAGCGGCCATGGGATTGATGTAGAACCACCTTGGCTTAAGTTGCCTAATTCTATTTAAATAGAAGTGAAAGGGTTAATCCCATGTCACACCGAATTCTCCTATCGGCCATCGCCTTTGCAAGCATGCTTTTAACCAACTGCAAACCTGCGACGGTCGTCGAAACCAGCATCGCTGATTTCAACGTACAGGTTCTCGATACCGAAATCGGCGAGTACCAGCACCGAATCGAAGAGCAGGAGAAGCAGCTCAGTCTGCTTCGCGTCGAACGCGACAGTCTGAAGGAGAGCGCTGTGCAGCTCCGCACCGATCTAGACGCCTCCGTGCGCGACAACGAGAAACTTCGCCTGCAGGTGTCTGGACTTACAGAAGAGAACTCTCGAATCACGAGGGAGCGCGACGCTCTGCAGCAGGCGGTGAACGAACTCCACGCGTCGATCGCGAATCTCGAAACCGTCCAGGCGCAGCTCACTGGCGAGCGCGACAACCTCGTCGCCGCGATCGACGGGCTTAGAACGAATATGAGCGAGTTCGAAGCCACCCGCGCCGCGCTCGAGCAGGAAGTCACGGTCCTGAATCAGCGGGTATCCGAGAAATCGAAGGAGCGGGACGCGATCCAGGCGGAAGTCAATCGCATCGGCGGTGAAGCTGGCGCGGCTATCGCGGCTAGGGAAGAAGCCAATGCCAACCTTGCGTTGGTAAACTCGGATATCAACTCGATAAACGAGAGGGTCGCCACGGTGCAGGCTCAGATCGACGAAAAGAATGCCGAACTCGAAAGACTGCAACTTGAGTGGACTTCGAACGGATCGAGCGCCATCGAGCAGCGTATCGCTGAGCTTGAGCAGAGGATCGCGGAGAATCGTTCGCACAGGGATCAGCTACAGGGAGACCTCGACGCAATGCAGGCCGGAAATATGGAACTCCAGCAACTTCTGGAGAACGAACGCGCGCGTCAGGGTGAGATGCAAAGCGCTCTCGATGCCCTCCTCGGCGAATCCGGCGACGCAAACCCGGCTCCAGAGGAGCAGGAAATCGCTCCGGCGCCCGAAAGCGGTAACTGATAATCCCCGGTCGACTCGTTTCTGCGCTGTCCATAGAGTCGGCTCCGAAACGCGATTTCGATGCGTTCGAGAAGTCACGTCGGCTGGAGGTCGCCGCTTTCGATGTACCACTTCCTTACCGGAGTGGGATGAATGCTTTCGAGGCGTTCGATCAGCGTCTTTTCGTGAGTGACAAGCACGACCGTCTTATTCAGCTCCCTACCGAGGCGTGAAAGCTCGTCTATTATTTTTATGCCGTTTTCGTGGTCGAGGTTTCCCGCGGGTTCGTCGCAGAGCAGCACCTCAGGCGAGTTCATCAACGCGCGGGCGATCGCGCAGCGCTGGCGTTCTCCTCCTGAGAGTTGGTTCGGGAAATGATGCGCGCGCTCCTTCAGTCCGACAATATCGAGGAGTTCCAGCGCGCGCTTTTTCACCGACGATCCCGCAGCGATGTTTTCCTTCCTCCGAAGCAGCGTGAAGTACAGCGAATACGCAAGGAGAAGCAAAAAAATGGTTGCAAAAAGTCCTGCGCCACCGATACCGACGACGTTTAGCAAATTCGCTATTCCGGACGGGACACGGTTTCCATCGGCGAGATAGTAGTTTCGAACGGACAGCGCCGTAGCGGCGAAGGCGACGGACGAAAGGAGCGCCACGATGCAAAGAGTCTCGGAGGCGACTCGGAAGCCTCTTCCCGGCCTGTGGAGCTTCGCAGGCTGGCTGACGTTTTCGAGCACCGTGAAGTCGGGAAGCAGATGGTGCTGCTGGAAGACGAAACCTATGTCGGAGTTTCTGAGTTCCGCGCGATCCTCTGCCGAAGCCTCCTTCGAAACTAGCGCGCCGGACTCCCGGCTGTGAATCTGCACGCCCTTGAAAAACATCCTGCCGAAAGTAGGCGTATCGAGCAGTCCGAGAATGTTCAGCAGCGTGCTTTTTCCGGAGCCGGACGAGCCGGTGACGACCGCGAACTCTCCTTTCTTCAGCTTGAAGTCGATGCCCGCGTCGTCTTTGCCTGTGAGCACCCTTACGTAGGTGTTTCCGGTAACGTATCGCTTCCGGATTCCCTTCAGTTCGTAGATAAATTCTTCTGCCATATCTTTTGAAGCCGCCTGGTGGCTGATATTTTCACTCGCGCACGATAATATTTTTTCCGGAGCATTCATAATGGAAATACAAACGTCTCGCAGACTCGGTTCGCTCACCGCTTACGCCTTCGCCGCGGTGGATGAGGAAGTCGCCAAGCTGAAAGCAAGGAACATCACCCCGATCGACTTCGGCGTGGGCGATCCGACGGACCCGACTCCAGACTTCATTCGTAAGGCGTGCCAGGAAGCGATCGACACCCGCAGCACCAGCGGCTACCCACCTTACAACGGCGCGGGGTACTACCGCGAAGCCGTCGCCGCATGGACGAAGCGAAGGTACGGAGTCGATCTAGATCCGAATACCGAGGTTTGCAGCACCGTCGGCTCGAAGGAGGCTATTTTCAATTTCGCGGAAGGTTTCATCGATCCTGGAGACGCGGTGCTACTGCCAGTGCCGGGCTATCCTCCGTATTCACGCGGGACGCTTTTCTCGGAGGGCGTGTCCCAGTATTACCCGCTTCGGGAGCGGGACGAGTTCCTTTTCGACTTCAGCACCATCCCCGACCGCGTTCTGAAGCGCACGAAGCTGATCTGGCTGAACTATCCGAACTCGCCAACGGGACGGGTCGCGCCGAAGGAGTATATCGAGGAGGTCTACAAACTCTGCCAGCGCCACGAAATCATCCTTTGCTCGGATGAGGCGTACTCGGAAATCTACTTCACGAAGGAGCCGCCCGTAAGCGCGCTGAACGTCGGAAGGGACGGAGTCGTCGTGTTCCAGAGCCTTTCGAAGCGCAGCGCGATGACTGGCTACCGCATCGGCTGGGTTTCGGGCGATGCGCGGATCGTCAGCGCGTTCAAGAAGGTGAAGACGAACATCGATTCCGGCACGCCATGGTTCATCCAGGACGCTGGAGTCGCGGCGCTTTCTGACGAAAAGCACGTCGAAGCGTTTCGCGAGTCGTACAGGAAGAAGCGCGACATAATCGTAGGCGCGTTCGAAGCGATCGGCCTTCCAAAGAGCGTTCCGGAGTCGACGATCTACATCTGGCAGCGAGTTCCGGACGGAATGACGAGCGTCGATTTCGCGAAGGCTCTCCTCGTTCCGGAGGTTGCGATTGTGACGACTCCGGGGGAATGGCTCAGCACGAAGATCGAGAACGAACCCGACCACGGCGCGAACTTCGTCCGGCTTGCGCTCGTTCCGTCGATCGACGAGTGCCTCGCCGCGGCGAAGCGGATTCGCGAGCTGAAGTTGTAATCTTGTAATCCAGTCCATTTCCGTTCCGACGGCACGCAAATTAACAAATCCGGTGACCGCGGCTGCGCCTGAATTCCATGTACCGCTGGATGTCCGATTCGTTCTGCGTGCGTTTCGCTGTCTCGTATAGCTCTCGTTCCCTCTTGTCCGCCGGGAGTTCCGCCGGAGTCTCCTTACGCAAAAGAAAGCCCTTCGTTCGGATGATTTCACGCACCGCCTTATCGAGTCCTTCGATCTTCCCGGTACCAAGGTCCGCCCGAACGCCGCTGAGGTCCGCAAGTTTGTAAGCGTCCTCCACGTACTCGATTCCGGCTTCCCGCGCCAGTTTTTCGAACGCGAGTTTTATCAGCACATCTTCGAAATTCTTTTCACGCTTTTTGTGATTCGAAAGTACCTCGTCGATCCGTCCCCCGATTGTGTCGATTCCGGGTTTCTCTTCGAGGTCGAGCGTAAACTGCACGTCTTTCGCGATAT
>JANLHZ010000011.1 GCA_024653775.1 Planctomycetota bacterium | reverse complement strand
AGTGCAAAGCGTAAGCTTTGCCGAGCTTTCAGACGAGACGTCTGAAAGCTTTTGCGGACGAGGACGTCCGCGGTCCCACGCGGAATACTTCGCGCAAAGTCGCCAAGGTGCGAAGGCGCAAAGGAATTAAATTCAAGATGGCGAACTGATCCTGCGGGAATGGCAGAATACGTGAATTACCGAACCAACACCATAGAAGAGACAAAAAGTCATTTTAAATGGAAATAAACGTACAAAAATAAATTTTATATAACTTACTACGCTCAAATTTTTAAATAAATTTGATAGATTTATTATTAGATATCTTTCCTTACGTCATAATCATCACAACGGTTCAGTGAACCGATACCTTGAATCAAACAAGACGTCTGCATAAATCCGCATGCGCACCCGCGCGATCTCGACTTCCGCGATCTGACTTTCAATTGACTCCGTATCTGGTATCATAACGTCAAAAGTCGAAGGACGTGGGTAAAGATGAGCACAAAAGCAAATCCATGGCGGCGCGTCGTAACCGTGGCCGCGATTCTAGCGCTCTCCCAGGGATGCAAAAGTCCCACGGTCGAACTTAACCAGCCCGCGCAGGAAGGCGAGTCGGCGCTACCGGTTAGCGACAACGATGGTGGCGAAAACCAATCCGCCGCAGCAGAGGTAAGCTCGGCGGAAACCGCTGGTGAAGCCGCGGAAGATCGGTTTTCATCTGGAACGGAGGAACCTGTGAATCAGCCGACGACGTTCGAATTCGACAAACTCTGGAACTGGGACGATTTCGCCGGGACGGAAAGTGCGTTCACGGAGCTTCTCGCGCAGCTCGATGCGGATCGATCATCGGACAAGAATTATCGCCTCGCGCTGATGACCCAGATCGCGAGAGTTCAGGGACTCCAGAAAAACTTCGAAGCCGCGCACGCAACGCTGGACTCCGTGGAAAAGGAGCTTGCCGGAGCTTCCGCGGTTGTGCGAGTCAGATACCTTCTCGAACGCGGAAGGACGCTGCGATCGTCCGGAAATCCGGACGCTTCGACCGCGCTGTTCAAGGAGGCCCACGAGGTCGCGACGAAAGCCGGAGAGACGGTGTTCGCGGCGGACGCGGCGCATATGGTCGCGATCGTTCTTTCAGGAACTCCGGAGGGATTCGAGTGGGCGGAAAAGACGATGCAAATCTGCAAAGCGAGCGACAATCCGAGGCTCCGCGGCTGGCTCGGCCCGCTGTACCACAACACGGGCTGGAGCTACATCGACGTCGAAAGTTTCGAGAAGGCCCTCGAACTCTTCTATCTCGGGGTCGAATTCCACGAGGAAATCGGAAGCGACATGCCGCTGCTCATCGCGAAGTACGACGTCGCCGTCGCGCTCCGGAAGCTGCATCGCGTCGACGACGCGCTCAAAATCCTCGAGGAGCTTCGCCTTGCGCATCAGCAACGGACGGAAGAGAACGATCAGGTCGGGTTCGTTTATGAGGAGATCGCGGAGTGCTTGCACATCAAGGATCGCAACGCGGAAGCCCGCGCATATTTCGCGCTCGCTTATAACGAGCTTTCGAAAACCTGGGTCAGAGAGGAGGAGCCGGAGCGGCTTCAGCGTCTCGCCGACCTAGGCGGGATCGCACGGGATTGAGCAAACTCAAGATAGAATCTTTTGGCCCTTGCCGGAGACTTCGAAAAGTCCGTGCATTGCTCGAATGTTCGCTGTGTAGCCGAATCTCTGGATTATATCTTTTTTCTTCTTTTCGACTTCGAGATACACACCGAGCACGTCACCGATGATTCTTAGAATCTCTATAGATGGATTTACAAGTTTCAACTTCTCGATAACGTATTTCTCGGAGTCGAAATAGAATTCGCGGTCGGAAAGCCAGGGCGCGTCGATGAGATTGTTCGAAAACACGCCTTTCTCGAAAGCAAACGCGATGTCTATGCAGATTTCTGAGAACGCGTCCTCACGCGCGCGACGCGATTCCAGCGCAAGAAAGTCGTCGAGAGCCATCTTGTTTCCACTTATGAACCGTGCCCTCAGACGATCTGAAGCTTCGACGATCTCCTTCACCTTCGCTTTGAGTTTCGCTATGTGAATGTCGTCCGGCGCGGAGAGCTTTACCTTCGCCGATTTTGCTCCGGACTTCGCGGCGGTCTTCTTCGCTGGCGCTTTCGATTTTGACTGTTTCGTGGGAGTCAGGAATTCACTAAGCGAAACTGTCGCGAGGCCGCCGCTTTCGAGCTTCTTTTTAAGTCCTTCGATTTCTTTCGATTTCGAGTTAACTACTTTCGCGATCGACTGCAGACCTTCAAGTAGCGTGACCAGAGAGCAAACGCTTTTTACTCCAGTCGAAACTTTCCCCCCGGACTTGCGAATCCCCGCGGCGGATTTCTGTTTCGCGAGTTCGCCAACATCGGCGTCTCCGATCTTCCGAAGCAGGTCTACAAGCTTCTCTACATCCGTCGTCTGACTCTTTCCGAGCAGCGAACCGAGATCGGCTTTTACTGCGCATAGAACCTCGATAAGTTCCTTCGATTTCATAAACAGTTTCCAGGTCTACCCGCCGCAGACTTTCAGGATTTCATTCGTGCACTCGTCGAGGTTCGCGACTACACCCTCGATGGCAGCGTTCTTTCTGTCTATAGTCTTCATCTGACCAAGTCCAGCGAAGGCTTCAGACTTTTCCGGAATCCACGAGTTTTCCGGAAAGAGACCGTCGAAATTGTTTTTCAGATCTTCCACACTTCGTCGGTGTTTCTTCGAAACCTTGCCTCCATACCATTTTACCTTATTGAGCACGATTCCGCCAACTTGTGCGAACGAATCTATGGCCTTCCACCATTCTCTCACCGCGGATAGCATGCCCTTTAGTCCGGAGTAAACGTGCTGCACGGGCTCGGTGGGAATGAAAAGATAATCCACCGCGGCGAGGCAGCTTTGCGTAAGCATCCCAAATGCAGGCGGACAATCAAAAATCACATAGTCGAAATCCGAAATCGGCGACGCTGGATCCGAAAGCATTTCGAGCCAGATTTTCCGGGGGTCTTCGCAAACGTCGGCCTTCGTGTGATATGCGCCCACAAGGAAACTTTCGAGGCTCACAGCGCTTCCAAGAACGTTGCCGAGCACACACACTTCGCCACCGCCGACCGTCGAAACCGCTTCGACGCGCTGCGGCATGGCGTTCATTTCTCGTCCGCTCGTAAACGCTTCGAAAAGGTCAGATACCGCTGATCTCGAACCCTTCCACCCGGCGATGTCCGAAAGATTTGCCTGCGGATCGCAGTCGACGAGGAGCACGCGTTTGTTCGTTAGCCTCGCGACGTTCGATCCGATCGAATAGCAAAGGGTCGTCTTGCCGACGCCGCCTTTGTAGTTGACAAACGCAAGCACCTTCGGTCTTGACGGCTTGCGCACCGTCCGGCAACTGAAGTTCGGCTTGATGAACTTGCTGTGGCTGTTCGAGGCCCAGGTTTTCTCGTTGACGGACTCAGTCTTCGATTGACTCTGCTGTAAATCCTCTATTTTCTTCTCGAAATCCTTTTTGCGTTCGTAAACGAGGTGTTTGTAGAGAAACGAAAGGATCGTCAACATTGCCGAAAAAAGAAGTCCGAGCAACCAGCAAACTTCCCTGACAGTCACGCTTTGATCGAGAAACGGTACGCGTCCTTCGCTCGTTACGGCATCGATTAGTAATGACAAACTCCGAACCGCCATAAAACCACCGCCAATCGACAATCTTCTTCAAAATCTTTCCACGATTCTGTTCGAACGAAGAAATACAATCAAGAGCGCAGAACGATTACCGATATTGCGCAATCGCCTTCGCAACGGCGTTCGAGCAGTCCGCCAGCGCATCGGGATCGTAGCCGCCTTCGAGGACGAAAACGCAGGGCATCCCCGCGGCGCGCGCGAGAATGAATTCCGCCATCCATCTGTAACCAGCGGTCGTGACCTTCATCTGCGACAGCGGATCCCGCTCGTGGGCGTCGAAGCCCGCGGATACAAGTACGATCTCCGGCTTCACGAACTCCCAGAATTCCGCAAGCTCGTCTTCGTACGCCCGTTTGTAATCCACGTCCGAGGAGTGCGGAATCATCGGGATGTTCATGTTCCAGCCTTCGCCTTTGCCGGAGCCACGTTCGCCGCGCGCGCCGGTGCCCGGATACAGCGGATGCTGGTGCGTCGAGAAGAATCCGACCGTGCCGTCGTCGTAGAAAATGTCCTGAGTGCCGTTTCCGTGGTGGGCGTCGAAGTCGACGATTAGCGCCCGTTCGAAGCCGCGCTCCTTTTGCGCGTACCTCGCGGCGATCGCAATGTTGTTGAAAAGACAAAACCCCATCGCGCTCGCAGGCGTCGCATGATGCCCCGGAGGCCTCGGAAACGCGAACGCGCGCTCCTCTTTTCCGGGTTCGCAGAGATCGACGATTTCGAGCAGTCCGCCCACCGCGAAAAGCGCCGTGTCGAAACTCTCCGCGCAGACGTAGGTGTCTTCGTCGAGCATAGAATCCTCCTGCCCCGCCGTCGCGGCAACGGTGCTATGGTGCTCCGGAGTATGGACGAGCATGATTTCGTCCTTCCCCGCGCGCCGCGGCTCTATGCGGTCGAACTCCTTTATCAGGTTGTCCCGCGAAAGACCGGCAAGACACGCGTCAAGTCGCGCGGGATTCTCCGGGTGGTGCGGTCCGCCCTTATGATCCTTGTAGCGGTTTTCGAATACGAGAAGTGGTTTCATGGCATAGCCCACGAGAAGCGAGGTCATGTCACCATACTGCAGATCGCTCGAAAATAACAGCAGTTCTCTCTGCGATTATCCAGAACCCATATCCGCCTCGATCTTCGCTATCGCTTCCCGCGCGGCATTTCGGATCGTTTCGCTTGGTGTGGAATTTTGAACGGAATGCGCCCTGGCCTTGAAATTCGCGGATTCCGAGAACTCCGTGTATTGCGTTAGAATAGACACCGCTGATTCCGCGTACTTACCCATGTTACCAAGAGCTATCAGCGCGTTCTCCTGAACGTACCTGATTCCCTTCTCCACTACCTCGGTTCTTGTAAGCAGCGCGGGC
>JANLHZ010000007.1 GCA_024653775.1 Planctomycetota bacterium | reverse complement strand
AAGAAAGCTGAGAACGAAAGGATTGGATGACAAAGAGTGCTGTCCGCGCGAGCGCGTCACAAACGCTGGCGAAGATGCGTAGTATGATGAGACAGGACGTCCGTATTCCTGGAATTCGCTGAAGAGACGATCTCGCCATGCGCTTCGCCGAACACAAACACGCGCTCATTTAAGAACATAAAGAAAAGTAATAATGTGCTTATAAATTACAACTTATTATTAGTTGAAATAATACGCGGCGCGGTCATCCTGAGCGTGAGCCGGAAACGGCAGAGGAACGAAGCCAATTCACGGACGATGGCGGAAGTACCGCATGATTCATCGAACGCATACAATAAATCGTACATTAAATTCGTAGACGGCACGAATATAATCGAATATAATGAAGACGTCCGTGCTACATGGTTCGCCGAACGAATACTATATCACGCGGCACTAATTTAAACTAGCCGCGATCGCCGCGGGGAGTTGCTCGTCGAGAACTTTCCAGGCTCCCTCGATGGTGCCGTCCCAGTTTGCGCTGACCACGTCGCCGAACACGGCTTTCGCGAACTCCTCGGGACCGATTCTCACGTCCGCGAGGACTTCCCGCATCGATTTGCCCAACGCCTCCACTGGAACCAGACTTTCGCTTTCGTTCCTCGCCAGATAGATTACGCATTCGGTGCCGTCGCGGAACTTTGCGAGATAGAGACGGTCGAGACATCCCGTGATGAGCATCCGCGCGGGAGAGTCGAGCATTTCCATATCGAGAAACTCGCTGAATCGCAGCAGGTCGTCGATGACCATTCCCCTTCCGAGAAAATGATCCTTCACCGCGCCCAGAGCCTTCATAGGCGTGACGAACGATTTCGGATTCATCGGCTGCGGAGCTGACTTTCGTTTGACGAGATCGTCCCGAATTTCCGCGGACGCTGCCGGCGTTTCTATCCCGAGTCCTCTTGCGATCTTCGACGCGTCTTTCAGGAAGAACGTACGCGGAAGGTAGAATCCGAACTCCGACTTGTGAATGACGAGCGCGAGTGACGGTCCTTTTTCGAAAATCAGATACGACGCCAGCACCCCGTCTGCGCCGTCGAAGACGTTCAGTTCCACGGGGAAATCGTCTTCGTGCATCTCGACGATCCTTCGCACCGTCTGCCCGGACAGTTTGCAGACGTGAAGCTGAAACGTCAGCGCGTCCCGCACGCTGCCAAACGGCGGCGAAACCGGAAAATCGAAACGTTCATCGAATTCGTTCTGCATCGAGTTTCTTCAGCGTGAAAACGTGGAGACCGCGAAACTTCGCTGACAATAAAGCTTAGGACGCGCGAAACAATAACTTTTACATCTCGCCTCCCATATTCACGCCATCTTCTCATCGCACTCAATCGTCAAATCCTCATCGGAACTATGGCTACGACTCCGGTTTGACTCATTCGTGCAATGCGAACCTGACGCAACTTTGGGCACGATTTTGTACAACTTATTGTTTCGCGCGTCCTAAATGAAATTTCAAAGATTAAAAATCAAAAATCCCGCCTCGATCTACTTTTGCGGAATCCTTGTATCTATTTGTCGGCAGGATTAGGATTGCCCTGCAAACAAAGATAAACACAACTACGGGGAACTCGAAATGCCGCCAACAATGACTAGCGAAACGTCCACGAAAAATCGGACGCAGATTCACGCGGCCCGCAAGGGAATAATCACCGAGCAGATGCGCTACGTCGCCGAGCGCGAGGGAGTCGACGCGGAGCTGATCCGCAGCGAAATCGCGGCTGGAAGGCTTATAATTCCCGCGAACGTGAACCATACCCGCCTCGAGCCTATGGGCATCGGACTCGCGCTTTCGTGCAAGATCAACGCCAACATCGGAAACAGCGCCACGACGTCGAAACTCGACGAGGAATGCGACAAGCTACACCACGCCGTCCACCACGGAGCCGATACGGTGATGGACCTGAGCACCGGTGGCGACATCCCCGCGATCCGCCAGGCGATCATCGACGCGTCGCCGGTTCCGATCGGGACGGTTCCGATCTACGAAACGCTGACCCATGTGAAGAAGGTCGAGGACATCACGGTGGATCTGCTGCTGGAAGTCATCGAAAGCCAGGCGAAGCAGGGCGTCGACTATATGACGATCCACGCTGGAGTGCGCAAGGCGCATCTGCCGCTCGTCGCGCATCGTCTGACGGGGATCGTCTCCCGCGGCGGCTCGATAATGGCGCAGTGGATGATGGCGCATAACGAGGAGAACCCGCTCTACACGCACTACGACGAGCTGTGCAGGATTTTCCAGAAATACGACGTCAGCTTCAGCCTCGGCGACGGTCTTCGCCCCGGCTGTCTGCACGACGCGAGCGACGCGGCGCAGTTCGCGGAACTCGACGTCCTCGGCGAGTTGACGCAGCGCGCGTGGGATCACGATGTGCAGGTGATGGTCGAAGGGCCGGGGCACGTCCCGATGGACCAAATCCAGATGAACGTCGAACGCCAGCAGAAGATTTGCCGGGAGGCGCCGTTTTACGTGCTCGGACCGCTCGTGACGGACATTGCGCCTGGGTACGACCACATTACGAGCGCGATCGGCGCGGCGCTTGCCGGGTGGCACGGCGCGTCGCTACTTTGCTACGTTACGCCGAAGGAGCACCTCGGACTCCCGAACAAGGCAGACGTCCGCGACGGCGTCATCGCGTACAAGATCGCAGCCCACGCGGCGGACGTCGCGCGAAGGAGGCCGGGAGCGCGTGATCGCGACGACAAGCTCAGCCACGCGCGGTTCACATTCGACTGGAACCAGCAGTTCGCGCTTTCGCTCGATCCGGAGCGCGCGCGGGAGTTCCACGACGAAACCCTCCCTGCGGAAGGTTTCAAAAGCGCGGAGTTCTGCTCCATGTGCGGCCCGAAGTTCTGCGCGATGAGCATCACGCAGCAGATCGGTGATCTCGCACAGGCGGAGAACGCGGAGAACTGACCCACGCGCAGACGTGGCACTGGCATCTTGCCCGTGAAACATCGGCGGGACGCCGATGCCACACGATAATTCTTGACGCAGAAGCACGCGCTGCGATAATCGGTGCGGTAATTCTTAGGAGTCTGAAACTAATAAGTGATACATCTCGCATCTCATCTTCACTCCATCTTCGTTTCGCAGTCGGTCGCGAAATCCTCATCGTAACTATAGCTACGCCTCCGGTTTCGCTCTCTCCTGCAAAACGAACCTGGCGCAAATCTGAGCGCGATTTTGTACAACTTATTAATTTCAGACTCCTTAGATCAGAATGAAGGGTCCGCAATGAACAAGTTCCTCCTGATAGCGGGATTTTCCATCTTGGCGTCCGTCGCAGTTACCGAGGCGCTGCACCTAATTCGCGGGCAGGAGGAATCGACGTCGAATGAGCACGAAAGTTCGGCGAGAATCGAAGCTCTCCAACTCGAAGTCGAAGCGGTTAAACAAGACATCGCGAGGCTGCAACAAGAGGCAGGGGAACTGTATCGCGAAAACGATCCTGAGCTCGCGGGAATCCAGTCGCGGATGACGTCGATCGAAAACGCAGTTGCGCGACAGAATCGCGGGCAAAGCGCTACGAGTTCGCCTGTGACTCCGTCGGAGACCGGCGAGGTTTCGGCGGGCGACGAAGAGCAGATCGCTGCGGTGGTCGAGCGCACAATGAGCGAGATCGAAGCGCGCCAGGAAGAGGAGCGCAGGCAGAAGGAGGAGGAAGGCCGAATCGCCGTTCGGGACGCGATCGTGAAGGGAATCATGGACGGCTTTCTGAAGCAGAAGGACGCCATCGGGCTGACCGATGCGCAGCTTGCGGAACTACAGCAGGTATCGAGCGACCTCACATTGGAATACCTCGTCAGCCAGGCGGAAGGCGCAACCAAGGATGAACTGGCAGTGATTTCCCGCGAAGGCCAGCGCGAGGCGCAGCGGATCATGGGTCACGCGGCGTACCGCGATTTCCGCGTGAATGAAATCTCCGGCGGACTCCGCGCAAAGATGGGCTGGACCGCGCTCATCGTCGGCGCGGACGAAACGCAGAGAAACGGACTAACCGCTGAACTCGAAAACCACGCCCAGCGCGCGGTGGATCTTCGAATCCGAATCGACACCGAGGAGATGCCCTCCGAGAGCAGGCAGCAACTCGAAAGCGAATACCAGATGCTCCAGGAGCAGGCCTGGCGTAGCGCGCTCGAACTGCACCTCACCGCGGAGCAGCGCCAGCGCCTCGATGATATGTCCCGCGGTGGGAAGAACGGAAGATGACCCCCGGAAGACGGTCACCGTCTTGAATAAAGTCCGATGAGTTCGCCTTTCGCGAGCGAATGGCTTTCGACGACTTCCACGAAATTCATCTTCGTAACGCCTTCGAGCTTTTCCACGTCGAGCGCGTAAACAGTGTGAAAGTAGCGGTGCGTGCCCGATGGAGGACACGGCCCGCCGTAAGTCACCCTGCCGAAGCTGTTTTCGATCTGCGTCGCTGCTTCCAAAAGCGGCCCGTTTGCAGGAATCGAAGTGATGTCCGCGGGGATGTTCACGATCAGCCAGTGAATCCATTCTCCCCGCGGCGCGTCGGGATCGATGATCGAAAGCGCGAAACTTTTCGTTCCAGCCGGAGCGCCCGACCACGAAAGCTGCGGCGACTTGTCCTCGCCGTCGCAGGTGCAGGGCGCGGGTATCCTCCCGCCGGCCTCGAAGTCGGAACTGGTCAGCACAAGCGACGATTCCGGAGTCTCCTCCTCCCCGTCCGGCTGCTCCTCCGCGGCGCAGCTCTGAAGCGCGAACGCTGCAAGAATGAGATAGATCGCTTTTTTCATTCTTAATTCCTAATTTCTAATTCCTACTACCCGATCGCATCCTTTCCGGTTTCGCCTGTGCGGATGCGATAGACCTGCTTGCACTCGAGTACGAAAATTTTGCCGTCGCCGACCGCGCCGGTTTTAGCACCAGTCATTATCGCCTCGACGGTGCGCTCGACGAACTCCTCGTTCACCGCGATCTCGATGCGTATCTTCTTGAGCATATTCACCTCGAATCCGACGCCACGGTAAGATTCGTGGTAGCCGTGCTCTTCGCCATGACCGAGCGCGTTCGTTATCGAAATTTTGTGAACCTCGCGTTTGTAAAGCTCCTGCTTTACCGCGTTCAAAACTTCCGGTCTGATATACGCAACGATCAACTTCATTTCTGCCTCACGTTTTTCGCTCGCCCCTCGATCCTCGATCCTACTCCGTGATAAAAATCTGGAACCCTGAATATGCCTCCATTCCGTGCTCGTCGATGTCGAGCCCGCGGATTTCCTCAAGCGGCGACACGCGAACGCCGATGGTCTTCTTAAGGACGTAGAACATGGCAAGCCCGAGTCCGAAAGCCCAGACGAACGCCGCGCCGACTCCGATCGCCTGACTCGCGAATTGTGACGCACCTCCGCCGTAAAGCAGGCCGGTGTTCGCCTCTCCGGTTCCAAGCGCGAGTTCGGCGTTGAATAGCCCGCACGCCAGCGTCCCCCACGCGCCGCAGACTCCATGCACGCTCACCGCGCCCACCGGATCGTCGATCTTCAGTTTCGTGTCGATGAAAACGACGCTTAGAACCACGAGAACTCCGCTCGCCGCGCCGATTGCGAGCGCGCCAATCGGAGTCACCGTGTTACAACCGGCGGTAATTCCCACAAGCCCCGCGAGAGCGCCGTTCAGCGCCATCGACGCGTCGGGTTTCTTGTACAGAATCCACGCAGTGAACATTGCGATAAGCGCACCCGTGGCCGCGCTGATGTTGGTCGTCACCGCGATCCTGCCTATGCTCATGTTCGCGCCTAACGTGCTTCCGCAGTTGAAACCGAACCATCCGAACCACAGGATAAACACTCCAAGAGCCGCGAGTGGAATGTTGTGACCCATTATCGCCCGCGGCTTTCCGTCCGGGCCGTATTTTCCGAGCCGCGGTCCGATGACGATCGCGCCTGCGAGCGCGACCCAGCCGCCTATGCTGTGAACGACCGTCGATCCCGCGTAATCGCAGAACGGACCTGTTCCGAGCTTCTCGAGCCAGCCGCCTCCGGAGTAAAGCCCGTTCCACGCCCACGATCCGAATACGGGATAAATTATCGCAGTTACAAAGACGCTGCATATCAGATACGCGACGAACTTCGTCCTCTCCGCGATCGCGCCCGAAACGATCGTCGCCGACGTTGCGGCGAACACCGTCTGGAAAATCAGGAACGTGTAATCCCAGCTATCGCCTTTGACGCCTTCAAGCGCGAAATTGCTCGCGCCGAAGAACCCGGATTCGTTCACTCCGAACATCAGTCCGAAGCCGATGAAGAAAAACAGTATCGTCCCCGCGGCGAAGTCCACCAGGTTTTTCATTATGATGTTTACGCTGTTCTTGGCGCGGGTGAATCCGGTTTCGACAAGCGCGAACCCCGCCTGCATGAAGAACACGAGGAACGCAGCCACGCACGTCCACACCACCGCGGCGCTTTTGTCCTCGGAGCTGGTCTCCGAAGCAAGAATCGCGGGCGCTGTGAGTATCCCCATCAGGAACGCGAAAACGAACGGTTTCAGCACACTTTTCATGTCTGTTTCCCTTCCGGATGTCCCGAAAAGCAACTACGCCAACCGCCAGCGCGTAAGGAGTTCCGCGTGATTTTGCTGCTCTAAATAAGGTAAAAAATTGCCCAAAAAATGAAGTGCTCGAAATGTACTACACCCGAATCGTCAGATAAAGCCCTGAGAGTTTTTTTATGATGAGTTTTTGAGAATCATGTCCGCATACGCGTCCGGAATGAGATCCTTTTCGGATATCCCGAGCTTCTCCATCAGTTGTACAGCTATCGATTCACCGTCGGCGGGAGTTTGATCTTCGCGCAGTACTACCTCAATCTCCACGAAAGTTCCGAGGCTTTCGACAAGGTCGAGATGGACGCGCGTCTCGCGGATCATAAACAGCTCGCGCATCTTTTTGACGATTACTTTCTCGCCGAGTGAACTTGATAGTATTGCGCGCAGTAAAGAAGGATTGTCCGTATTATAAATCTGATATTTCGATTCCTTCGGTCCGCTATTATTTGGTCGCTCATAATATATTAATTCTCCGTGGTCCGCGGAAAAGATTCGAAGTTTCAATCTGCCCGCGTTGACGCTAAAAAACACATCTTCCTGAGCAATGATCCTCGGCGCTTCCGTTGCAATTGCGTCGACCTTCTTCCGAAGCGCATCGATATCGATAACTCGTGCTTTGATTTCAATATTTGATGGCATTTATCGTGTCACCGTGCCGTCGGAATCAACCTTGTACATTTTATTATAGTATTCGAGGTAATCTCCCGACGTGACATCATCGAGCCATTTCTGGTTGTCAGAATACCATTTAATAGTTTTCTTTATTCCCTCAGGGAACATCGTCTCTGGTTTCCAGCCGAGTTCCGAGGCGATCTTTTCCGGGTCGATGGCGTAACGAAGGTCGTGGCCTTTCCTGTCCTCGACGAACTTGATCAGCGACTCTGGCTTTCCAAGTTCATTCAGAATGTGTTTTACGAGATCGATATTGTGCCATTCGTTGTGCCCGCCGACGTTGTAAACTTCGCCTGCCCGACCTTTTTCAAGGACGAGGAGGATGGCCTTCAGGTGGTCCTCGACGTAAAGCCAGTCGCGAACGTTCATTCCGTCACCGTAGACGGGAAGCTGTTTGTCCGAAAGAGCGTTTCTGAGCATCAAAGGAATCATCTTCTCCGGGAACTGATAGGGTCCGTAATTGTTCGAGCAGCGCGTGATTACGACGTCCTGAGCGTGAGTGTGGTGCGCCGCGAGGCAGAGGAGGTCCGCGCTCGCCTTCGACGCGGCGTAGGGGCTGTTTGGATGCAGCGACATCGTCTCGACGAAGAACCCCGCCACGCCGAGAGAGCCGTAGACTTCGTCCGTCCCAACCTGGAGATGCCGCTTAACGCCGTGAGCGCGCTCTGAGTCGAGGAGGACCTGCGTTCCGCCGACGTTCGTGAGGATGAAATTCGTTGCGTCTTCGATGCTGCGATCGACGTGGGTTTCCGCGGCGAAATTGACGACGTAATCGATCTTGTGAGCGGAGAAGACCTCGTCCATCGCCCCTCGGTCGGCAATTGACGCGCGCTCGAACGTGAAATTCTCCCACGAACGAATCTCGTCGAGATTCCCGAGATTCCCGGCGTACGTGAGCGCGTCGACGCAGACGACCTTCCACGAGTTTCGGACAGCGTGGAGATGATGAATAAAGTTCGATCCGATGAAGCCGCAGCCTCCTGTGACGAGAATTGTCGTTGTCATTTCACCTCTCTGAACTTCGCCGAATGTTTCCGTAAAAGATTATTTAATAATTCGGCATCGTTTGCACGGGAAAGTTGCTGGTATTATAGTCGTGTCGCTCGATCGGGGCGTAGCTCAGCTTGGCTAGAGCGCCTGCTTTGGGAGCAGGAGGCCGCAGGTTCGAATCCTGTCGCCCCGATGAACTGCTCATGACAACTATTTCCAGCGAATGGGATGAACCTTCCGGTGATGGAAAAATAGCCCGTGAGGTAGGCGTCGGGCTTGACG
>JANLHZ010000292.1 GCA_024653775.1 Planctomycetota bacterium | reverse complement strand
CAATATCACTGCCTACAATTGAAATCCGGAATACTGCCCGTCCTCGGCCTCCTAACGCCGATTCACGGCTTTCGCATCGGTTTTTTAATGGAACATCAGATGCCTCCGGCAGATTTCCGGCGAGTTTCCCATCAGGGACGAAATCTGGTAGAGGGACACACCCTTCTGTGCGAGTAGGCTTCCGAAGGTGTGCCGGAATTCGAGACAGTCCCAGGACAGACCGACCTGCTTCATCCGCACTGCGAGTTGTTGCGAGAAGTGATCGGGATCCCACCTGCACCCGCGAGGTGTCGTGATGAACCACGGTGCGTTCGTAGGACTCTCGTAGTCTTCAAGGTAAGTACGCAGAGCTTTCGAGATCGGGACGGAACGATTTCGCTTGGTCTTCGGCTCCCAGAACTTGCCATCAACAGTTTTTGCGCGGACAAGTATCAACCCGCGTTCAAGGTCTACGTCTTCGCCCGTGAGCCAGATCAACTCCGATCTTCGGAGTCCGGTGTAGATGAGAATCGCGACCGCCGTTTGGAAGTCCGGCCACGGTTTGAACGCACCCAGGACTTCGTGAACTCGTACGAGTGTGAGATAAGAGATCGACGGAGCACTCAGTCGCGCGCGCTTGACCTTCGTCATCGGATTCTCGCCGAGCCAATGTCCTTCCTGAATCGCGAAACTGAAAAGGTGCTGGATCGCGCCACGGATATTGTTCACCGTCTTAGGCTTGATCCCGTCAACGGTGATGCGACGGTCGAGGTACTGCTGAACCAGTGGCGCAGTGATCGCGTTCAAAGTCAGAACACCAGTCGCTTCGATAAAGTTCGTAAGTCTGCCCAAGTCGGACTTCAACCCCTTTTTCGTGCGGTACGTCCGGATGTGCTCCTCGTAACGCTCCATCAGCGGCTTGAGCGCAACCTCGCCCTGTACGCGGTACTCCTTGTCGAGGAGCTTTGCTTCGATCCTCAGGAGTTCCCGCTCCGCGACTTTCCGGCTGGTGGTCTTGAGGGACTTGGAAAGCTGTTTTCCGTCCTGCCTCCACAGGAGATGAAAGATTCCTTCTCGTTTTCGCAGCGATGCCATTTCGATCTTCCCTTCCAAAAGTAGCTTGAAAAGAGAAGGTTTCCGAATAGCAGCCAGCGACGAAGTGTTGGCAAAATGTTGGCAATGCGTTTTGCCCGGAAACAGCGAGGGACGCTGAAACGTCCCTTTAGTGCCTGACTTGTGTACTGGCGGGGACAGGATTCGAACCTGTGGCCTCCGGGTTATGAGCCCGACGAGCTACCAGACTGCTCCACCCCGCGTCAAGGGAGCAAAGACTACGCGCGGGCATAGCCTCATACAAGCTCCGCTAAAAATATTGTACCGATAAAATTTTAAAAGTTCAGAAAAGTCATCTATGGCATTACAGGCTGGATTTTGTCATTAGTCTATTCCGATGAAATTCGGGGACGCTTGGCAACGCGTCCGGTTTCAGCCTCTAGGACTGGCGGAGAAAATGTCAAAGTACTCGGTAGCTATCGCTGGCGCAACGGGCGCCGTGGGGCAGGAAATGCTAAGGATGCTCGTGGAACGCGAGTTCCCGATGAAATCGATCAGAGCGCTCGCAAGCAAGAACAGCGTCGGAAAGAAGGTCTCGTCAGGCGGCATCGAGGCGAAGGTCGAGGAACTGACGAAAGATTCCTTCAAAGGCGTCGACGTGGCATTTTTCAGCGCCGGAGCGGACCGGAGCATCGAGTTCGGGCCAGCCGCGGCGGAGTCGGGCGCCATCGTGATCGACAACTCGAGCGCGTTTCGGATGGAGCCGGATGTGCCGCTCGTGGTGCCCGAGGTCAACGCGGAGGCGGCGCTCGATCACCGGGGAATAATCGCAAACCCGAACTGCTCGACGATCATCCTTGTCGTTCCCCTCGCGCCGTTCGTTCGAAAAGTCGGCGTAAAACGTCTCGTAATCACGACGTACCAGGCCGTCAGCGGCCAGGGCCAGCAGGGGATCGAGGAACTCGAAAAGCAGATCGATCCGGTGCGGGAAGGAAAAGACGTCACGCCGAAAAAATTCACGAAAACGATAGCATTCAACGTGATTCCGCAATGCGATAAATTCCTGCCGAATCTATATACGAAAGAGGAAATGAAACTTGTTAACGAAACAAGGAAAATCCTCGGAAATAATAGCATTAGAATTTCGGCTACATGCGTGAGGGTTCCGGTGTTTCGCGCGCATTCGGAATCGGTGAATATGGAGCTTGAACGCAAAGTCACTCGCGACGAAGCCCTCGCGCTGCTGCGGGGCGCCGCTGGAGTAGTCGTCGAGGACGATCCGGAGAGGTCGATTTACCCGACTCCGCTCGAAGTCGCCGGTAAATTCCCGGTTTTCGTTGGAAGGGTGCGCGAGGACATCAGCCAGGAAAACGGCATAGACTTCTGGTGCGTCGGAGATCAACTCCTAAAAGGCGCGGCGCTGAACGCGGTGCAGATCGCGGAATATCTCCATTCGAAAAACGCGATTAAAAAATAACATTGAGACATCGATATTTTTCACCTTCAAGAAATTGAATTAATATGAAAAGAAGAGGCGTTTACGCAGGATCGTTCGACCCGGTTACATACGGTCATCTCGACGTTATTAAAAGAGGCGCGCAACTATTCGACGAACTCATAGTCGCAATTGCTACAAATATATCTAAGTCGCCTCTGTTCACGCTGGATGAACGAAAGGAAATGCTTATCGAATCCACCGCTGAGTTCGATAACGTCAGGGTCGATACTTTCGACGGAATGGCGGTCGATTTCGTGCGCAAAGTGAAGGCGAACGCCCTGCTTCGCGGAATCAGGACCATCAGCGACTTCGAGAGCGAGTTCCAGATGGCGCTCACGAACAGAACTTTCGCACCGGACATTGAAACCGTGTTCGTGATGGCGAGCCTCGAATACTCTTTCATCTCCAGCAGGCTGATCCGCGAGGCTGGGTCTCTCGGCGGCGACATTTCGAACTTCGTTCCTCCCACGGTTGCGAAAAAACTCGAAAAAGCGCTGGCAAAAAAGTAGGAAATTAGATCACCGCGGGAAATTCGTGAGCGTTCGGTTAACCACGTGGCACGGACGTCTCGTCCGTGTTTTCACGGTCAGGATGACCGTGCCACGCAAAGGAAACGCCTGGAACGTTCCAAACAACGTG
>JANLHZ010000290.1 GCA_024653775.1 Planctomycetota bacterium | reverse complement strand
CAATATCACTGCCTACAATTGAAATCCGGAATACTGCCCGTCCTCGGCCTCCTAACGCCGATTCACGGCTTTCGCATCGGTTTTTTAATGGAACATCAGTTGCGCGAGAAGTCAATTCCAGGCATCTCAATGTCAGACGATTGAAGTCCCGGGCACTTTTTCGCCAACCTCCGCCTGGGAGGGCTGAAAAGTTCCAGATGAAAAGTTCCAGAGAAGTGCTATGAATCACTGAATCGACACAACAATATCGGCACAGATGCTATCATATATTATCATGATTATAATAATACTAATTAACTTATTAAAAGGCTAATAATGGTAAAAAAGCGCATTATAAGATTACGACTAAGTCTAAGTCTAAATTATTTGTTACAATCAAGCCCACAATATTATCCCCATTTTGAGTAGCGCTGGTTTAAAATGACGGATGCAGCATTACCACAGTGGATCATGAGTAATGACGCGCAAGGAAATAAGTCATACAAAATCGCGCTCAGATTTGCGTCAGGTTCGATTCGCACGAATGAGTCAAACCGCAGTCGTAGCTATAGTTACTTCGAGCCATTACCTCGAAGTTATGGGACGATTGAGTGCGGATTGAAGATGGCGTGAAGATGTGATGCGAGATGTATTAGTTATTTCCTTGTTCGTCCTAAGATGCCAGAGCCGCAAGGCGACGCGGTTCACCGAACGCTCACCGAGGTTTTTATTTTTCGTGTCATCCGAGCAATCCGTGGTTTATTTTTATCGCCAAGCATCAGGAATTCACGCCGAGCGAGGAGCGAAATTGACCTGCAACATCTATATCGTCAGACACGGGCGCACGGAGTGGAACCAAAGCGGGATCATTCAGGGCTGGATGGACTCGAAGCTCGACGACCTCGGGCGCAGGCAGGCGGAAAAGACAGCGGAATTTATAGCGAGCGAGGGAATCGAAAAGATTTACGCAAGCGATCTCAGCCGGGCGAGGGAAACCGCAGAGATTATCGTCCGGACGCTCGAAGTGCCGCTGACTTTGTCGCAAGGCCTTCGCGAGCAGCACCTCGGAGACTTCGAGGGTCAGCCCTGGGAAGACCTGAAAAAGAATCGTCCGGAAGAAGTCGCAAAATTCGTTTCCGATTTCGATTTCGTCCTGAAAGGCGGCGAATCCCGCAGAACCATGTGGAGCCGGGTGCTCGCGGAATACGAACGCATCGCGGAGGAAAGCGACGGAAACACTGTCGCAATCGTCACCCACGGCGGCCCGATCCTGACTCTCGTCTACCACGTTCTAGGAATTCCGTACGGCAAAACGAAGCGCTTCAGGACCTCGAACGCGGGCGTGTCGTTGTTCGAGTACTCTTCGAACGACTGGATGCTCTGTTTCCTGAACGCCACGACCCATCTTGGCAACCTCCCCGGCGGGCATGACTGGTAACATGTCATTATATTCGTACCGTCTACGAATTTATTGTAATAATATCACATCACGATAAAATAGTACGATAAATTCGTAGACGGCACGAATATAATGAAACATCAGCTCATGCGTCGGTGGGATTAAATTTTTTACAAGCCTATTACCGACTATGCGACCTCCGTAAACTTTTTCAGTGCAGCATCGTAACATTGTACTGACTGAAATCCTGGAGGAGCGCAAATGACTTACAAGAATCCGAGACCGACGACAGGCGAAAAAATCACAGACGCACACGGCGTGATGAATGTCCCGAACCACCCGATAATTCCGTTCATAGAGGGCGACGGCACGGGTCCGGACATCTGGCGCGCATCGGTCCGGGTTTTCGATGCGGCGGTAAAGAAGGCGTACAAGGGCGACCGCAAGATCGTGTGGATGGAAGTCCTCGCAGGCGAAAAGGCGTTCAACCAGATCGGAGACTGGCTGCCGCAGGATACCGTCGACGCGTTCGCGGAATACCTTGTCGGAATCAAGGGACCGCTCACAACCCCCATCGGCGGGGGGATCCGGAGTCTGAACGTCGCGCTGAGACAGATGCTCGACCTCTACGTTTGCCTTCGCCCGGTGCGTTACTTCACGGGAGTTCCCTCGCCCGTGAAGCGGCCCGATGACGTCGATATGGTCATTTTCCGCGAAAACACGGAAGACATCTACACGGGAATCGAGTACGCTGGGGGGAGCGAACAGGCGAAAAAGCTGCTCGATTTCATCGAACAGACGTTCCCAGACGACTTCAAGAAGATCAGATTCGGAACCGTGCAGAAAAGCGTCGAGTGGAACGCGAAGCTCGAGGAGTTCGGGATGCCGAAGCGCGACATAACCAAATGGAGCTGCGGCGGACTCAACGTCGGAATCGGAATCAAGCCGATCAGCTATCTCGGCACGGAGCGGCTCGTCCACAGCGCGATCAGCTACGCTATCCAGCAGAAGCGCAAAAGCGTGACGATTGTGCATAAGGGCAACATTATGAAGTTCACCGAGGGTTCGTTCCGCGAGTGGGGTTACGCGGTCGCGACCAAGTTCTTCCGCGATCAAATCGTCACCGAGCGCGAAAGCTGGATTCTCGGGAACAAGGACCAGAATCCGAATATCAGCGTAGAGGACAACGCCCGCGCGATCGATCCCGGCTACGACCTGATGACACCTAAGCAGAAGGAAGGCAAGCGCAAGGAGGTCGAGGACGTGCTGAACGCGATCTATGCGACTCATGGAAACGGCGCCTGGAAATCGAAACTGCTGATTAAGGACACGATCGCGGACATCACGCTCCAGCAGACGCTTACCCGCGCGAAGGAGTTCGACGTCGTTGCAACCCTGAACCTGAACGGCGACTACCTCTCCGACGCCCTCGCCGCGCAGGTAGGCGGCATCGGAATCGCGCCGGGCGGAAACATCAACTACGTCACCGGGCACGCGATTTTCGAGGCGACCCACGGAACCGCGCCAAAGTACGCGAACCTCGACAAGGTAAACCCAGGAAGCGTGATCCTCTCCGGAGAGATGATGCTCCGTCACCTCGGGTGGAACGAAGCCGCGGCGCTGATAATAAAAGCGATGGACAAGACCTTCGAGCAGAAGACAGTGACTTACGACTTCCATCGTCTGATGGAAGGCGCGAAACTGCTGAAGTGCTCGGAGTACGCCGACGCGATGATCGCGAATATGTGAGCAAATGATCGTGGATGTAGTCACTCATCCTGAGACCATTTCGAATCATACTTCGAAATAGTCATGACTATTTCGAAG
>JANLHZ010000289.1 GCA_024653775.1 Planctomycetota bacterium | reverse complement strand
TTCTCCTTGCAATTCCGGAAAGGGGCGTAGACACCTCCTCCGTTGCAAAGTTCGCGCCTTGGGTATTTTTATTTCTGCCTATCGTGAATAACGCGGGTTCAGCCTCGATAATGCTACTGATTCTTGACGTTCGGAAGCGACGGATTCTCTATTCTCAAGTGCTGTGTCTTCAGATGTCGATTCGGCATCATCCTGAACTGCATATATCAAAGCAATCACAATTCCCGCGAATGCCAAGACTGCGATATACTTAATATTATAGAATATGGAACTACTCTTCCCCATAAATTTCCTGTTTCCAGTTTGGATGTTCCTCGATATACCAAGTGGGTGGAGAGACTAAAGGATGAAAGCACGGATCAAGTTCCTCGGAAGTTGGATCGAAGTCGCGCGGAACATCGTTAGCTTCCATTTCATCGCGTATCTCAACTTCTTCCTCTTCTGTCGAAAAATGGAGCAGCAGGCTAAGGATACCAAAGTGATTTCGGCGGGTGTTGTATAGCGGGTGATGTAAAATCACGAAACAAACTTCGGATAATCGCGATCGATAATATGTTGACATATTCCTCTGAAATATCTGCATTTCCCGCTGAGAATTGTCATTGATTGTTGGAAGAAACAATGTTGACTTTCCGAAGAGTATGTTGCTAAGCATTGCATCCGACAGCTTTCCCCTTAGGCAGCGCTCCCAGAGCAGTCCCTCCGTGTATTCTCTATGCTCGGGGTTGCGAAGGTGTTCTTCAATAGTAGTGGTCGTCAGGGATGTGTATCTTGATATATCCAAGCTCCACGTATCAATCCAGTACGCATCAACAAGCGATTCTATCAGAATCGGAACCACCGATTGGTCCTCATCTACGATCTTTCTCCAGGCAGCTTGCCTTATATCTTGATCGGAGGACTGAAAGTCCCTTATAAGATTCCAGTATCGCTCAGCTTCTTCAGGCATATCGTGTTCGACGCGCTCAATTTCCATTCTCAAAGAGTATCTTTTTAGAATCGGTGGGATAGGTCCATATTCCTCATCGTTGTATTCCTGTCCGTGATCGTTGCTTTCGATCAGAGGCTCGTCACGAATCTGCTTGACACGATCATAGTAGTATGGATCGGGTGAATGACACCCGTTTAACACAGTGCTTAGTGCAAGCGTAAAACAAATATAATCTAATCTTGTCACAGTAACATCACTCCCCCGGTAATCCGTGTATCGATCGAAGGACATCCCTGTATTGAGTGTGACTCAATTCTCCACCGCCGGGAGTGCCGACAGTATCGCGAACAGGGAGAAGAAGGTCGGGGAAGTTCCCTTGGGACGCCACCAGTGTTCCATTACGGGAGCGAACCCTTGCCGGAAAGGAAAAATACATTGGCGTAAGCGAATCCTCATCCGTTAGCGTTGCGTGCCATCCTCGATAAGTTTTCCCTTCATCATAATAGAAAGTATATCCCCCTGGAGTGGACCAGCCGAGGTTTCCCGCGCCGTCCGTCGTCAGGACCTGGGTCGCGAGTCCGTCGGCTGAAGGCAGCGTGAAAATCAGACTCGAGTCGATGGAGTCCGGCGCCTTGAAACCGACGAATTCGCCGCCGTTTGCATCGAGTTCGAGGAGTTGCAACTCGCCTGTTTCGCCCGCGTCCTCGCCGTATGGATTGACTGCGATTGCGATCTGCTCGCGAAGTCCAGTGATCGAGGTGATGCTGTCGTTAATTCCGTCTGTAACGATCGTTCCGCTAGCGTCAGGGAAGGTGAACCATCGGTCCTCCGTCAGCGATCCGGAGTCGAGGGTCGCGGTAAACCCGCCGGCGCCGACGATCCAGGTCTGCGACGCAGTTCCCGTGTCGGTGTTCTGCGCGTGCAGGTCCGTCGTCAGCGCGAATGTGCCGCCTGCGTCCGGAAGCAGGTACGCGTGCCCGGAGGTGATCGAACTCGTGTCGATAGTCGCGAACGATCCTCCGGAGTTCAATGTCCACGAACCTGACGTTGTGCCGACGTCGGTGTTCTGCGCGTGCAGGTCCGTCGTCAGCGCGAATGTGCCGCCGGCGTCCGGAAGCAGGTACGCTCGCGCTTCCGTCAGCGAGCTTGCCGAAATCGTTCCTGAGTTCGACTCCGAGTTTATCGTGAAGTCGCTCGTGGAAGTCCCGGCGATGCTGCCTCCGGTGATCAGGACGTAGTCCGAATCCTGCAGCGCAATCGATCCGAGTCCGAGGTTCGCGCGGGCTTCGGCGGCCGTGGCTGCTCCCGTACCGCCGTTTCCGAGGCCGACGACTCCTGTGAGCGTAATCTCGGGTGAAGCTCCTCCGCTCGACGATAGCACACCCCCTGCAGTGACTGTAAGTACCTCGCCATGGGCCGGACTCGTCCAGATGAGGTTGCCCGCGCCGTCGGTGGCAAGAACCTCATTCGCCGCGCCGTCTGCCGGAGGCAGGGTCAGGACGAAGTCCTCCGCGATGGAATCCGGCGCGCGAAGTCCCGCGAAGTTCCCGCCGTTCATCTCCAGCTCATTAAACCGAAGTTCGCCTGTCTCTTCGATTTCGTCGCCGTAGGGACCGATGACGATCGCGTCCCTCGAGTTTAGCCCTCGGAGGCTCGTGATGTCGGAATTGACGCCTCTCGCAGCGGCGCCGAGGCTCGCGAGCGCGCCAGCCCCGTCGATCGCGCCGGTCCCTCCGTGCAAAATCGACAGCGGCGCGCCCTCCCAGTACGGATCTCCGATAGCGTCGAGAATCGAGAGGTCGCCGAGTCCGAGGTTGACGCGTCCTCCCGCGGCGGTGGTGGCTCCCGTGCCTCCGTGAGCCAGGGACAGCGCAGGACCCGACCAGAGCTGATCGCCGACGTAGTCAAGAGTAGACAGATCACCAAGACCGAGGTTGTCGCGCACGCTTGACGCTGTGCTCGCTCCGGTTCCTCCGCTAGCGATCGAAAGCGGCGCGCCGTACCAGAGGGACTCGTCGATGCTGTTTCTCGTCGCGAGACCGCCTAGGCCTAGCAGCATCCTCGCGTCCGTCGCGCTTGACGCGCCCGTGCCTCCGTGGCTGATATCGACAACGCCTGAGAGAGAAATGTTAGGGGTCTGGCCGCCGGTGGAACTGATTGGCGCCGTAGCCGTCACGTCGAGAACGACGTCGTCGCCAAGCCCTATAGGCGTACCGTAAGCGATCGCCGACGGCTCCGACTCGCCCGCGCTGTTCACTGCGGTCGCGACGAAGGCGTAGGTCGCTCCGTTAACGAGGCCATCTATAATCGCGGGGCTTGAAAGAAAGCTCGCAAGCTCGCCGCTATCTATCGTGACCGACGGACCCGCGCGATAATAGACGTTGTAGCTCGACGAGTCGAAGACCTCATCCCACGCAAGCGTCACGAAGCCGTCTCCGCTCGAAACGACTCGCAGATTCGGCGGCTGCGGAGGCGTTGCGCTCACCGCGGGCCTGACGCTCAAAAGCGGCGACGGCTGCGATTCCCCCGACGCGTTATACGCCGTGAGAACGAAGTAGTAATCTACTCCGTCCGAAAGTCCCGTTACCACTTGCGGACTGCTCGCATATGGGATAACGGTTGCGTTTCCCGGTGCAACGTCCGCGGAATCCTTATAGTAGACGATGTAACCCGTCGCGTCGGATAGGAAGCTCCACGTAAGCCGGACGCTGCCGCCGCCCGGTTCCGCTGAGCTGAACACTGGAATTTGAGGCGGCGTGACCGACTCGAACGGACTTGCGTTCACGGTGTTCGATTGTGTCGCGCCGCCTGTGGGGGATTTAGCCAAAAGTGTAAAAAAGTAGGTGGATTCGTTCGTTAGGTCCCGCAGAACGACGGGACTCCGAACGGACAGGACGGTGGAAGGATTATCCGGGTCGATCACGTCGCCGTAGATCAGCTCGTAATTCGCCGCGCCGGGGACGTCCGCGAAAACAAGCGTCACGGTGCCGTCCACCGCGGCTCCCACGATAAGCGTCGGATTCCCTAGTGACGGCGCGGTCGGAATCTGAACACCGCCGGAACCGCCTCCGCAATCGGTTAAAAAGAAGATCCAGATGAAAAGCGTCAGGGAAAGTAACCCGGCCGCCTCAGTGGAAATACATTCCTTTTTTATAAGATAGCTCCGCATAGCAGCCTCCCCCCATTTTGCTGTCTGCTCGACGCATCATTTGCTTCCTATGGTTTCTTGTCATGAAGATAAGGAAATGATCGCAACGCTTGATGTGGACACTATGCAGGACGTTCCTCCGCCTAATAAAAATTGTATCACAAGGAGATGATCCCGTGGCTGTATTCCCTCCGCTTCTTGTTGAACAGTCGAAGTTTATTCTTAGCGGTCTTTTAATCCGAAATTCATATACATGGATTATGGTTCCGGCTCTCACATGAATTCTCCAGACAAAATTCTTTTCACTCCTGGGCCGCTGTCTCCGAGCAGAACGGTCAAGGAAGCGATGTTGCGGGACATCGATTCCAGAGACGCGGAGTTTATCGGGATGGTTCCCGAGATACGCGCAAAGCTGCTTGCAATCGGGAGCGCCGACCTTCCTCGACTGGGCGGTCGGCGAGTCAGCGATGAAAATGTACTCCGAGGTCTACCCTATCGTCGCGATGTACTTTTTCGTCAGCGCGATGGCGACGGTGTCTGCGGTAAGGACGCGGCGAGGGTTATCTTTGAACTCGTGCGCTTTTTAATAAAGAGTCGGAAAGCTATTTCACCTCGTCACGGCTGCTATACAGAACTTCAGTCCGGTCCGCCTCGTTCAAAGTTATGTGTCCGCTTGCGAGGAATTTGAAAATGCCGTGGAAAATGCCCGTGAAGCCTGCAAGGTAGCACAGCGGCGAAAGTCGTTTCAGCGAGAAAATCGATAGCCACGCGAGTTTCAGCGTCAGGAACACGAGCAGCCAGCGCCACCTGTAATGCCGGAGGAACATCAGCGTGGTGTTGTGGCACTGCCAGCGCACCCACGAAGGCCAGTCGGGATGACGACAGCCGCCTTCCGCAACCTGGAGGTGGCGGATGCTTGCACGGGGTTCGAACACGATCCGTTTCCCGGTTTTCGAAATCGCGCCCCTTAGTCGGTGGCAGAACTCGCTTTCCTCGCCTATGCTAGCATTACCTCGGAAGAATTCGTCGAAGCCGCCCAGAGCCTCGTACCAGAACCAGCGGATCGAGAAGTGTCCTCCGGGGAAGTGCTCGATATTTTCTGCGGGGGTTTCGAGATGGAAGTTGCGCACCATCCTCGGATAGAACCTGTAACTCTTTCCGATGACAAGCCCCGCCAGCCCAAGAATTCCACGGTCGTCGACGTCGTACGCGCCGTAGACTCTCCCCGCGACCGCGGCGACGGTGTCGTCCACGTACCTCGCGAGATGCGCGTCGACCACCCCTGGGTCCAGCTCGATGTCGTCGTCCAGAAACAGAAGTATCTCGGCGTTCGACCTCCGCGCCGAGACGTTTCTTGCGTGCGGAAGCTGCTTTTTTCTGATGCGCAGATATAAAAGCCGATCGCCGAAGAAGTCCTTCCACTCTTCGACCTTCGGATGCGTCTGGTCGGTCTGGTCGACGATAATCAACTGAAAAATCTGATTCGTCTGCTTCATCAGCATAGCGACGGTGTTCGAAAGAGTCTCCGGCCGATTGAGCGTCGGGACGATGACGGCGATCTTGTAGCGTTTATCCTGCACCGCGTCCTTATCCGTAATCCGATTCGAAACCACAAGGATAGAATCTATCCGCCGATCGCACAGATTGCGCAGATTATTTTTTTTGACCCGCCCCGCCACGCTGACTGACATCGATGCGTCTGATGCGCGTCGATTCCGGTTTCAGCGACGCGCGCGGCTGAAATGTCAGATCGAATCCTTCGCTGGTTTTCACCTCGGAAACGCGATATAATTTTTCTATCGAAAAACGAAAGGGCGACGGCAATGCATGGTAGCGATTCCTCATCCGCGTGGTCGAATCCAGAGAGTCCAACGCCTGGATCCGAAAACAGCGCCGATAAAAGCAAAATGAATCAAGTCGAACAGAATCCGGAAAAGCCGGAAGGTCCGAAGAAGCTCGATCCGGAAGCGTTCGAGAACAACAAGATTCTGATCGTCGACGACGACTCGCTGATCGTCCGGACGTTCAAGATTGGACTCTCGCGGGAAGGATACCGCACGTTCACCGCGTCCACGGGGTACGACGCGGGCTTCGCGACGAAGGAATTCGATCCGGACTGCATCCTGCTCGACATAAACCTTCCCGACATCGACGGCGACATCGTCCTCCGAAGACTTCGCCAGAATCCGGACACGAAGCACATAAAAGTCATCGGAGTGAGCGCGACGTCGAATCCGGAAAGACTGACCGCGATGGAACGCGCGGGAATCGACGGGTTCATCCCGAAGCCCGCGGCGCTGCCCGAGCTGGTCAAAACGATAAAGCGCGTGATTGGAGACGTCCGCGTTAAGCCGAAGGAGCCGCGGAAGAGCGAGGCGAAAGTCCCTCCGGGGAAACGCATCGCCGCACTTGCGAAACTCGCGGCGGTGGTTGTCGTTGCGGTGTTCGCGTACGATTTTCTCAGCAGCCCGAAGTTCGAAGTCGATCGCGAGAACCGCGTCGCCCGCATAGGCGATCAGGAGATCCCGATCGTTTATCGCGAGGACCTCGAAAGATCGAACGGACGGAGCGCGTGGTCGCAGGCGGAGCGAAGCAGCGAATTCTATCGCAGCCTCGGTTACGAGTTCGACGACGTAACAGGGAGGTGGCTTCCTCGCGACGAGCTTGCCAGACTGATCCGTCAGCGCAGCGCGAATTCACAGTCAGAGGCGACGGAAAGACTCGGCCAGGCCTCCCGCGGCGAAGTCAGCGTAGGCGGAACGACTCTGGGCGAAATCCAGATGCAGGTGCGCGCGCGAAACCACAGCTACGGCGAAACTAATTCCCTGGTCAGAATCGACGATCATTTCGTTCTTGGAATCCTCGCGAGCTTTTACAGCGAGGAAATTGCAAAGTCGAAGTCGGGCGATCGTTTCTACGAGGGAAAGTGGTTCCCGCGGCAGGAGCTCGAACAGTACGGGCGAATAAGCGTGAAAGGTGAGATTCAAACCGGGTTTCTTTATTTCGCGCAGGGAGGCAGCGCGAAGGTGATTCGCGATGGTCTCGAGGAAGTACACGCCGCGCGGGACGTGACAATGGTTTCTCCGGTCAGACCTGCGCCTTACGCGGAATATTGGAACCGCGCCGCTTTGATCGGCGTCGGACGGTGGAATCCGGAAAGACATTACGAACTCGGCCTCTGGTGCGAATCGAAGGGCTTCGATGGAGCCGCGGCGCGGGAATTCAAACTCGCGCTGGTAGACGACCCGTCCTACGAGCTTGCGCTCGATAAAATTCGGAATTAGGACCCGTCCTTAGAAACTATCGTAGGCACCTGGGACCGCGGACGTCCTCGATCCGCAAAAGTGACGCTGGCACCGCCGTGATCAGTCAAAAACTTTTCTGAACAAAAACGTTTTTGACGTTATCGTTCTTAAGTGTTGATTTCAACTAAGCCTTAGTCGTAATGTTTTAATATGATTTATTCTTCTTTAAAGCTTTGTTATAAGTTTATAAGTATTATTATGAGGTCTGTAAAAGACCCGGGTGCTCATACATACATAGTTGTGCCGATTCAGTGATGCCGGTGCATGTCTTTGAACTTCTCCGCGGTTCCGGGTGGACGCCAGCGCGGAGATGCGAATTCTCCGGCCAAAGTGGACGCAGGGGACGTAATTGATAGGCGTGGTTCACCGAACGTTTGCTATATCGAATGTCTTTCATCTCCCGAATCCATGAATCCTTGCCCTTGACCTCGCCCACGGATTCAATTATTATTCTTTTCCCCAGAAACATGCAGCCCCCAAAGTCCTGAGGATTCGTCGACGCACGCCCCTACTCGCGCGACTTTTACAGATTTCACCGGGTTCCGATATGAAAAAGAGTTTGACACTGTTCGCCTCTCTTCTCGTCTGCCTTTCGATCTTCGTTTCCTGCGGCGACGCTGGGCTTCGGATCGACACGGACAACATCTTCGACGTTTTGAAGTCGGACGATCCCGCGAGGCAGCTCGAAGCCCTCTCCACCGCGGTGCAGGTCATCAACTTCGTCTCGAACTACACCGACGACGAGTACATCAAGACGCGCAACTTTTGCACCAGAAATCTCACCCCGGACGAACTGAACGGAATCATCGGCAAGCTCCAGAGCCGGGAACAGGATTCGGCGGAACTGCTGCTCAGCATGTCGCTGCTTACGGAAGCGGCTGCAAAGGACATCGCGAAACAGTACGCCGCGGCGGGGCTCGTCGTGCCCGCGGGTTTCGACGACTTCCCACTCGCCCGGAAACGCGAGACGCTGTCCAAAGTCACCCAGCAGGTTCGTGACTACCTCGAAGCCGCGGATGCGATCAAAGAGAAGAGCTACGCCGAACTGAAGAGCTTCATCGAAACATTCGCCAAAAACGGCATCGCGATCCTTCTCGACAAGTTCGGCAAGTTCAGAATCGAAGTGCAGCCTATCGTTCTGCGCTGCATGACGCTTTACCTGCGGGGCAAGCCGATTCCGGCGGAGATGCAGAAAATCATATTCGTGTCGATCTACCACTATCAGGACAATCTCTTCGACGTGACGTGGAAACACAAGCCACAGCTTCTGAACCATCAGAACGTTCTGTACGCGTCGACGCTCGAAACAGAGTCTCTGAAGAACGCGTTCACGAACCTCTACTGCACCGCGCTCGACTGCGTTCCCGTGCTCGGACTTAGCTCCTTCGGCGATCTTCCCGGACTTCTCGCGGGTCTCGAGACGAACCTGAAGGTCAAATATCCGTTCGCGAACCGCAGCGACGGAAAAGCCATTATCGTCGAAGCGATGCAGAGAAGCTGCTCTGAAATTCTCGAACTGTCCTGCGAATACACGTACCCATGGGCCGTCAGGTCCGGGCCTGGCAGAACCCAGGACGGGACCGAAAACGGCGATCTGAACGACCTTTTCGACACGAAGCTAACGTCGAACCCGGAATTCAGAATGCTCACCTTCACGCACCACACGGAAAAATTCGTGCAGTACGTCGATCGATTCGAGTTCGAAAGCTGGTCCGATGAAACGAAGGCGCTTTTCGAAACCCGCGTGAGCATCCCCAAATTCACGGGACCGAGAGCGAATCTGCGTTCGCAGTTCGAATGGCAGGTCGATCCGGGAAGGCAGCCGCTCGATTTCATGTCAAGCGGGTCGGGAACCGAGTGGAGACTCGTCCCCGCGATCACCGCTCCGATGAACGATCTCGTCTGGATCGAGACAACTCCGGCGGACGACGAGAGCGTCAAACGCGACCTCGCAAGCAGCGTCAACGCCGAGTGGCAGGAAATGTTCACGAGGATGGACGCGGTTCAAAACGAGGTGCGCGGCATCGAAAGCGCGGTTGCGGCCATGGATCCGAGTTCGAACGACCCGCTCGAGAAGTGGGCGAAGGCGAACGTGGCGCAGTTTGGCGCGCTCTATGACCACGTCAACGCTTCCAGATCGAAACTGCCGAAGTACCTGAATCGCGAGTTCTTCGCAAAGCTCGTCGATCCCACCGTCGGCAATCAGTCGCTTCTGATAGAGCACGCCGAGAATAACCGCGGGCTTCGGGTTGTGCCCGTGTTCTCGTCCCTCGCGCTCGAGCAGTACGTCGCTGAGTGTCTGTCCGCGGCGAAGGCCGACGACGCTTACACCAAGAATTTGATCCGCAGGGTGCAGGAGCGCACCGCGTACATTCCGAACTTTTCGACCGTGACGTACACCAAGGAACCGGCGAGCGCCAACTTCTTCGCCGGCGTCGACAAGACTCAGCAGGGTCTGCTCAGAATCAAAAACGGCTCCCGCTCGATCTTCGCGATCAAGTTCGACGGATTCGATTCGGGCTTCCAGGTCAAAGGCAGTAACGGCGAGGGAGAAGTCTATGGTTTCCCGTACGGAAAGCACGTCGTGAGCCTCATCGAAGGCGGCGACGCGGAATCCGGACAGGCCGTGTTCTACACGATTACCTTTCTTCCCGCGCCCGCGAACGATCTCTTTAGAATGGTCACGCTCGACATTTCGACAACTCTGACGGACACCGGTGCCCCGTTCGGCGGAAGATAATCGAGGTGACGAAGCTTCACCCTTTCGCGATTCCGTAAGGCGAGGGCGCGGGTTCGAGCTTGTCGTGCTCGGCATGCTCGAAAGCGTCCGAGATCGAAATCCCGGCTTTCGATTCGAATGGCAGCCGAGAAGGGAGGAACTTCCCTTCGTGCCCGACTTTCTCGCGAAGTCGGCGGACGGAACCGAGAGATTCATTTTCGTAACGAGCAGCGAAGTCGTCCGCAGTTCCGACAGCAAGTTCTGGGAGACCGCGGGGGAAATCGAATTCCTCCGACGCGCGATCCCGGAAGCGGCCGCGATCGCGATTCTTCTCGGATCGCGGCAGGGCTGGAAAAAGTTCATGGCCGAAGGGTGGGATCTCGTCGCGGACAGAACGCTTCGGTTTTTCGATCCATTTTCGCCGGGCGAAGCGGAGCTTTCCGAGTTCGAACGCGCCGTGACGGAGACGCTCCCACGATCATCGGAACTCCGGACGAGAGAGACGGTGCGCGCGCGGAAACCTCCTGCGAAGAAAGCGCCGACCGACTTCTACCGGGTGGCGCGGTCGCTGCTCCTCATTCCCGTGGACGAGCTTCGAAAGCTCCTCGGATCGCGGCTGCGTTTCGATGAAGGCGATTTCCGCGAACGGTTTCCGTCGCTGTCGCGCCTCGCGGGAGCGAAATGGATTCCGGAAAGGCAGAAGCCGGTGATTTTCGAGAACGATCTGCTTGCGGAGTATCGCGCGTCGTCCGCGCTGATCCGGTTCCGGGAAACATTCACCCCCTTCGATCTCGAAGCGATTCGCGAGGCTGCGGAGTCCCGCGCGCCGGCGGGATTTCGCCGCGTGCGGGATTTTCTATCGGGTGGCGAAGCCGGGACGGAATTCGACCGGGAGAGGTTCCGCGCGCGGCTTTCGAAAGTCGCCCGTTCGAAGAATCCCGCGAAAAGCCTCATAGCGTTCGACCGCGAGTCGGAAGGCGGGCTTCGGAGCGGGATCGTCGCTTCCGGGTTCGCGCCGAACGAAGTGATTTCGAAGCTCGACGCCAGGCATCGCGCGAAGGAAGGCAGGCACCTTTTCTATCCGCCGAATTTCGTCAGCGGTATGAAGTTCACGGACGCGCAGGCGCTTGCGCTCGCGACGGAGCTGCTTTCGCTGCTCGAATCTAACGCGCAGCCCGAATCACACGGTTCGAGGGTGCTCGCGCACGATTTCGAAAGCTGGTACAAACACCCCGCGAGCAATCCGCTCGCGCTCCTCGTCGGCGAAAAACTCTCGCGGGAGGGTTATCTTCATTGCGGCATTTCCGGTACTTCGCGAGGCGTTCTTGCGGACACGACGATTTCGAGGAGCCTTCCCGGGAACTCAGCATCCGGGAAGGCGCTTTTTCATTTCGCGGTGGAGTCGGACTCCGGAGCGACGTTGCTCGTCAAGCTTGTGACTGCGTACGAAGACGTGACCCACCGCGTGAAGGAACTCTGGGGCAAGCTTCCGAGCGTGCTCCGCGTGGACGATCGCGCGAGAATCTGCGTCGTCTCGGACGGCGGCTGGAGCGCAGGCGCCGGCGAAAGATGGCGCGATTCGATCGAAAACATGGGCGCGCATGTTTTCGGCGTCAGCAGCCTCGAATCGACCTGGGAACTCGATCGGTGGCTGCTTGAAAACGGCGCCCGCAAGATTTAGGCCTCGGAACAAAATAAACTACCGTTTCTGCATCGCATCTTCACACGGGATTCATTCCGCGCTCAATCGTCAAATCCTCATCGGAACTATGGCTACGACTGCGGTTTGACTCTCTCGCGCAAAACGAATCCCGCATAAATCGATACTTTATTTTGTTCAGAGGCCTTAAACGCCAAAAGTGTGCAACTTTGATATTCGTATACACATTTTACAGTTTTACTAAAAAGATCATTTACGACTTTCCCAGGCGAAGTTAGACTGTTCTCGCTATTGAACGGAGGCAGATATGAAGCAGTGTCATAGATGTGGTTCGCCGTGGGAAAAACAGGGACAACCGTTCGCGAAAGCTAAATGTGGAGTCTGCGGCGAATACCTGCACGCCTGCAAAAACTGCAAGCATCATAATCCTCTCGAGTACAACCAGTGCAACCTCGCGGGATCGGAATGGGTTTCGGATCGTGAAAAAGCGAACGACTGCTCGTGGTTCGAATTCGCGGTAGGCCGGAATCTGAACAAGAAGGACACCGCAGCCCGCGCCCGGGAAGAGTTCGATAAGCTCTTCGCCGCGCCGTCGGTGACGAAGCAGAACGCCGTGGGGTAGCCTTGAACCGTCAGACCGCGTGCTTGATAAGCGTGCTCGTCGCGAGAGTCAGGAACCTGAAAACGAGGAACGTCATCGCGAGCTTTTTGTGAGTTCCGGTGTCCGTTACTTTGCCGCGATAAATTTTAGAGCCGCTGACGATGCAGGCCGGCCAGAGGAACAGGAGCGTCGCGGAAACCGCCACATGTATCCATAGAATCCAAGGAATGACGGCCATCTTCTCGAACAAGTCTTCCACAGCCTGGTCGCGCAGCTCGACGTAAAGCAACAGCGCGAGGTCGGCGATCGCGCAGGTGATCATTATGCGAACGTGCGCAAGTCTTTGGGCATGAAGCGACACGCCGATGAGAATAAAAACGAAAATCAGCGCGTTGGCGAAGTGCGAGCCGTCGAAGTAGAAGTGCATTTTTGTGTTCCTCCGCGGGAGGATCCCCGCTTGAAAACATGGTGCGCGCTCCTCGGCGTCGGGGCAACACTAATTCCTGTTTCCTCGATCCCAGGTCCTCGACCCTCGACCCTCGATCCTAAATCCTAATTTGGTCGTTGTATCGAAGCAGCGGTCCGTAATACCATTTAGCCAAGGTTCAGAAAACGTAAACGTTGAGGTGCGAAATGATGAAGAAAATTCTTTTGATCGTTGTGATTCTGGTCGGCCTGCTTGCGATCTATCAGTTCGCTTTGACCGACGAGCAGAAAAACTGGTTCTGGCAGACGAGCGATAAGGTCGTAGTGGAGATGGAAAGCGCGCAGGACAAAGCCAAGGAAATCGGCGTTTACGATTACTTCAAGAAGATCAGCGACATCCCAGTGAAGATTACGTCGGAAGTCGTGAGCAATCCCGCGGTGATTCAGGCTCTCGACGATCAGCGCAAGGCGTACGTCACGATGCTGGGCGGAAATCCGGACCTTCCCACGATCACAGAGAGAAGGGATTCCCTCATCTCGGCGTATCTGGGCGCCGCGGAGGACATAAAGAACAAGTTCACGTCCGCAGAGCAGACCGCGGAGGAACTTCAGAGCGCGATCGATACTGTCGAGAGTCTGAAAAAGGAGGCGGACGGATTCATGCCCGATGGAAGCCTTCAGCAGCTCACGGACATCGCAGGGACACTTCGCCAGCGGCAAGCGTCGGCTTCCGTGCCCACCGGCGGCTGAACCTGGAAAATATCGCGTCACGATTTAACCCGTACTAAGCGAAGGGTTACAATCGCGTCCTACCTGTAATTTGGAGGCGATAGCAGGCGTGGCAGTTATGGCTTAGTGGGGATACAAATGACATACATTCAACATTCAGAAACCGACGTGCTCGAGATGCTCGCGGAACTTGGGCTTTCTTCGGTAAGCGACCTTTTCTCGCACATCGACGATTCGCTGAAGTTCCGGGGCGAACTCGGCATTCCGGACAAGCTCATCGAGAGCAAACTCATCGAGGAGCTTTCGCGCATAGCGGACGAAAACAGAACCTTCGGCGGGCGAAACTTTCGAGGCGCGGGAATCTACCAGCATTTCATACCGCGCGTGATCGACCACCTCGTCCTCCGCGGCGAGTTTCTGACCGCGTACACGCCGTACCAGCCGGAGTTCAGCCAGGGAATACTCCAGGCGTTTTTCGAGTATCAGTCGATGATCTGCGAAATCACCGGATGCGACCTCGCGAACGCGTCCGTCTATGACGGCAGTACCGCGCTCACGGAAGGAGTTTTCGTTGCGACGAGTGTCAACGCGAAAAGAAGCCGCGTGCTCGTCAGCGAGTCCGTGCACCCGCAGTATAGGCAGGTTCTCCGCACGAACACCCAGCATCTGGATCATCTCTGCGTCGAAACCGTCGCGATGAACGGCGGCGTCACCGACCTTGCGCAGCTCGAGAAGGAACTCGCGAAGCAGGACGTCAGCGTGGTCGCGATCCAGAGTCCGAACGCGCTCGGCGTCATCGAAGACGGCCGCGCGATATGCGAACTCGCGCACAAGTACGGCGCGCTGACGGTGTTCTGCGTGAATCCGATCAGCCTCGGCGTGCTCGAAGCGCCCGCGAACTTCGGCGCGGACGTCGTCGTAGGCGACGGAAGCCCGCTCGGAAGCCCAATGGCGCTGGGCGGTCCGCACTTCGGATTTGTCGCGGCGAGGAAGGATTACGTCCGCAAGATGCCAGGCCGCATCGTAGGCGAAACCGCCGACACGGACGGCAAACGTGGCTACGTGCTCGTGTTCCAGACCAGGGAACAGCACATCCGCAGAGAAAAGGCGACGTCGAACATCTGCACGAACCAGGGACTTTTCGCGCTAAGGTGCGCGATTCATCTCGCGATGGTTGGAAAATCCGGATTTGCGAGAGCGAGCGAAATCTGCGCAAGGCGCGCGCATTTCCTCGCGGACGAACTCGTCAAAACCGGAAATTTCGAGCTGGTTTTCCCCCTCTCCCCACGGGAGAGGGAAGGGGTGATGGAATCCGCGCCTTTCTTCAACGAATTCGCGCTCAGGTCGAAAAAGCCGCTGGCGGAGGTCGTCCGGAAGCTCCGCGCGAAGGACATCGACCCCGGCTTCGAGCTTGGATCGTGGTATCCGGAGCTGAGCGACGCGCTCCTGATCGCAGTCACCGAGGTCAACACCCGCGCCGACCTCGACGCGTACGTTACCGCGGCGAAGGAACTGTAGATTCACTTCGCCGGCGGAAACCAGGCGCGAAGAGTTGACACGAGCGTTGCGAAACTCGAACTTTTCATCAGTTTCGGTATGCTCGCTTTTTTTCCGATTCCGGCGAAAATGACGGGTGATTTGGGAAGTTTCAGCTTCTCCCCACGCACGAAATCGAAAAGTTCTTTCGGGCGATACTCCTTCGCGGCCTCGATGGTTATCTTTTTATCTTCAGCGTATTCGCTTATATAGCTGTCAAGGTCAGCCTGTTGAATATTGAAATGCATCGCGACTTCGTTCTGTGTATGCCAAAGCCATTCCTCGAACTCGGGAACGATAACAATAGCGCTTGAATTATCTTTCCAGCTAACTCTATTGAAGCGCAACTGCATTTCCTCGCTGGACTTCAAAGGGGTCAGCTTTTTCTTTTTTGTATCGTGTCCGCTACCGTGGTAATCCCAGATCAGGATCGCTTTGCGATATTCGCCCTTCCGCAACCTTGCGAGTTCCGGCCCGCTCTTTATCATTCCGGGATCGCGTCCCGGGTGCCTGTCTACGTAGTAGCAGATCGAACGGATTTTCAACGCCTTCGGTTTTGCGAGAATCGAATTTAGAAACGCCTTCGCGTCCGCATCCGCTGCGAGTACGAATAGGTCTTTCATCCTAGTATTCCGGATGCATAGATAGTCCCGAGGTCGGGAATCCCGTCCCAGTCTTTCAGAACCGGGTGATCTTCCGCGCGACGAATGTGGGTTCCATCTTTGTCGTAATCAAAACATAGCAGCGCGTCTTTTCCGGCGTATTCGATAACCATCGGAGAATGCGTTGTAACCATCACCTGCGAACCCGGAACCGACGAAAGAGAATCGAGGACGACATCGAGACCTCTCGGATGAACCCCGTCCTCCGGCTCCTCGACCAGATATATCCCCGGCTTCGGCGGAAGGTATGCAAGCAGCGTAAGCGCGAGAATCCGCAAAGTCCCGTCGCTTAATAGCCAACTCGGACATTCAAGTCCGTTATCGTATTTCAGAACTATGTATTCCGCGTTATCGTCTATCCTTTTTCTGTGATAAATATCTGAAAGCCCAGGAAGAGCGAATTTTAAGTGACCTATCCAATTCTTGAACGCCTCCGGTTTTGTGGCGCGACCCTTCGATTTCGGACCTCCGTTTTTTCCGATAAAATGTCCGATGACTTTCGCCAGGTTCGAACCGTCTAAATTAAGAGAAGTCGGGCTAAGTGCTGGGCAGGGATCTTTCATTGCTCTGCTGTTGAGTTGTATATATTTCACTCCATCAACTATGAAATCGCGAACAAGATTTGCCGTTGGATAATTCTCTCGATCCGGAGGAACGAGCGACAACGCTGTTCTTCGACGATCTGATCTGTGAATTATTGTTCTATGCTGAATGTCCATTTCAGAATAATAGGCGACCTCGTAGTTGTTGTCGTGTTTAGTGTGGCCAACAAAAATCCCATGATCTTTAAATTTTAGCGGTGATCGTAGCGTCTTACCCCCTGAGCGAAGTTCTGGCGCTACAAGGAACTCATCCGAAACCACTATTCCTTCGGTGTTGTCGAAACATATTGAGATCGAATAGAGGACTTTTTGGAAAGCACATTGAACGAGCTGGAACTCGCAGACAATCATGATAACGTCCCCTTCGCGCATAAAGGTCAGATCCCTGAAATCAGATGACCTCTTTCCGATTGCAGTTTGAAGATCACCCAGCACACAATCCCTGACGAATTCTAGTGCATCCAAGAAAGAACTTTTCCCGCTGCCGTTGGGTCCCACTAAGACGTTGAAGTTGCTTCCCAATAAATCGACGTGGGAACCCTTAATGCATCGAAAGTTCTTTATAACGATATCCGTTAACATAATACAATTGTATCACCCGTCGATTGGGGGGTTCATCAAGTAACCCCGAACAATTTGAAAATCCCCTCAAGGAATCTTCACCGCGCGACGATTATAGCCGTGGACTCCCCGCTGAGTCTCTTCCATATTTCCCGCCAGAAATCCTACCGCCAACGAAGGTGAATCATGCCCATCCCAGTTACATGCCCTCAGTGTGAAAAAGCCCTTAGAATCAAGGACGAGTTCGCAGGCAAGATAGTCGAGTGTCCGCGCTGTCAGGACCCGATATCGGTCCCCAACATGATGTTCCAGCACAAGTTCATCGAGGCGGAGGAAAAGGCGAAGTCCAAGGAAACCGGCGAGCGCATCCAGTCGATCAAAATCTTCGGCGAAATCCGCGATCCCTACGGCTGGCCGATCATTGCGTCGATGCTAACCGATCGCGAGCCGAAGGTGTGTTCCGCCGCGTTCGCCGCGCTGCTAGAGAACGAGCCGGTGACGACGAAGTTCGTGCAGAACTTTCTCCAGAACTCCCAGGACACCGCGATTCCGATGCTCCGCGACCTCTGGCTGCTCGGCGGGAACGAATCGGCGTTCCACAAGACGCTGTCCGTCCTCGAAGTCGGTGGAATCAAGGAACAGTGGGTCGCGTATCTTATCTGCGATCTCGGCAAGTCGAAGCAGATTCGCGCCATCGACACGCTGAACCAGCTCAAAATCAAATACCCGCATTTCGAGTCGTTCATCAAGTCGTCGATCTCGCGGCTCGAAAGCCCGGAAAGCGGTCTCAGCGCGCTGACGAACCTTAAGAACCGGGTCCCCGCGAACGCGAAGGCCTCGTGCTTCATGGTCTTCCTCGGACTCGTCAGCGCCGCGGCGATTCCGTTCATCTGGCTGTTTAGCTGAATCCGTCCGTAACAACTCCGCGCTAAAGTTGTGCGAGGACGTCCTATTCTTCTTCTGCGCCGGTGCGGACGTTGAACTCGAGCTTCCACCGCTGGTCCGCGTTCTTCGCGACGCAGAAGATTTCGAGCGTGCCGACGTTCGTGACGTGCGCTTCGAGCGTTACGGGAACGATCTCGCCTTCATGACCCTTCCACGACATCGCGGTTTCCAGCGGTTCGAGTTCTTCGAGGTCCTGCGGCGCCTCATCGTGAAGCGTGCCAGCGGAATCGTCCTTGCGCTCATTCGACGACAGAAAGCGGAACACCGCCTGCTCGCCGACGCAGAGTCCGAAGCTTTGCTGTGGAAGCTCGATGGTGCTGCCTTCCTCCGTCCCGAATGGAACGATGCAAAGCGCCTGCAGCGGCGGCTCGAATCCCGGCACCGCGGGCAGCGTGGACTCGATTCCGATGTAGTACGTCCTCGCGACGCCCGCGCGGATGCGGACTCCCTTGCCGCGGGTCGCGAACCTGAAATACGCCGCGCCGCGGGAAACCGCGAGATCGAGATCGACGCTTTCGAGCGTCCGCACGTCATCGCCCCAGCTTCTGACGATCTCGACGATTCGATCCCGGAAAGGCTTCGCTTTCATCACGCCGCCGTTGAAAAGTATCGCGGTAGGCCGCGCGCCTTCGTTTCGTCCGAGGAACTGCGCGAGATGCCTTGAAACAGCAGGATCGCTAGCGTATTCGAGCCCGAGCGTCGCGAGACCCGCCCGCGGCTTCTTCACCGGGAACTCGTCCTTTCCCACTTTCGGGAAGAAGCCCTCGATCAGGACTTCGCCGACGTCGTCCCTTGTCAACGCGGTCGTGACGATTCCGCCGAAGATCGACGCCCCGCGGCCAAGGATGGTGATCTCCTCCTCCTTCTTCGAAACATCTTCGAGGAGGACCTCCTTCGCCCGGCTGCACGAATACGTAAGCGCCTGGAACTGCCATCGGTCGAGCTGGGTGCCCTCATCCTTAAGTCGCGCGGAAACGCGGTGCGCGAGCATGAGGTCCATGTTGTCGCCGCCCATCAGGAGGTGCGAACCGACCGCGACGCGTTCGAGAACGAGATCGCCGTCCTCGTCCTTGACCTCGATGAGGCTGAAATCCGTTGTGCCGCCGCCGACGTCGCATACGAGGATTCGATCGCCGACGCTGCACGCGCTGCGCCACTTTTCGCCTTCCTCGCTGAGGAACGAGTAGAACGCGGACTGTGGTTCTTCGAGCAGTGTGACTTCGCCTAGCCCCGCCTGCGCGGCCGCCTGCGCGGTGAGTTCCCGCGCAACCGCGTCGAAGCTCGCTGGAATCGTGAGGCAGACTTCCTGGTTCGCGATCGCGAGACTTTCGTCTTCCTGCGCCATCTGATAATCCCAGGCCTCCGCGAGGTGCTGAAGATAACGGGTCGCTGCGACCAGCGGCGAAACTTTCGTAATCTCTTCCTGCGACTGCCAGGGGAGGATTTCGCCCTTGCGATCGACCGCGTGATTGCAAAGCCAGCTCTTCGCGCTTGCGACGAGGCATCCTGGCCGCTCGCTTCCGCGCTGGCGGGCGAAGAATCCGACCGCGTAGTTTCGAGTGTCGTCCCACGGAAGATTCGCCCAGCCCTCGCCCACGTCGGATTTCCCCGGAATGTACATGAACGAAGGCATCGTCTTAAGCGATAGGGCCCTGCCCTGATCGACTATCTGCGGAATCTCGAGTATCTTTGTCTCGCGGGAGTCCTCGTCCTCGTGAGTGTCGATGTACGAGACCGCGCAGTTGGTCGTGCCGAGGTCGATCCCGATGACGTACCTGGAATACTCTGCATCCGGATTCTCTTCCTGCTCCGCCGCTTCCGCTGCGGCTTCCTTCAGTTTCTTCTTTGCCATTTTGTCCCCATAATTCTTCTTACAGGCACGCTTTTGTAATCCGAGCGGGGATTGTAATTCAACCCGCGCGGAAAAACTTTTATAGCGATCTGACGTTTGAGGACTCGTTCCGGCACTTACTGATTCTGTGATTGTCCCGGTTTCCCGGGAAAGCGTAGCGCCCATTCGTGCTGGGAAGCTATGAGATACCCCTCGTAGCCAAGTTTAAGCCAACTATGGGAGTTTTCGTAGGCAAGTTCGCTGAGGGTGAATAGCGCGCTTCGATCCCCCGCAGCGGCTTTTGTTACGAGGTTTAGAAGTAAGTCGATTCTAATAGTGTGGCTTTTATGTGGAGTGTGGCTGTTTGACGCCCATCTGGAGACGGTTGACGGTGTAACCCCAAGTAGATGCGCAACATTGTAGTAAGCGTTAGAAAGTCGAAGACCATCGAGTGTCGATTGAATTTGTTCAATTTTCTCTCTTGCATCCATAGTGCGTAAACTTTCAAAAAATAGAATTTTAGTAATCAGACCGACGTGATCGAAATTCACACCGAATTTCGATCATAATAGCTTATTTATTCTGCTATTACGTACTATTTTATTAATTAAGTAAAAATCTGCGCTTTGCCGTTGCGAACAGGACCAGCGATCATAGGTATCAGGAAACTATCTTAAGATGAGGTTTTCGTCTTTTCGGAGCCTTCGGACGAGACATCCGAAGGCTTTTGCGCAGACGGGACGCCTACACTCACAGATCCCACGATAGTTTCTTATCATTTGCGCGTTCTAATCCGCCGCTGAGTCACGCAAGGATCGATCTGGACTTCCCTTTTCGCCCACTTGTATTCCCTGACGCCCTCCTTCACGATCGTCAGCGCGAGTTCAAGCTCCCTCACGGGAAGGACGTACGCGATGCGCACTTCGTCGAGTCCTAGGCCTGGCGTTTCGTAAAAACCTTTGGCGGGAGTCAGCGAGGTTGTTGCGCCCTCGATGCTGAACTCGTCGAGCAGCCAGCGCGAGAAATCGTAGCTGTCCGCAACCGGGAGGCGCAGCATAAAGAAAAACGCGCCGTCAGGTTTCGACGCCAGAGCGCCCGGGATGGATTCGAAAATCCGCGTCGCGAGGTCGCGGCGCTGTTTATACTCCCGCTGAATCCCCGCGAAATAGTCGTCCAGCGAGCCGATGGCCCGAGCCGCGACGATCTGCCCCAGAGACGGCGGCGAAAGCCTGTTTACCGCCATCTTGTCGAATATGTCTCGCACCTTCGGGTTTTTCGAAATCAGCGCCCCGATCCGCGCGCCGCAGAGGGAAAACCGTTTCGAAAAACTGTCGATAACGATCGTCCGGTCCCACCCTTTTTCGAATTCGAGCGCGCTCGTGTGCCGATGGCCGTCGTAGCAGAACTCGCGGTACGCCTCGTCCGCGATGAGCCAGAGATCGTGCTTTATCGCAATATCGACCAGCATTTCGACCTCCGCCTCTGTGTAGATCGTCCCGGTCGGATTGCCCGGATCGGTGAACAGAATCGCCTTGGTCCTCGAAGTAATCAGCGTCTCTATTTTCTCCCGCGGGGGCAGGTGGTACTTCTCCTCGATTTTAGTAGTGATCGGAATTACCTTCGCCCCTGCCATCCCCGTGAACCCGAGGTAGTTCGAATAGAACGGCTCCGGCAGCAGAATTTCATCTCCCGGATCGACCGCGAGCATCACCGCGAACAGAATTCCTTCGCTGCCGCCGGTGGTGCCGAATATCTCGTTTTTTTCGACCGGGAGGTCGTGATGGCGGTAGTAGTCGTAAACCGCGTCGATGAAGAACGGAAATCCGCGGGTAGGGCTGTACGCGAGATGCTTCGGATCGACGTCCTTCAGCGCGTCGAGCTTTTCCTTCGGAGCCTGAAGATCGGGCTGGCCGATGTTCAGTTTGTACACCGTAAGTCCCCTCGCGATAGCCGCGTCGGCGTTTTTCGTCAGCCCGCGAATAGGGCTTGCGACAATGTCATTCGATCTTTTCGACGCTTTCATAGTGCACCGGATATGCTCGCGAGATTTAACCACAGGTGGAGCTGATTTTACACAGATTATTTCGGATGATATTGTATTATTCTACGATCTTCGTTTGCTGAGCGTGGCCATGGAGGAACGGAAATGACAGGCGAGTTTACAGCGATTCTAAAATGGGACGATGGCTGGTGGATCGGATGGATCGAAGAAGTCCCCGGCGTAAATTGCCAGGAAAGGACACGCGAGGAGTTAATCGAAACACTGAAGGCCACGCTGAGTGAAGCGATTGAATTTAATCGCTAGGTCGTACTGTACAAGACGGACAACAATTTCGAGGAATCGAGTTTCACCCGCTGCCTATGACGAAATTCCGCTGGTCAATCCCGATTTTTAGAATGTTCGGAATCCAGTTCGAGATTCACGTTCTGCTAATCGTGTGGGAGATACTTCAGATCATCAATATGCGCTCGAACGGCTGGCCTTGGGCGTTCATTTTTACGCATATCGGAATCCTCTTCGGGATCATCATTCTCCACGAACTCGGGCACTGCTTCGCCGCGCGGAAAGTCGGGGGCTACGCCGATCGGATAATGCTCTGGCCGCTCGGCGGACTTGCGTTCGCGTGGACTTCGAACACCGCCAAGAACAGGCTCGTCGTCGCGGCGGGCGGTCCAGCGGTCAACGTCGCGCTTATTCCGGTGTTACTGGCGGCGATGATTTCACTTGAAGTTTCGATCACGAATCCGCTATGGGGCGTTCAGAATCCGCTTGGGGAATACTGGTGGCTTCAAATACTATGGGAACTGAACCTCGTTTTGCTCGTTTTCAACCTTACGCCGATGATGCCGCTAGATGGAGGGCAGATGTTTCGCGCTCTGCTCTGGTTCAAACTCGGGTTCCGGCGCGCTACGGAAATCGCGATCTACGTCGGGATCGTGCTCGGAATCACGATGATTTTCCTCGCGCTGATGGCTGGTCACCTTGCGAACACGATGCTCTTCCTGATCGGAGTGGCGGCTATTATGTACTGCCTATACGAAAGACAGCTTCTCCGCCACGGCGCGCTCAGAGACGAGAGCGAATCCCCATACGGCAACTACGCGTGGTCCGGGGACTCATGGAAGACCGGGACAAAACAACCGGACGACCGACCTGAGAAACCCGGTTTCTTCGCGAAACTGCTGGAAAAGAGGGAAAACAGAAAACAACTGCAAGAAATCCGGGAAAACGAGCGTATAAAAATGCGGATAAACGATCTGCTCGACAAAGTGGCGGTGAACGGTATGGATTCCCTTTCCGGCGCCGAAAAAAAGGAATTGGAAAGACTCAGTAAAAAACTTCATGGCAAATGACAGCGGCTGCAATAAGTTCTATAAGAGACTCTGGGCCATATTCTGAAGCGGGGGGCAGTCGCTACTCTTTAGTAATATTGTGAATTGAGTGAGGTATAGAAGAAATATTACTAAAAAGCAGTGGCTGTCCCTAAAATTGTATTGGGGCATTAATGAGGCTGAAGGCGATGGCGCGATACGTCTCGGTACTAGTCATAGATAAGGACTTGGATACGCAAAGGTCCATTCGAGAGGATTTGCGGCAGTTCGGGTGCAACGTAGTACTTGCCAAGACGCTCGATGACGGGATCAATACGTTCAAGGAACTTGAGCCTGCGTGCGTGCTGCTTGACTGGAGCATCAAAAGCGGTCGCGAGGACCCGGCGCTGAAGGTGCTGAAGCGCGTTATCGAAAAAAGCGGAAGGAACACCTCAGTGATCGTGATGGCGGAGGGCGTGAACAAGAAGATGGTCGAGGAAGCGCGCGAACTCGGCGCGGACTGGCTGATCACTAAGCCCGTGAACAAGGAAATCATCCGCGAGAAGTTGCGCACCATTGCCGGACTCAAGGGACTTTGATCGATTTTCGATTTCCGAAGTGGCACGGTCATCTTGACCGTGAATGCGTTTGTAGTGACGCCGTAATGGGTTTTCCTATTCTTGCGAGCCGAAATAGTGTGCTCTTACGAGCACACTACGAACTGCCTCACGTTCTGATTCGTATTTCCGTGAATTCGCGCCTTCCCGCGGTTACGATAATTCGCGGAGGGCGAAGGTGAAAGCAGTCGCGAATATCGATGGCAAACTGGTCGAGAATGCCGGGACCTGCGGATTCGACGGGATTTTCGGCGACGGTCTTTACGAGTTCGTCCGCGTGTACGAAGGCGTGCCGCATCTGCTCGAAAGGCACGTCGAACGGATGGCGAGGAGCGCGCTCGAACTTTCGCTGCCCGCTCCGCCTCTGTACGAGGTCGTTCGCGCGAGGGTGCGCGAAACGCTTGTCCGCCTCCAGCGGAGTGTCTTCGGCCTGAACCTCATATTCGTCCGAATGTCGGGACGAGATGAAATCGCGATGCCCGCGATAGAAACTTCGCTCGTCATCGCGCCTCAGTTCGAGGTTCCGCGCGCTGAATCGTCCGGCACGGGCGAGCGCGTCATAATCTCCGGATACCGCGGCGCGGCTGACGCGATGCTCGGAAGGCATCAGACGCTTTCGAGGTTCCGCGCGAAGCTCCTGATCCGCGAGGCGAGCGACGCGGCGGCGTTCGAGACAATCGTGACCGACGCGCAGGATTGCGTCCTCGAAGGCGCGCGCACGAACGTTTTCTGCGTCGATGGCGGAACGCTCATCACGCCGCCGCTGACGGAGCCGATCGTTGCGGGGACGATCCGCGGCGAAGTCGCACAGATCGCGGAAGTGCTGGAGATTCCCTTCGAGGAAAAAAAAGTCCCGCGCGTAACGATCCTCGGCGCGGAGGAGGTCTTCCTGACGAGCGCAGAATTCGAGATCGTTCCCGTCACGTCGATCGGAAGCGAGCACATCGCGGACGGAAAGCCGGGGCCGATCGCGCAGCGAATCCACAAAGCGCTCCGGAACAAGATCCGCGAGGCCGTGCGCGTGGGATTTGCCATTGCGCTCGCTGTGACGACAGTTTTCGCGTCGTCGTCCTTCGCAGCCGGAGAATTGCGCGCAGAGCAGGACTGGAATCTTAAGAAACTATCGTGGGCAAGCGACATCGATAATTCGGAGCCGTCAAACGAGACGTTCGACGGCTTTTGCGGACGAGGACGTCCGCGGTCCCAGGCGCCTACGATAGTTTCTAAATCGAATTTCGAAAGCGGGAAGGGCGGCGTCGACTTCTCCCGCTACATCGATCCGGAGGCGGAGCGGGAGGCTCTGGAGGAGCTTGATGGCGAACTCAGGGAAACGTTCGCGGACCTCGTGAAGCTCGCGCGTGATCAGAAGCAGCCTACGCCGCGTCGGGTGCAGGCGCTTGCGCACGTTGGCGAAATCAGGTTCGAGCGGACTTCGATTTTCGTGCGGTGCCTGCTGCACGACGAGACTCCGGAAATCAGGAGGATCGCGACTCGGCTGATCGAAAAGTTCGGGTCAGCGGAGGACGCGCCGTTTCTTATCGCTCGCCTCGCGGACGAAACCGACGACTCCGTGATCTCGCGGCTCTACGACGCGCTCGCGGTCCTGGGCGATCGCGACGCGGTCCCGCACATTTTCCCTGGGCTTGAAAGCGAGTGGTCAGTAGTCCGCGAAAGCGCGATCGAAGCGCTTCGGAGTCTTACGTTTCACACGTTCGGATATGACGCCGGTGCTTCGCCCGCGGATCGCGCCTCGAAGGCCGCGAGTTTTCAGGATTGGTGGCGCGTTCAGCAGGAGGCTCCACACACTCTTACGGACTGGGCGCTGCATTCGCTCGCGACCGAGGACTGGAAGACGCGCATTTTCACCCTGGGCCGCGTAGCGCGGATTCACGAGGACGAGAAACGCGCTTTGTCGCTCGACTACGATCTTCTCGTTCCGCGGCTGATCGACGCGCTCGAGGACGAGCTTTCGACGGTACGCACAGCCGCGATAGGCGCGCTTCGGACGATAACGAAGATGGATTTCGATTACCGCGCTATCGATACCGACCTGAGCGAAGATCGCGCACTCGAAGCGAGAATTGCGAGCGTCGCGCGGTTCCGCTCGTGGTGGGCAGACGCGCAGGGACTCACCGCATACGAACGAAATCTGCTCGCGCTCGCTCCGTCGAATACGACCCGCGCGAAACTCGAAGCCATTTCTTCGGTCGATCCTTCAGAGATCGGATACGAGGGCGAAGTCGTATTCGATTTCGTAGCGAAGATCGCGGAACTAGTCGCTGACGAGGCGAGCACGGTGCGCTTCGCGGCGCTTTCGAAACTCGAGGAACTGACCTTCGTCAGGTATCCGCTGGATCACGACGTGGCCGCGCCGGGAACGGAGCGCCACGACGAGGTGCGCGCGTGGTGGCGGGACTGGATTTCGAAAAACCGCGGCAGAAGTCTTTACGATCGGATGATCGACCTTTTAGACAGCCACCGTCCGAGCCGCGACCGCGCCGCGGGATGCCGGGGACTCGCGCACGCGGAAAGCGAGCACATCCGGCCCGAGCTTGAAGAGCTTCTCGAAATCGAGGAATCGAACGTCGTCTGTCTGGAGGCAATCCGCACCCTCGGCGTGAAAGGCGACGTCGCGACCGCGAAACTACTGTTCAGCATTCTCGAAAACGATCGCGCGGACGGCGCGTGCCGCAGCGCCGCGGCGGAAGCGATTTCGAAAATCGCGTCCCAGGACTTCGGCGTGTTCTACTCGCTCGCGACGACTCCGCAAATCCGCGCGCGCAACCGCGAAACCATCGAGCGCATCCGCGTATGGCTTCGCAGGAACGGATGATCGGTATTTCGAATCGATCTAAGAATTTTGATTTCAGCGAATCCGGACCCGTCGTATAATTAATCGTTATGCCATCCCGGAAAGACACTTCCACGCAATTCATCGGCGGCGTACGGCTTGCTGAAAAACTCATCGAACACTGGTCGGACGATCTTAGCGGGTTTATCGAGAGCTTCACGTCGATTTTTTTCGAGTGGTGCGAAAAGCACAAAAAGGTCATCAAGAGTTGTCACGTAGGCGAACTTGACGACTCCTCGTTCATTTTCGTTTTCACCAAAGGCAGTTCCCCAAGATTCGAATTCAGCGCCGAATGCGCGAACCTCACTCTCGAATTTAAAAAGCAAATCCCCGGAGCATTCATCCAGGCGATGCACGTTCCGGAAGACGTGGCTGAAAACTCGATTCCACCCTGCGAACGTAACGCAGGCAACCAGATCTATCCCCCCAGGATTTCATAACCGGAAATGGCTGCGATTTATCAGATACACCTCGCGAAAGCCGAGTCTAACGGACGTTTTCTCGGAACCATTGACAAGAACGAATTTCCCGACTGGTACGTGACAACGGTTTTCTATCGCGCGCTTCATCTCGTCAGCGCATTCATTTATAAAAAGAAGCGAATCTCGTTCAGGGAGCACAGAGAAAGAAACGACTTCATCGCGACGAATTTCCCTGAGATTTTCAAGTTGTATTCGCGCCTGTATCAGCTTTCGCTCAGCGCCCGCTACTTCGACATGCCAAAAAGCAAATACGCCTTCGAAGCGGTGGCGAAAAGCAATCAGTGGTTTGAACTTCTGATCGATCTGCTTTAGTTTTCGACTTGACCATTCACGAACGCCCGCGACGATTCTTCCTCGTAATAGCAGTTGACGAGGAATTCGCAGTTCTTGTCGCACACCGGAATGATGCCGCGGAGGTCCATCGCGCTGTCCGCGAACCAGATGTCCTTGATGCTGCCCGATTTGATGTTGCCCGCGGAATGAAGGTTCATGCAGATGAAGACCTCGCCCTTCGAATTGACGTGCAGGCCGTAGTCGCCTATGGTGCAGCCGTCGTTCTTGATGAACTGATAAGGCTTATGGAAAAACCCCCGGAACGCATCGAGCTGGCTCACCGGATTTCCGACCTTGCCGTCACCGGCGTTCGAAATCAGCGCCTCGATCGCCCGGTCCACCAGCGGCATATCCTCCGGCTGAGGCCAGATGTCGCGATTCTTTTCGCGCTCGAACCACAGCTCGTCGTGCGGCTCGTGGTGCGGCTGCATCAGCGCCATCGTGAACAGCGCCTTGACGTCGTCCCGCTCGTTCACGAAATCTATCAGCCCCGGAATCTCGTGCAGATTCGGCCTCATAAGAATCGTCTGAATCGTAATTTCCGACTGAGGCGACCACATCGACAGCTTTTTGATCGCGTTCATTATTATGCGGTGGCTGCCGTTCACGCCGCGGATTTTGTCGTGAGTCTCCGCGGTAAGGCCGTCGAGGCTGAGCGCGATTTTCTGGATGCCCGCGTCGCCTATGCGCTTCACGACGTCCTCCGTCAGCGGCACGCCGTTCGTCACGATGCTGATCGTGAAGCCCTTCTCGATCGCGTGCTTTGCGAGATCGATGACCCATAGCCGCTGCAAAGGCTCGCCGCCGCCGATGTTGATCTCGATCGGTTCGTCCACAAGCTCCGCGAGATCGTCCACGAACCGAATCCATTCGCTGAGAGTAACCTCATTCGGATCGTCGACGAGCTTCCAGTTGTAGCACATCCTGCATTTCAGCATGCAGCTTTCCGTGGGCAGGATCACGCAGAAGCCCGGCATCCGAATTTTCGATTTTCGATTTTCGACTTTCGACTTTGGCTGGACGTAGAAATCCGTCGTCAATAACTCTCGCTCACGGGTTTCCGCTTCCGACTTTTCCGATCCAAAGCGATGAAGCTTTTCCCGCACGCCCGAAAGTCGGGTGCGGAGCGCTGCGGCCAAATGCTCGATTTCGTGATGGTTGGACGGCATGAAAACATGATACCAGATCCGGCGCAAAATTGGAAGGATCGAATCCCCGTTCACCTGCGCTTTGCCTTTATGTCTTCGAGGAGCTTCGAGTACATCTGCTGCTGCCGATCGTCCGCGGGGTTCGAATCGCGCATGCCGAAGGTCTTCGAGTACAGTTGCTCCGGAAGCTCCGTTATGAACCTCGAAGGTGTCCTGAGCGACTCGCGACCGTATCTGGCGCGCTTTCTTGCGAGGGTGAGTTTCAGCGACTCGCGCGCGCGGGTAAGCCCGACATAGAACAGCCTTCGTTCCTCGTCCTCGCTATCCTCGCACTCGCCGAGACTCCTCTTGTGCGGAAAAATGTCCTCTTCAAGCCCCGCCATGTACACCACGGGAAACTCAAGCCCCTTCGCGCTGTGCAGAGTGATGATCGTGACGTGGTCGCTCCGCAGGTCCTTCGCACCGTCGTCGAAGTCCTCGAGCAGCGACGCGTCCTCGAGATAGTCTCTGAGCGACTTGCGCGAGCCAGGCTGCTTCTCGAAACTCTGCATCGACTCGACGATTTCATCCACGACAAGGTTCTTTTTGCTCGCCTCCTCCGGAGTCCTGCATTCGTCCGCGACATGCGAGCGGTAGTCGATCGCTTCGAGAAGTTCTCGCGTACACTCGGACACGGAAGCGGAGCTGAACTTCTCCGCGAACGACTGCATCATCCCGCGGAAACCTTCGAGCGACTTTCGCGCAGCGCTTGTGATGCCTTCCACCGCGCCAAGGTCCGCGATCTGATCCATCAGACACTTCTTGTTCCTCGCGGCGGAGCGGGTAAGCTTTTCGATCGCGACCTTCCCAATACCACGATGAGGCGTGTTCACTACGCGCAGAAAACTCTGATCGCTTTTCCGATTGACGATGAGCTTCAGGTACGCGACAACGTCCCGCACTTCGCGTCGATCGTAGAACTTGGTTCCGCCGATCAGGACGAACGGAACCTTCTCGAACCGAAGCTTCTCCTCGAACGGCCGCGTCTGGTGGTTCGTACGGAGCAGAATCGCGAAGTCGCCGAGCTGTCTGCCCGTGCAGGCCTTCTCCGCGAGAATGTGCTCGACGATGCTCTGCGCCTCGTGAACCTCGTCTTCGAAAACCCAGACCTCGGGAAGCTCGCCCTCGCCGAGGCCGCTCCAGAGCTTCTTTTCCTTGCGCGCGATATTACCGGAAATCGACGCGTTCGCGATTCTGAGAATGTGATTCGTGCTGCGGTAGTTCTGATCTAGCACGATGATTTTCGTTCCGCGGAAATGCTTCTCGAAATCGAGGATGTTCTTGCTCACCGCGCCGCGAAACCCATATATGCTCTGGTCGTCGTCGCCGACCACGCAGAGACTCCTTTCCTTCCCGGCATCCGCTGGATACAGTTCGCGGATGAATTCGAACTGAAGCTTGTTCGAGTCCTGGTATTCATCGACGAGCACGTGTTTGTACCGCATCTGGTACTTGGTTTTCAGGTCCGGGTGCTTAGCAACAAGGTCGAGCGAAAGCAGCAGAAGGTCGTCGAAGTCCATCGCGTTATAGCTGCGCAGATACGCCTGGTAACGTTTGTAGCACTGCGCGACCGCGAAATCGAAGTCGTCTTCCGCCTCCGCGATCATTCCCTCCGGCGAAAGGCCGCGGTTTTTGACAAAGCTGATCCTGCCCTGGATTTTCTCCGGATCGAGCGTTTCGCCCGGAAGTCTGACTTCCTTCGTCACTTTGCGAAGCACGCTCCGCTGATCGCCCACGTCGTAGATCGTGAAGTCGCGGGTGTAGCCGAGCCGTTCGGCGTCCTCGCGCAGCATCGTCAGCGAAAGTTTGTGGAACGTACACACCGTCAGTTCCCGCGCGAGCGAACGATCGCGCTCGCCAAGAATATGCCTGACGCGCTCCTTCATCTCCTTCGCGGCTTTGTTTGTGAAAGTCACCGCGAGAATGTTCTCGGGGCTGTTCCCCGCAGCGATGAGCGCAGCGATTCTGCTTACGATGGTCCGCGTCTTACCGGTTCCCGCGCCGGCAAGAATCAGGATCGAACCTGCGTGAGTCCGGACAGCTTCGAGCTGGTTTGCGTTTAGTCCCGACAAGAATCGCATTTCGCCCCTAACCCGAACATGCCCTAACCCGAACATTACTGCGCGAGGTTGAACTATCCGCCGATTTCGCAGACCGTTTTCTTCCGGATACACGCCGATCAGCCCCGATTTCGTATTTGAATGTGCCTCATTATAGCTGCAATCGACCACCCGCGGAAGCGAGCGTTAGAGCGGACCCAAAAAACAAATCGGGCGCAACGATAATTCGCGCCCGATTTCAAGTTTCCGCGAGGCTATTGCCCTGTGATGGTCGCCCCGACTGCAGTGGACGTAGTCGAGCCAAGGTTATGATCCGCGATGACTGAACGCTGCCCGTAGCGGCTGCTGGAACCAGTAACGTTCGGAACTCCCACCACCGAAAGGTTGATGAAGTTCGTGCTTGTCTGTCTTTCGACTCCGGACGCGGTAAACGTGAACAGAGACAACGGCTTACCAGCCTCGCCCTGAACGACGACGAGGGTTGCGGTTTTGGTTGCCTGCTGGGTGTCGGTGTTGCGAACGCGAATCGAATAAACGCCGATCGGGAGAGATGGGAGCGTGCCTGCGACGCTCGTTTCGGTGCGGGTTCCAAAGCGCGGGAGAATCGCGACCGGGATGAAATCCCCTGTATCGACCGCATTCTGGCCGACGATGAACTCGCAGCCCTGAAGGAATCCGCTACCGGTCAGAGTGACGACCACGCCTCCGCCGCTCGGAGCCTGTGTGGGCGATACCGACGAAATCGCGGGAGGCGCGACGTATCTGACGAGAGTGTTATCAGACTTCGTCAGTCCGTTCGCCTCGACGGTGATGCTGAGCGGACCCGCGGTAGTTCCCGTCGGAACCGCGACGATCATCTGATTTTCGCTGACGATCGTGACGCTGCTGACCGCGGTTCCGCCGATTTTGACGACGGTGCCGGAAACGTACCCTACGCCGAAGATGCTAAGCTCGCCTCCGATGGAAAGCGGGATTGTACTCGGGAACGCGGAAATGATCTCCAGTCCAAACCTTGGCACTATGGTGAACGAATTCCGGAACTCGACCACGCCGCCGCTCATGAAAATGAGAAGGTTTGCGTTACCTGTGGTTATGTCGGTCGGGATGAACACGCGGAGGCTATTGTCGCCTTCGAGTATGACGTTCGCTAGCTTACCGTTGATGTACACCTTGGTGTTACTGTCGAATCCTGTGCCGGTGAGGACGAAATCGTCGCCCGGCTTGGGCGGATTCGCGAACGTTGGCGCCTGCACGTTTGCCGGCGGCGGCGGCGCGTTTTCCGTGGTAAGAAAAACCTCGGTCGACTGCGCGCCCTCGATAGCCAGGTTTCCGTCGAACGCGTGGTTATCGAGATCGACCAGCGAAGTCCCGATCGTGAATATATAGTTGGTTCCGTAATCGAGATCGCTTAGCGGCGAGATCCATACCCGCTGCCTGTTCGCCCCCACGCGAGTTATCTGGAAATCGACCGCGGTGCGGAACGTGCTTTCTTCGTCCTCGGAAAGCGAAACTTTTTCGAGCGAGAACCCGCCAAGGTTAATCGAGGAAAACGACATCGATTCGTTGAACCGAATTTCAAAAATCGGGCGAATCGGAACGCTTGCGCTTCCCGATCTCGGAACGACGTAGTCTAGCGTCGGGGTCACGGGGGTTATCGTCAGTGGAAGACCGCCGGAAGGAACGCCGTCCCTTTCGACGCTGACAAGTCCATTCGCGGCGCCTTCGGGAATCGTGACGACGAGCGTATTACGATTGCTCGACGACGTGTCGATCGAAAGAACCGTGGTTCCAAGTTTCACTACGTTGTCGGCGGGATTCAGCGCGAAGTTCTTACCTGTAATAGTGAGCACGCTGCCCGGGTCTATGGCGGACCTGGAAAGCCCGGTTAGCGCGGGAGCGGGCTTTTCGAGGAAGATCTGCATCAGCGTGAAGTCGTCCTTCGCGCCGACGAACACGCGGGACGAGTCCGGCGTGAAGCTGAGTCCCGTCATCCCATCGCCGAGCGGTAGCGGCTGACCGAACGCGGTGAATCCGATGCCGTTCTCGTTGCGCTTAAAGAACCGGAGCAGGCCGCTTTCCTGCATTGTAACCGCGAGGAGATTTCCGTCTGGATGATATTCGATGCTGAGAGCGCCTGCGCCCGCGTCGAATTCACCGAGAAGTCTTCCGCTCGGAAGACGATACAACTTGACTTTGCCGTCCTTGAAGTGCGTGATCGCGGCTTCGGTTCCGTCGGGGCTGATCGACGCACGGACGGGACCATCGCCGACGAGAATCTTTTGCCGGCTCTGCATTCCGTCCGGATCGAAAATCGTCACGGTGTCGTCGAAGTAGTTGCAGATGACCCCGATACTTCCGTCCTGCGAAATCGCGATGCCGTTCGGGCCGAAGCCGGTTGGGATCGACTTAAGCGGGACCATGTCCTCTGTATCGAAAACCGAAACGGTGTCGTCGGCGAAGTTCGACACGTAAAGCCGCTGGAGGCTTTCCGAGTACGCCATGCGCACGGGTCTTCTGCCCGCGGTAAGCGTGCCGGTAACTTCGAGGGTGGTTCCGTCGAGTATGAATATCTTCGAACCAGCCTCCTTCTCCGGGCCGAAATCGCAGACGAAGACGCGGTTGGTGGATTCGTCCACAACGACGTCGGTTGGCATTCCGGGAACAACCACGCTCTTGTCGATCGCGAAAGCGCCCGTCAGCGGCACCCTGGCGAGCTTCGACTCGTCCTGCAGAATCGCGTAGCCGGAGTCTGTCTTGCGATTGATCGTGATTTCGTAGGGCTGACCGGTGACGTTCACCGTCCCGGAAAGGCTGAATTTGTCGGTGACGGTGAAAGTCGCGCCGGTAAGCGTGTCCGTCGGAGTCGTGATGACGACATCGCCCGTCGTGGCGGTCGCGGCGACCTTGAAGAGAAGGAGGTTGCCGTCGAGTTCGAGAACTTCCGCGGGAATTCCGCCGGTCGTGACGCTGATTTCCGAGGCGCTGTCCGGATACGGTCCGCCAAACGCGTGGACGATGGTCTCTGGAAGTCCGATCGCGGGGCTGATGAGCGAAATTCCGCCTGACGCGGTAAACGAGTAACCGTTTCCGTCAGAGAGAGTATTGTCGCTGGTGTCGCGAATGTCCGAACTGAGGAACAGCGTATAGTTTCCTCCCGGGAGAAGACCCTGATAGGTAAATCCGTCGGACGTTGTCGTTTCGAGAGCGCGGAAAATCAGCTTCCCGCGAGCGAGGTTCGCATCGGTCGGATTCGCTTCGTCCGGAACTTCCGTGTAAGTCGTGGTTCCGAGAATCGTGCCGCCGGGACCGGAAATCGAAACCACGTTCGAAGTGATCGCCGCCTGGGAGAGTCTTTCGCTGAATAGTATTTCGACGCGGACGTCGTCGTACTGGATTTCGGAGCCGTTTTCAGGCGTGTACGAAACGATCGTCGGAGGCGTTACGTCCGGGTCGGTCCCTGTAAGGAACGCGACCGCGCGATTCCACAGCGGCAGACGAAGCGAATAGATCGTAAGTTCCGCAAGCGCTTCGTCCGGCGTGAAAACTATAGTCGAGCCGTCCTCGGAGAACTGGAATTCTCCCGCTATGGCGTTTCCATCCTGCACAAGGGAAATGTCGGCGGTTGTCACCGCGTCGCTCGCGCTCTTGAGTCTTATCGCTATAGGCGCGAATCTGTTGACTTCGACCGCGTTCGCTTCCGGCGTGGTCGCCTCGATGTCCGGAACGATAGTCAGCGCGCTCGCCGTCGCGGCGCTCTGCCCTGCGACGTCGATGAGCACCGGACCCGTAACCGCATCTTCGGGAATGACTAAAGTAAGCTGGGCGTCTTCCAGATCGCTGATTTCAGCAACCGCGCCTCCAACTGTAACCTTGATGGCCTCGCTATCAGTTCCGAAATTCTCGCCGCGAACGACGACTTCGGTTCCGACCGCGGCGCGGAGTCCGCCGGAAATCGTCGCTACGCTAGAAATCTTCGGAAGTTTCGGAAGCGTCACGGGAACGACGACCTCCCTCGTGAGGTAGCCTTCCGTCAGAGCGATCTGCGCGCGAATGGTAACCGAGTCCACCTCGTCCGTCGGCGCGGTGTATACGACAATGAGTCCAAGTCTGCCCTGATCGTCCATAAGCGCGTTCGGAGAAGATGCCGTCACCGTCGTTGTCGCTTCCTCGCCGAAAAGCGGCGTACTCGATATCAGATTGATATTGACTCCGATCGGCGGGGTGCCTCCCTTCGGAGATACGATCATCTCAACAGCGATGGGCATTCCCGGACGAGTTATCTCCGCGGGATACACTGCAAGGCTGAAATCCCCGACAAGGTCTCCAAGAACGACGTCCTTGAACGCATTCTCATCGATGTCGGTCTGATCGTCGTCCTGACCGCCATACCTTCCGTCGCCATCGTTATCGAATAAGGTGACTCCGCCCAGGAATGTAGCCGATGAATCGGTGTCTCCGAAGGTGTTATCGAAAGTTAGAATGGGGGAAAAGCCAAAGCCTGAATCGTCATCATTCTCATTAACAGGCGAATTGATTGAGAGTATTATAGGATGCCAAAGGTCAAGTGCATGAATCTCTGACACTTGAACCCCGTTCCGCCTTAGTCCGCTTGCCTGCGTCTCATCCGGAATGTCGATGTACATTTCGACCTCGCGCTGCATCGATTCCTCGCTCCTTGCGGGTGGAAGGGTTATCTGCGCGATTTCGTCCGCCGCGAGACCCGACGGGCCGCGCACGCTGACAATGATGGAACCTTCAGCCCTCGAAACTGGCACGTCGAAGTTTCCGCTGAATTCTCCGCTGGTAGATCCGATCCTGCCAAGCTCCGTTTCGTCGCTCGCGGAAAGGAACACGATCACGAAATTGCCGTCCGCAGGCCCCGCGTCAGGAAGCGGATTGCCGCTCAGATCGGTGAGCGGTCTTCCGGTCAGGGACGAGGCCTGTTTATAACCACGAAGCAGCTTGCCGTCCTGGACGAGGCTCGCTCCCCCCGGAGTCGTATCGACGATGCTTCCCGACCATATAAGATTGTACGTCGGTCCGCTAGGCGTGGAACTGGTGGTGGTCGAACCGGAAGCGCCGACACCGCCGGAACTGCCTCCATCGCTTCTCGAGCCTCCGCATGAAACCGCGGTGAGAAGGATGATTCCAAAAAGGATTACGTAAAGCTTTTCGCGCATCGACATGGTCACCTCTCGAGGTTTGACGGATGTATTGAATTCTGTTTCTGAAGTCTCTCTAAATGACTTTCGAGTAGAAAGTCTAAGCCAGCCGGCAGACTGGTGTACGGTCCTAACAACTAGATAATACCAGATAGGACACGACCATTGAATAAATATCGTTTTTCTATTAGTGTGAAAGACTTAACAAACAATGCCGAACACAAACCCGTTCAGAAACATATTATTCACATTGTAACCTTTGACCACGCCCACGACCACAAAAAAGGTTAAAATTCTTGTACTCGTTACCAGACTCATCCTGGGCGGTGCGCAACAGTTGATTGTCGAAACCCTTAGACGTATCGATCGATCAAGATTCGAACCCGTCCTCGCGTTCGGCCCGGAAACCGGCAGCGAGGGCAGCCTCGAAGGCATTGCGAAAGACCTCGGAATAAAGCTCGTCACTATCGAGAACCTCGTCCGCTCGCCGCATCCGCTAAAGGACCTTCGCGCGGTTGCTGAACTCCGAAAGCTGATCCGTGACTTTAGTCCCGACATTATTCACACCCACACGAGCAAAGCCGGGCTGATCGGGAGCGTTGCCGGGAGTATCGAGAAAGTCCGGACTATCGTTTACACGCCGCATGGGCACATCTTCGGCAAGGACGCTCAGATCGACGAAGTAAGCGACCAGAGTTTTGCGAAACGATCCGCGTTCTACGTGCTGAGGCGGCTTGCGGAGCATCTCTCCCACAAGGTCGTGGCTTTGAACAGACTCGATCTCGAAGAGCAGGTCGCGCTGAGACTCGCGCCAAGATCGAAGTACACTGTTATCCCGAACGGCGTCGATTGCCGGAAGTTTTCGCCGATGACGCGCGAGAGACGCTCGGAAGTTCGCGCGAGTCTTTCGATTCCGGAGAACGAGTTCGTCATAATCATCGTAGGACGTCTTGCAGGCGAAAAGGGCCACCGCGATCTTTTCGAAGCGATGAAGCAGCTCAGCGCGTCGGGAATCGAATTCACGCTCCTTGTCGTCGGCGACGGCTATCTGCGCGAGCAGCTTCAGCTAGCCGCGAAGGAGCTTGGCATCGAAGGGCGCGTGAAGTTCCTGCTGCTTCGAACGGACGTCGCGGACCTTCTTGGCGCGTCGGACCTTGCTGTCGCGCCTTCGCTCTACGAAAGCTACGGGATGGTCATCGCGGAAGCCATGGCCTGCGGACTCCCCGTCATCGGCTCCCGCGTTGGCGGAATTCCGGAACTGATCGACGACCGCGTGACGGGTTACCTCGTCGATTCGCGGAGTCCCGCGCAGATTGCGGACGCGATTCGAAACGTGATGAAGTCGGACGACCACTTTCGATCCATGGGCGCGAAAGGCCGTGAGCGCGTCGTCAGCCACTTCTCGATAGAGAAGATGGTGGACATGACGACGCGTCTGTACGAGCGGATGACCCAGAGGGTGAGTTGAATGTAGAAATAGTAGTCAGTAGTCAGAACGCAGAATGTGTCATTGTTGTCGGTAGGTTGTGGTGTGTGGCCAGTCGCTACTCGAATCCGAATTTCGCGAACGCATCCTTTGCCTCGCTGGACGAAAGATACTCGAAAAACGATTCCGCTTCGTCCGAATGCTCCTTCATCAACGCAGCGGGATAGACGATCCGCGAATGACTCGAAGCCGGGAACTCGTCCACGACGCGCACATGCTTCGACGCCAAAGCGTCGCTTTGGTAAACGATCCCGAGCGGAGCTTCGCCGCGCTCGACGTACATCAGAGCCGAGCGAACGTCCGCGGCGAAAACGAACCTCGGCTCGAGCGCGGACCATAGTCCGAGATTCGTCAGCGCTTCCTTTGCGTACTTTCCGGCGGGCACGCCCGCGGGATCGCCGATCGCGAGATGGTCGTCATAACTCCGGAGCGCCTCCGCGGATGTCTCGAAATCCAGACTGAAATCGAAATCCGCGTTCCGGACGAGGACGAGAGAATTCCGCAGAAGGTCGACGCGACTCGAAACGTCGATCAGATTCTTCTCGGCTACGAAGTCCATCCATTCCGAGTTCGCTGAAATGAAAATTTCGCACCTCGCGCCGGATTCGATCTGCCGCGCGAGGGTGCCCGACGACGCGGCGCTCACAGCAATCTCGACCTCGTGCGCCTTCTCGTAGCCGAGGAGGATTTCGTACATCGCAGGCTCGACGCTCGCTGCGCAGAACACCACGATCCTTGGCTTTGCTTCGGACTCGGGTGTGCTGGCGTCGTCCCACAGCCACCCGCCGCGAATCGCCAGTACGACGGCGAGAAAAAAGACGAACGTCACGACGATGACGGCAAGGTCTATCGTAAACCCTTTCCCAGTCGAATCGCCTTCGATCGATGACATGCGAACCTTTCTCTATTTTGCGGCAACCGATTCGTGATTAGGATTCGTGACGCCAGCGCTCGGCGTCAGGGCGCGCTTGGCGTGTTCCCGCGGGCGATGGTACAGAGGCCTCTGTCGTCCCGCAAAACATGTCCTTGCGCGATCCATAATTCATCGAATACCGTTTTGCCACCGTTCTTTCTACATATATAATTGTCATTTCATGTTTAGCGCCTTCGTCTACAAAAGATTCACCTTCAATATACGACTGTCGGATTCAGGAAAGGAGACTTTTTGGTTCTCGAACGCGCTTCGCGGCGGCTTCGGCAAGACGCTACGAGAACTCGTTTGCACAATGCCCGTTCATTGCATGGATTGCCAACTGAAATATAGTTGCGCGTATCCTTATCTTTTCGAGACTCCGGTTCCCACGGACTCCGACGTGATGCGTCTTTACGAAAAAGCTCCACATCCTTTCGTATTCGAGGATCGCGCGGTCGACTCGGACCAATCTTCAGTCGATCTTATCCTCTTTGGCAAGGCTGTGGCGTACTTTCCTTTCTTCCGGGCGGCGCTCGAAAAACTTGGCGAATCCGGCATCGGCAAATTCAGGTCGAAATTCGAGATCGAGGAAGTCCGCGGCGAGGGTTCCCACACGCTGGAAATTCCAGCGTCGCTTACGTCGGACGAAGGAGATAGGGTCGATACCGTCAGGCTGCAAACAGTTTCTCCGCTGTCGATTAAGTCGGACGGAAAAGTGGCTAAAACCATCGACTTCAAACTGCTTGTCTCCTCCATCCTTCGTCGTCTCGAATTGATTTCATACTTCCACATTGGTAACAAACTTGAACTGGACAGGGACGCGATTCTGTCCCTCGCTGAAAAAGTCGAATGCGTCGGAAACGAATTGAAATCCGCGTCAAGAGGAAGATTTTCAAGAAGACAGGGACGCGTGATGCTCCTTGAGGGACTTACCGGCAACGCGACGTTTCGCGGTCCGATACAAATGTTTTCGAACATGCTTCGCATCGCTGAAGTCATGCATGTCGGTCGTCACACTTCCTTCGGTCTTGGAAGAGTGCGTTTTTTTATAAACGAGCCCCTTGTCACAATCTATTGAACGGTTTACGATGACAGTCGTCTTGTCGATCATTGGAAACATAACGAACCGTAACCTTCGAGCGGCTCAGGGTGGCAAAAACCCCCGGACCCGCTCGATATCCCCGCACACCAAGGAGTTACGGAGCAAAATGGAGTTTTTTCTGGAGTTATCAACACTAGTTTTGGGGAGATTTTTAGACCCGCTCGCAAACCGCGTTATAAACGGTAGGCGGACGGGGACTTGTGACACTGCACTCAAAGCGCTTCCCTGATGAACAAGGGATTGAAACTAGCACGCTGTTGGAATCACGTCAAGAAAATTATCTACTCAAAGCGCTTCCCTGATGAACAAGGGATTGAAACCTGCCCGGTGTCGCCGGGCTGTAATAAAAAACCTAAACCTCAAAGCGCTTCCCTGATGAACAAGGGATTGAAACCTCTATCCGTGAGTTAAATTTCTTCTCACGGCGGCGGCCTCAAAGCGCTTCCCTGATGAACAAGGGATTGAAACGATTTCTTTTCGAGGCCCGAGTAACGCCGACTTTACTCAAAGCGCTTCCCTGATGAACAAGGGATTGAAACAGTGCCGTTATCCGTCCCAGTGATTTCTTCCGTGATCGCTCAAAGCGCTTCCCTGATGAACAAGGGATTGAAACTCCCCGATGGGGACGAATGGTACCTCTGAAAGCACCCTCAAAGCGCTTCCCTGATGAACAAGGGATTGAAAGATGCGGTAGTACACTACCGCAGCCTCGCAGTGAAGGGCCTCTTGCCCTTCACTGTGAACTCAAAGCGCTTCCCTGATGAACAAGGGATTGAAATAGTTCTTCAGGGAACCATCCTCTTCAAGAGTCGCCTTCTCAAAGCGCTTCCCTGATGAACAAGGGATTGAAATCTTGGAGAACTGTGGCTTGTAATCGAGGGAGATCAACCTCAAAGCGCTTCCCTGATGAACAAGGGATTGAAATTTTTCTATTCCTGCTAGGATGTCGTAGAACCGAAAACGCTCAAAGCGCTTCCCTGATGAACAAGGGATTGAAATCTGTAGACGGTGGGTGTTTGAACGATGTTCTCCATTTTCTCAAAGCGCTTCCCTGATGAACAAGGGATTGAAAACGTGGTGGCCTGTGTGTGCTATCATGGTTGCTCCTTTTCTCAAAGCGCTTCCCTGATGAACAAGGGATTGAAACAACCGTTTTTCACCACAACAAAAAAAGTGTTGGTTCGATAATTCACGTTTCCGGCCATCTCCGCAGGATCGGTTCGCCATCTTGAATTTAATTCCCTGGCGGCTCTGCACCTTGGCGTCTTTGCGCGAAACGATCCCATAATCTCCGGTTACGAAAAATATTTCGCGCAAAGACGCAAGGGCGCGAAGCTATTCGCTACCGTATTGCGGGCGGAACGGCCGCGCTACTATCCACCAGCGAATCACGGTTAGGACGTGCGTCAAAATAAGTTTAGGGATTTCGCGCTCAGGTTTGTGTCAGGTTCGCTTTGCGCGAGGAAGCCAAACCGGAAGCGTAGCTATAGTTCCGTTGAGGATTTGGCGACCGAGCGCGAAGCGAAGATGGCGTGAAGATGAGATGTGAAAACCTCAACTTATTTTGACGCGCGTCCTTAGGATGTACAGGCCACGAATTTGTGCGCACTCCAAAAATTCTCTGCGAGTCTCCGCGCTCTCCGCGTCTCCGCGCTGAAGCTCTGCGAGGACGCCGGTTTTGTAATTCAGGGAATGTGGCTCACCGAACATTTACCAAAAAAGTTAAAAAATCTTTTAGAACAAGTCAAAACAACGTAGTATTCGTCGAATAGAAACGCTGAAAATGAAAGATCAACACGCAGTCCACGAAGTCGTTCTCGCGGGGCTTCTCCACGACATCGGTAAGTTCTATCAGCGGGCCGCCGGGGGTAAATACAGCGAGCTGGAATCGAAAGATCAGATCGAAAATCTTTGTCCGAACAGGGGCTACTTTTCGCATCTTCACGCCATATTCACATATCAATTCTGCGACAAGGTTCTCCGCAAGAACTGCCCGGATGGACTTCGAATCGATTCCGTTACAGAGCTTGCCGCGCACCACCACCTGCCGATGGTCGATGGGCACAAACTGATAACCAGGGCGGACTGTCTTTCCTCGGGAGCGGAGAGGCTTCCTCATCTCGAAGGTCAGGGAGACGAAAAATCGTCCAATTATCGCAAGTATTTGAAGGTGCGACTTTCTCCGGTGGATGTTTCGCTGGAGGGAAAAAAAACCGAAGGTATATGGGTATATCCCCTAAAGCCTTTAACTGCGGAAAATGCGTTCCCGCTAAGGGACGATTCAGATAGGCTTGAAACCCCGCGCGGCGAACTTCTTACCACCGAGTACGCATCGCTCTGGGAAGGATTTCTGCGGGAGTTCGAGTCGATCGAAGTCCGGGATTCGTGGGGATTCATAAACCGCGTTCTTTCCCTTATGGAGAAGTACTGCTGGTGCATCCCCGCGGATACGAACAGCGTTCCAGAGATTTCTCTTTACGACCACTCGAAAACAACCGCCGCGCTCGCTGGAGCGCTTTTCCTGTATGACGGGAAAGGCGGAAAGCCTTTTCTTGTCGTTGGCGGGGACTTTGGCGGCATTCAGAAGTTTATAATGAACGTAAAACATGGCGCGGGAGGCGTGGCGAAAAGCCTGCGCGCAAGATCCTCGTTCGTGCAGCTAGTGTCCGAGCAGGTTTCAACTGAAATTCTAAGAAGGCTGAACCTGCCGCTTACAAACCGGATTCTGAACGCCGGTGGGAACTTTACATTGCTGCTTCCGAACACCGCTGAGTCGGAGAATGTTCTGAGCGACGTCAGATCAAGCGTGGACGACTGGTCGAAACGCGTAACCGACTGCGAGGTTTCGATTTGTTTCGCTTCCGTCAGCCTCGGCGTGGACGAGTTCAAAAAATTCAGCGCGTCGCGGGAAACGCTCGGCGAACTGCTCGACGAAGAGAAAAAGATGCCGCTGCGCGGACTTCTGCAAAATGGGGAAGGCTGGCTTGAAACCGAATTCGTCATCGAGCCGCTATCGGAGATTCACCAGGAAAATCTCTGCCAGTCCTGCGGGAGAAAGGCGGGAAGCGAATGCCGCGACGGAGATGAAAGCTATTATTTATGCAACGTCTGCAATTATTTGCGAGAGTTTGGAAGGAATCTGGCAGGCGCGAATTACATTGCTTTTAGCGACGGAAAAAGCGACCTCTTCCCATTCGGACGGATCGAAGCCTTGAAGACGCTTCCCCAAAATTCCGACGCGCATTTGATTTACGATCTTCGTTACGAAGGAAGCATCGGCCATCTACCGCTTTACGGTCGCATGATGGGAAACCACGTGCCGAAGTCGGTTGACAGTGGCGTAATGACGTTTGAGGATATCGCTAAAAGCGGCGCTGGACGCGGAGCGCTTGCATACTTGAAAATGGATGTCGATAACCTTGGTAAGATATTTAGAGATGGTCTCGCGGGAGAAAACGACGACAAAGACGATATTTTGTCTCACGTACAGAAATCTGTTTCGCGGGTATCGACTCTATCCCGTTATATCGACTTGTTTTTCACTGGATGGATAGATCATCTTTGCCGGAGCGAGGAATTCGCAAGCGTGTACATGATCTATTCCGGCGGGGACGACGTTCTATGCCTCGGACCTTGGGAAACCATGCTGAATCTTGCAGGCAAAATAAGGGAAGACTTTAGAGAGTACACTTGTAACAATCCATCTTTCACGCTGTCTGCCGGTATATCGCTCGTTCATTCGCATACTCCGGTCAGGCAGGCGGTTGACGACGCGGATGAGAAACTCGAATTTGCGAAACACACTCTATCGGATCGTACCGAGCCGTTCGGAGAAAAGGATAAAATCGGCAAAAAAAGACATGGCGAAGACGAGGCTGTGGACATCGGGCGGCCGAAGAAGGATCGTCTGACGGTGTTCGAAACCTGCCTTCAGTGGAAAGACTACCTGGAGGCGCTTGGATTAGCGAAGCAACTTGCTAAGTGGAACGAAGACGAAGTAGTTGGCTCTGGTCAGATTCGCAGACTTCTCGGTTACTCGGAAATGTATCGCGACTACATGAGGACTGGCGACAATCTGTACTTTCGATTCGTTCCGCTGGTGAGTTACGACATCAAACGTAATTACGAGCCTCGCAAGGAAGAAGAATTGTCGGATAGCGAAAAAAACGCCCGCGACTTCGTTAGGGGGCTGATTTCGGTGAGGTCCGAAGACGAAAATCGCTTGGAATTTCCGAATATGTCGCTCCTTCATTTTGTTGCATCGTACGCGATCAACCGCGCAAGAAACGGAGGCGGGGAATGACTGCCTGCGCTGTCTGCGGAAAGGAGTTCACTCCCGCGAAGTCGGGGCATCTCTGCTGCTCGCCGAAGTGCAATAACGAGTACCGCGCAAAAAATATGGGAAATATTCAAAAACAGGCGGTGGAGACGATTCCAAGGGAATCCCAGAACATGACGGCGAGACGCGATAGCCGCGCCCGTGGCAATTTCCGCGATAACCGGTCGGGCGGAGGACGCGGCGGGGGTTATCGCGACAGCAGGAGACCGATCACGGAAAGTCTGGGCGCGGACCTTACGCGCACCACTTTTTTCGGGAAACCGGACGCATGCGGCAGGAAACATTTATCGGAAAAAGTCTTCGTGGATGTGCCCGATAGGATAGCGAGGTTATTCGGGGATGCGGGGCTTTCGCAGACTTCGATAAGACGAGTGTTCATGGAACTTAAGCGCGCCGAGAAGCTGGCGCGGACTGACAGCGAATTCGACTTTCGATCATTCTACGTGAATCTTGAAAACAAGATCAAGTCGAACTCGAATAGGTATTCGGATACCGGAAATCCGGTATGCCCGAGGATACTTTATTCCCTGTTCGAGAAACACAGCGCGGCCGCGACGTCAAGTAAGGATGAATTCCTCGGATTTATCGAGTTCGTAACCAGCATCCTGGTCTGTATGAAAACGAAATAGGGAGACTGTTATGCCTGAAGATTTTTATGTCAATGATTCGTTTACCGAAGGCGAATTTCTGAAGCGCGAGATATTCATCGAAAAAGCGGAAAAAGCGGCAATTCATTTTGAGAACAATAACTTGACGAGCAATTCGCTCAGGACTCTTTTCTACATGCTCAAATCCGCGGATAACAAGTTGAAACAGCCTGGGGCTTGCTTTGGAGAGGCAAGGGAAACCCTCTACAAGTTTATGAGACAGGTCGATTACAACGTCAATAGAGACGTTATCAAATTGAATACCGGATTCCGTGACTTCGCGCGGGCGCATGTCTCGATCGCGGAGAAGAACAAAGAAGAATTTCATGGGTTCGTGGAGTTCATAACTAGCATAGTTGCGAGATTGAAAACCAAATGATGGAGGCAAATAATGAAACTAGTCGAACATGAAGAAATTACGGGTTACGTTCGAACGATGTCAGGACTTCGAATTGGCGGTTCGAAGGATAACGCAGGCATTGGAGAGACCGATAACCCGATAATCCGGCATCCAATTACGAACGTGCCCTATATTCCCGGTTCATCCTGGAAAGGCAAGCTCAGATGTATACTTGAGCAGAAGTATGACAAATATAATAAAGACCAAGATAAGGACGGAAAAAATGGAAAGCATTACGGAAAACCGTGTCCCTGCGGCAAGGACGATTGTTTTGTATGCACTCTTTTTGGATGTGGCACTGTGGGTGGAAATACAAAGCCCACGCGATTGATTTTCCGAGATAGTTACCTTGTGAAAGATTCGGAGGACTCATTGGGTAAACTTCCTGGACATTCGTATTTAAAGGCTCAAACTGCCATTGATAGATCAAAAGGAAGCGCACAAAAAGGATCGCTGAATTCACAGGAACTGATCCCCGAAGGAATAATACTGACGGTCAGATTCACTATCAGGTGGTTCGATACAGACATCCCTAAAAAGGCAGAGTATTATGGCAAACTTGCGGAGACTTACGGGATTATCGAAAAAGATGGCATAGGCGGAGGCGTTTCCCGTGGACTGGGGCAAATAAAAGTATTTCAAGGGGATTGGCTTGGCGAGGATAAAGAGCACAAATCCATGGCTTTGTATCTGAGTGAACGCGCGAACGCAAGTAAGGTAAAATGACAGCGTACAAAGATTACAAGTTATGTCTTAAAATTAAGTCGCCTGCGGGTACGCCTTGGCAGTCGGATACGATCATGGGATCGCTCGCGTTCATTCATGCGAATTTTTATCCGGATACAATGGTGAACTTCATCGAAAGCTTCGCGAGCGGGAATCCACCATTCATAGTTTCCGACGGGTTTCCGCGCGGATTGCTTCCGAAACCGCTTTCGTGGTCCGTTCAGCCTGATGAAGACGATGGCGCGATGGCTAAACTGCGAAAGAAGCAGACGATGGTAGCCGCGGGGGACTTCGACAAAATTCGCGCGGAGCCATCGCATAGTCGGTACGCGGTTATATCAGAACCGTGGATGACGCACCGGGTTCTTCATGCCGCGATAAACCGGGAAACCGGGACGACGTTCGGTGAAGGGATGGGGGGACTCTATGAGACATCGGGAACCTATCCGCGCTCCAAGAATTCGGAGATCGAAGTCTATGTTCGAGCGCGCGACGACTCGGTCGGCCGTGTGGAAGAACTGTTCGTCGAACTCTCTAAAACCGGCTACGGCTGCGACAAGAGCGTGGGACTAGGACAGTTTGAAATCATGCGTGAACGCGATACTATTCTTCAGGAGCACAAATTCATCCCTGTTAATGGCGCGAACGGATTCGTCTCGATTTCGTCATTCGTTCCCTCGAAAAGCGATCCGACCGACGGAAAATGGAAATACCGGGTGAAATACGGAAAGCTGGGCGAAAACATCAGCGGCAACGTATTCAAAAAACCGCTCATAATGTTAGAGTCAGGAAGCGCGTTTCGGTTGTCGAAACCGCCAGCGGCGTATTACGGTCGGATAGTCAGAAACGTTGCGCCGGGGAAGCCGGAAGCGGTGCAGTTCGGGTTTGCGTATCCTGTTTTGTGTAAAATTTAGGTAACTGTTCACGGGGTGTTTTGGTGCGCATAGGCTGTTTCCGTTCGTAGTAGCTTGTAAGAGCTTATGTTTTCAGTTCGCGGTATTCGAGAAACGCCTTACGGCGTCACTACGAACGCATTTAACCCCGTGAACAGTTACAAATTTAGAAGGAACTTCCCATAATGCCCAACTTTATATTGACACCTATTGGAACGAGCCTTCTCACGAATGCGGCTAGAGCGGTTGATGGCTTGTTGCCAAAGATAAATAAGTGTTCCAACATGAAATCGTTCGACGATGTCGAAAGACCAAGTGATATTAATGAAAATGACATCGACGCCATCACTAAACACATCAAAGAGGTTGAACGAATTCTGAACGATAGGACACTTCTAAATAATCTCGATCAATTAAAAAAAGACTCCGCTGAATTTCGATCTCTCATAGCGCTGAAAAGAAGGAGTAGGTGGGAGAGCCAGGATGGACAAAACTTCATTCAACTTATCCATACGGATACATGGTTCGGAAAAGAGCTTTCACGGATTTTGAAACCGTGGATCACGCGGGAATTCAAGTGCAATTCGGATGCGCTGTCGTTTTCTGGACTTCGCACTTCCAACATTGAGACTTTTCAGGAATCCCTTTCCAATATTGTAAAATGGTGCTCCGAAGCGCTTCCGGGTTATAAAGAAAGCGGCTACCGAATAATTTTCAACCTGACTGGGGGCTTCAAGTCGATACAGGGATTCCTGCAGACGCTCGCGATGTTCTATGCGGATGAAACGGTTTACATATTCGAGACCTCGGACGAATTGCTCTCCCTGCCGAAGCTCCCAATCGACATCGACAAGGAAGCGCGCCAAATTATCGAGAACAATCTTGCGGCCTTCAGAAGATTGAGCAAAGAACTTCAACCAGAATCTGCTGTGACATTACCGGAGACTCTCGTACAGGAATTTGAGGGCCACTTTATTCTAACCGCATGGGGATCGATCGTCTGGGAGAAGGCTAAATCGAAAATCTATCAACGCCAGGTTTGGCCTTCCCCGTGCAAAAAGGTAAGGTATGGGAATGGATTCGAAGCGTCGGTAAATAGCATACCCGATTTGCGAAAAGCGATGATCAACGAGCGGATTGACGACTTGATGGTCTATCTGGAAAGCGATCGCAGAAATTGCCCCAAAAGATTAGACTTCAAGCAATTGAAAGGAAAACCTGTCAATGGTTGCACGTACGAGATGGACGCCTGGGCGGACGGAGACGCTAAAAGGCTTTTTGGACGCTTTGACGAAAGTGACCGTTCGGTGTTCATAATAGAGAAATTAGGCGAACACCTATAAGAAAAAAGGGCGGGTATGAACCCGCCCTTACTAAGGTGTCGTGTCAAAATCAAGATTACGGAGCCGGTGGCGGGGGAGCCTCGCCCGGCATCGGTCCGATATCGACGGTGAGCGTAACCGTACCGTTGGCGTTGACTTCCATATTCGAGATCGGCCAGGAGTTGACGGTGTAGGTGCCGTCGCCGTTGTCGGTGATCTCCGGAGGCAGCCAGTCGCCCGCGTCTCCGCACATGCTCGCGGGGATCGTGAACGATCCGTCCTCGAGATTGACCTGATCCGCGCCGATCGGGAGCGTCCAGGTGCTCGCGCCCGGATTGTCGGCGCTGTAGTCGAGACCCCACGCGGGTTCGCCATTCGCGCCGGTCTCCGCGCCCTCGAAGAGCGGCGAAATGACCTCGTTGACGTACCCTTCCGGATGAGGCGGCGGGACGTCGCCCGGATCCGCGGGCGGCGGAGTCTCGGTGTAATTGCCTTCGGAATCGACGCTCGCTCCGGTGTTCGCCGGGTCGGTCGCCGAGCTTTCCCAGGTGCCGTCCGCGTTCGAGGTGTACGTGCTGACGCTACCGTCGGCGCCAAACGTAGTCTGGGTGTAGCTTCCGTCCGCGTTCGAGGTCCACGATCCCGAGGACCCGTCGGCATTCTGGTAGCTTCCCTCGCCCGAGCCGTCGGCGTTCCAGGTGCTCGAGCTTGAACCCCACGGACCGCTGTCGGTCGAACTTCCCGAGCCGTCGGCGTTATTCGTCCACTGGTTCGTACTTCCGTCCGATCCGGTGTAACTTCCGCTGCTCGAACCGTCGGCGCCCTGAGTGTACGTGGAAGTCGAGCCGTCGTCGTAGGTAGTAGTCGTGCTGACGTTTCCGTCGGCGTCGGTCGTAGTCGAGGTTGTGTCTCCCCACTCGTTGGTGGTGCTCTCGGCGTGCGAGCCGTCGGCGTTCACGTCGACCGCTGCGCCCTCGTTCGGACCTTCTTCGCCGTTAAGATTGGCTTCGTGGTGAACGTTTCCGTCGGCGTCGACGTTCGTGTTCGCGATGGAACCGTCCGGATTCGTGACAGTGTTATTCACGCTGCCGTCCGGGTTCGTCGTGGTGCCGACAGTCGAACCGTCCGGATTCGTCTGCGTAACCGTGGTTCCTCCGTCCGGGTTCTGCACGGGATCGCCCGCGCTGACCTGATCCGGATTCGTCCAGGACGAATTCCAGTTGCCTTCCGCGTCCGACCACTCGCTGTAGGTCGAGCCGTCGGGATTGACCGTGGTCGAGCCGTAGGAGCCGTCCGCGCCATAGTAGCCGGAGGTCGCGACGCCACCTGCACCCGTGTCGCTCCAGTTGCCCGAGCCGTCGGCGTTATAGCTGTACGAGCTATAGGTGCCGTCGGCACTCTGGTAGGAGCCGCCCCCCGAACCGTCCGCGTTCGAGTAACTCGATCCGGAACCCCACTCGCCGGAATAGCTCGACCCGCTGTTACCTTGCGCATCGGTCCAGCTTTCCGAGTGACTTCCGTCGGCTCCGGACCAGTTCGAGTAGCTGGACCCGTCCGGACGAACGTCGTTGCTCCACTGCCCGTAATCGTCGCTTCCGGACTCGCTATACGAGCCATCGGCGCCATTGTAGACGTTGTGGTAGCTTCCGTCCGCGTTAGCGCTGTACGAACCGGACGATCCGTCCGCGCTCTGGAACTCTCCGTAGGACGAGCCGTCCGCGGCCTGCGACCAGTTGTTGTAGTTACCTTCCGCGTCGGAGTAGTTTCCTCCGGCGCTACCGTCCGAACCGGTCCAGTTGCTCCAGGACGAACCGTCGGCGGACGTGCCCGAAGCATACGTCGAACCGTCGGCGTTAGTCCAGGAGTTGTAGCCGTTGCCGGCGTCGTCCCACGAACTATATCCGCCCGACCCGTCCGCGTTCGTCTGGCTGTAGCTTCCCGATCCGTCGGCGTTATAGTTCGAAGAACCGTAGCTTCCGTCCGGACTGCTGTACGAGTCGCTTACGTTGCCCTGCCCGTCCGCGGAGTGCGCGCTCCACGAGCCGTCGGCGTTCGTGTACGTCTCGTTCATTCCGCCCTGACCGTCCCAGCTTTGCGCGCTTGTGGAACCGTCGGGATACGTGTTGCTGGCGTTACCGGAGCCGTCGGCATTATAAACGTTGTCCGAGTGCGAGCCGTCGGGATTCGTCTGGTGGAACTCCCCCGATCCGTCGGGATTCTGCACAGAGCTTCCCGCGCTTCCGTCGGGATTGTTCCAGGTGCTGCTGGTCCCTCCGTCGGCATTCGACGTGCTCGTTCCGTTCGACCCGTCGGCGTTGTTCCAGGAATCCGTCACGTTGCCCGCAGTGTCGTGGGTGTGGCTGTACGAACCGCCGTCGTTCCCGACGTCGGTCCATCCGCCGGAGCCGTCCGGGTTTCCGTACTCGTAATGTCCGGAGCCGTCGGCGTTCGTGACGTTGTTCCCGAAGCTTCCATCCGGATTGGAATAGTAGTTCGATGAGGAGCCTTCGGAATCGTAGCTGTTCGAGCTATAGCTTCCGTCGCTGCCCCATTGCTCGTAGTGACTTGCGCCGTCCGGGGACTGGCTGTAGTTGCCTCCCGAACCGTCGGCGTTCTGATAGCCTCCGGAGCCGGAGCCGTCTGCGCCATACTCGTTATGGCCGCTGGAGCCGTCGGGGTTCGACCACGCGCCTCCGCCGGAGCCGTCCGGCGAGGAGTGGTACTCTCCATAGGAGCCGTCCGCGCCATTGTAAACGCTCTGGCTGGACCCGTCGGCGCCGTAGCTCCACGATCCGCTGGACCCGTCCGCGCTCTGATACTCGCCGTAGGTGTTGCCCGCTGCGTCCCCCGAGTCGCTGCCCCAGGAGCCGTCTGCGCTGCCCCAACTCGATCCGTAGTTGCCCGCGGCATCCGAGTATGAACTGTTGTAGTTCCCTTCCGCGTCGGAGTTCCACTCGTTGTGGCTTCCGTCCGCGCCGGAGTTGTAACCCCAGTTCGAACCGTCGGCATTGTAGTGGCTCGAACCGCTGGAACCGTCTGAACTATACCAGTCGTTTCCTCCCGAGCCGTCGGCGCTCTGATAGTACGTCCCGCCTGAACCTTCCGCGGAATCCCAGGATCCGCCGGAGTTTCCGTCCGCGTCCGACCAACTCGAACCGCTCGATCCGTCGGCGCTGCTCCAGGTGTCGTTTACGGAGCCGTCCGCGCCCTCGTAGTGATTGTTGAATGAGCCGTCGGGATTGACGACTTCGCTACCGGAGCTTCCGTCCGGATCGCTCCAGGCTTCGTTCATCGTGCCGTCGGGAGACTCGCTCCAGGTCTCGGTGGCGCCGCCTTCGTACGTGGCGCTGCCGCCCGCGGAGCCGTCCGGATTGTTCCATCCGGTTTCGACGGTGCCGTCCAGGTGGGTGGTTTCGGTGACGTGATCGCCGTTCGCGTTGTCGAAGTGCTGATCGACGTTTCCATCCGTGTTCCAAGTGGTCGTGCTGGACGAACCGTCCGTGCCGATAGAAGTCTCGGAACCCGAGCCGTCCGCGTTCCACGTCTGCACGTGGGTCGAACCGTCGGGGTAGGTCTCGCCGACGCTTCCGCTTCCGTCCGGATTCGACTCGGAATGGCCGGAAGTGCCGTCAGCGTTCGTCCAGTCGTTCGTGCTGTGGCCGTCGGCGCCATAGCTCCACGAGGAACTCGATCCGTCGGCGCTCTGGCTGAAACCGCTGCCGGAGCCGTCGGCGCCATAATTCGCGCTATAGGTGTTGCCGTAGGCGTCGGTGCTGGAATACGCCGAGCTTCCGTCTGCGCTAACGCTGCTCGACCAGTTCGAACCGTCCGGAGCGCCGCCCGACTCGCTGTAGTTCCCGTCTGCGTCCTGATAGACGGTGTTGTACGAGCCGTCCGCGTTGTACGCGCTCGACCCGTAGCTTCCGTCTGCCTGGTTCCAGCTCGAGTAGGAGTTTCCGTCCGCGTCGGTGCTCATCTGTCCGGAATTGCCCTGGCCGTCGGTCCAGTTTCCTCCGGAACCTCCGTCCGCGTCATTGAAGCCGCTGTAGACTTCTCCACCCGGACCTTCCGAGCTGTACGAATACGATCCCTCGGAATCCCAGCACTCGTTCGAGGACCATCCGTCCGCGGTGGAGTAGCTGTTCCCTCCGGAGCCGTCCGCGTTGGACCAGGAGTTTCCGGAGTTTCCTTCCGCGTCGGTGAAACTCGTGCCTCCGGAGCCGTCCGGATTCACCCAGGAGCTTTCCACGGAGCCGTCCGGATGACTCGTCGTGTCCCCGGACGAGCCGTCGGAATTCACCCAGGAATCCGCGCTCGCTCCGGTGTCCGCGCTGTAATCATAGCTGTGGTACGAGCCGTCGGGATTGACGTTCTCGGTGTGGCTCGAACCGTCGGCCTCGAACGTGCTCTCGCTAAACGTCCCGTCTGGACCCCAGGTGGTCGTCACGGAAGAACCGTCCGAATACGTCGCGCTCGAACCGCCAGAGCCGTCGGCGCTGCTCCACTGGTTCTCGACGGTGCCGTCCGGATGCGTCGTGGTGGCGCCGTGGCTTCCGTCGTTCGAATCGAAGCTGTCGACGGTGTTTCCGTTCGCATCGACTGTTTCGGTGTGTACTGTGCCGTCGGGGTTGACGCTGGTCGTGCCGCCCGAACCGTCCGCGTTCGTCCACGTGGACGTGCTGGAGCCGTCCGCGTTCGAAACGTTGGTCGACGTCCCGCCGTCGGCGTTCGTCCACGTCGAGGACGACGTGCCGTCCGGATGAACGGTATTCGCCGCGCTCGATCCGTCCGGGTTATTCGTGACGTCGGTCGTGGTTCCGTCGGGCGCGACGTCGTAACTTCCGGAGGTTCCCTCGGCGCCATAATATTCGCTGTGGGAGCCGCCGTCGGCGTTCTGGGTGTACGAGCCGGAGTTTCCGTCCGCGTCCGACCAGCTCGAGTAGGTGTTGCCGTCCGCGTCCATCCCGTACTGGCTGACGCTTCCGTCGGCTCCGTTCCACTCGCTGTGGTAGCTTCCGTCGGTGTTGCAGCTCCAGGTGCTGGTCCCGTCCGGAGAGGTAGACTCTCCCCAGGAGTTGCCGTCCGCGTCCGTCTGACTGATCCCGCCGTTTCCTTCGGCGTCGTACCACTGGGAACCCTGGGAGCCATCAGCGTTCGTCCATTCCGACGAGCCGCTTCCGTCCGCTTCGAACGATGAACTGTAGGACGAGCCGTCCGGGTTCAGGCCTTCGCTGAAGCTGCCTCCTTCTGCGTCGGTTCCCCAGGCAGCGGTACTTCCGTCCGCGTTGACGGTTTCGCTATACGTCGATCCGTCGTCGCTCCAGTCGCTCGTCGAGTAGGAGCCGTCGGAGTTCCAGGTCTCGTCGTGTCCGCCTATCTCGCCTCCTTCCGCGTCTGTATACGTTGCGGATTCGCCTCCGGAACCATCTCCGTTGACCCACGAATCCGTGGTGTCTCCCGTGCCGTCGTCGAAGTGTTCGTGGTAAGAGCCGTCCGGATTCACGACCGACGTGCCAGAGCTTCCATCGTCAGACTGGAATTCGTCCAGCGACGAACCGTCCGGATTGTCATAATGGCTGTGAAAACTTCCGTCGTCATAGGTGTCGGAATATCCCGAACTTCCGTCCGGATTCTCCCACGTCTCGCTGACGGTGCCGTCATCGAAGTTCTGCACGTCGGTGCTATCCGGGAATTCCGTGACGTTCCCGTCTGCGTCCACCTGGCCCTGGATCGCGTTTCCGTCCCCGTCGATCTGCGTGGCATAGGTGCTTCCGTCCGCGCCCTGGTATTCCATCGTCTGATTGCCGTCAGCGTCCATCGTGTGCGAGGTGGAAGCGCCGTCCGCGTCCGTGAAGGTGTTCGTCATCCCGCCGTCGTCCGCGGCATTCGTGACGTTGGTCGCGCCGGCTTCGTCAGTGTAGGTATTATTGACGTTGCCGTCCGCGTCCGAATTATACTCGTTGGTGCCGCCATCCGCGTCGGCGAACGATGATTCGTAGCTGCCGTCCGCGGTCCAGTTCGAGGTTCCGGACGAACCGTCCGCATTCGAATAGCTGGACGATCCGTTGCCGTCCGCGTCCCACGTGGAGCTGCTGGTTCCGCCGTCCGCACTCGCGAACGACGTGGCGCCCGAGCCGTCCGTGTTGAACGTGGACGAACCCGACGCGCCGTCCGTTCCCTGCCAGCTCTCGGAAATCGTGCCATCCGGAGAAGTCGTACTTGTAAACGACCCGGTTTCGCTTTCGTAGGTCGTCGTCGCGGTGCCGTCGTCTCCGATGGTGGTGGTGGAGCCGTCGCCGTTGTCATAAGTTCCCGGACCCGGCTCGCCGACGGTTTCCGCCGGTCCTGCTTCGTCGAATGACGTTGACGCCGCGTCGCCTCCGGAGTCGAGATCGCTTCCGAACTGGTCTCCGCCAGCGGGGTCGTCGGAGAAGTCTGTGCCTCCCGTTGTATCGCCTCCGCCGAGCGGATCGGTGTTGTCGAAGCTGTCCGCGCTGGTGTCTACCGCGTCGCCGGTCCCGCCGGTGTCGTCCGCGTCCATAGTTGCGTCCGCGTCCATCATGCTTCCGTCCGCGACCATTCCGCCCATCATTCCGGGAGCTACGCGCTCCTCGAGCCTGTCGAGCTTCGGCTTCAGTTTCTTTTTACCCTGCTGAGATTCGTCTTTTCTGTTTTTCGTTTCGTCTGCCATTTTTGAAAACCTTTCAATTTATCGAAAAATGAAAATTACTTATTTCCCGGTGTTGACCCTTTGCTCGGCGTCTCCTTTCTCAGTTGGAGTTGATTTATCTGGAATTCCTGATTGTGATGCGATTTATCTATGTCGATAACGTCTCCATGAGCCGTTTCGCCCTGAAATCAAAGGACTTTTGCTTGTTTGTTATGTCGTTATTCTGCGGCCCGGAATCCACTCTGTCCAGCCTGTACCGGCGTTTAAGATGGTGAACGATTTTACCATCCGAGCGCACGAATTTGCTTTACCGTATAATGACACCGATCGTATCTTCTGAAATAAATACGTTAGGTGCTAAAATTGGCACTGGATTGCGGTGAATAGCGCCTAAAAGAAAACGAAGCGTAAAGTTTTAATGGCCCGGTAGAGAACGACTTTCAGCCCCGCAAAATCGTCTTTGCCGCTGGATGCGATTCGCTGCAAAGTCCTCCGGGAGTTAGGTGGCGCAGGTCGTGAACGATCTGGATCGAAGGCTGCGCGTCCTTCACGCCATATCCTTTTCCTGAAAGGACATCCTCGTACACTTTCGTGTGCAGGTCCGCGAATCCCGTGCTGAAGTCGATGGTCTCGTCTTCGATCGTGAGGCAGCGGAGAGTCGCGCCGTCCTGTTTCTTCAGCGTTTCGAGATCGTCCCTGCTTATCGAAAGGAACCACGGGCAGCGCGCACGCTCCAGCTCGAGCACGCCCGAGCAGCGAACGTCATCTGCGTGATGTAGCTCGCTGCTTTTCACCGGACCGAAGAGCCAGACGAGGAGGTCGAAAAAGTGGATTCCGATGTTCGTCGCGAGCCCGCCGGACTCGGACGCGTTTCCCTTCCACGAAAAATGATACCACTTCCCCCGCGGCGTGATGTACGTGAGTTCGACGTCCCACTTTTTGTCTTTCGGCGCCGCGAGGATTTTTTCGCGCAGTTCGATCACTCTCGGATGAACGCGAAGTTGCAAGACCGTGTAAATCCGTCGGTCGAAGCGCTTTTCGTCGTCGATGAGCGATTCGCAGTTCCATGGGTTCAGCACCAGTGGCTTCTCGCATATCGCGTGAGCTCCGACCCGCAGCGCAAAACGAATGTGCGAATCGTGGAGGTAATTCGGCGAACATATCGTGACGTAATCGATCTGCATTCCCGCCTTCTCGTAAGCGAGCTTCGAGACGTAGCGATCGAAGCGCTCGAACTCGCGGAAATACGACGCGTCCGGGAAATGCGAGTCGATGACGCCGACGGAATCATGGGGATCGAGCGCGCAGACGAGGTCGTTCCCCGTGTCCTTGATCGCCTTCAGATGCCGCGGCGCGATGTATCCCGCGACTCCAGTGATTGCAAAGTTCTTCTTCATTCCGGATCCGTGAACGAATTCCACTCAGATTTTCGAAACGAAAGTTTTGACTTCTTTTATGTCTTTCGCTTTCTTGATGAATATCCGAACCTTCTCGACCTTATTTAAATCCCTCAGCCTCCGCACGCTTTTCATACACTTCAATCCAGCCTCGCCGAATTTGATTTCGAGCGTGTCTTCGATTCCCTCGAAAAGACCTTCCATTTTTCCTTGTTCGATCCCTTGTTCGATCCCTCGAGTAAATCCTTCATCGAGACCTTTCGAGTAGTTCTCCACGGCCTCCTTTTCCCACGGAGTCATCACAAGTTTTTTGCCGTTTTTCATCGCTTTTCTCTCCATAACTTCGATTACGTCTTCTTTTGTCAGGTCCGACGCGGCGCTTATGTACGATATCCCCGCCTGAACAACCATCTTGTGCTTCACTTCCTTCCACAGCTCCACGGCTTTCTCAACGCCTTTCATGTTACTTCGGGATATTCTTCCGCGCAAGAGATGGAGGAACGCCTGCACGTCAGCCGAACCGCGGATATCTTTTTCGTCAAGCCTAGGCACGTCGATTGGAACGCACCTTCCGTTCAGCGAGTAACCTGGGAACTTCTTTTTGCGGACTCCGACCATATCGAGGAGATCGTCTCCAAGAGTCCACCGCTTTTCCCCATGGTACAGAACGAAGAAGATGACTTCCGTGCGTTCTTTTCCCGCGGCTTTCTGATCCTTCCACGTTGCCTTTGTGTACTCGATCATCTCAAAACCGATTTCGTCATCGTGGTAACTTTTGTGTTCGCAGATGAGCACGATTTCTACTTCGCGTTCCGAACTCATAACGCTGAACCTTAGGTCGCTCCGACGTTCATGCAGTTTCTCGTCGACGCTGTCGCTACGCGCGAGTTCCAGCGTATTCCACTCGATTCCATCAGCCAGTTCCGGAGGGCTGAAAGCGCGAAAGAAATCGTACGTCATCTGTATCACAAAAACGCTTTAGGCATCTTCTTTAGAAAATGCAGCATAACCGCGGTAATACTCATATTATACTATTCTGATCTTGTCCAGTTCGAATACTACAGGAATATCTGGTCCATGACAATCTCATATGCTTTAAATTTCCAATGGAGCGACTTAGCGAGAGATGGAAACTTGATTATAATAGGCGGTGATGCGGTATTAATAACGAAAGACTGCACTTATATTAATCTCTTTTTAGCGCTTGGCTACTTCACGATTCTTCCGTCGTATTCAGTTTCAAAGGCAATACTGCGCATTGTTTTATTTTGGCTTACTCTCTGCTTTATAAACTTTCTAAGATTGATACTTTGCCTTAGTGCGTTCGCTAGGACAGGAGATTTCTTTATCAGCCATGACATTCCAGATGTCATTATACACTGGACTATTGTAGTAACGGTATTGGTGTGGCAATGGAAAATGCTGGTAAGGGAGGTGAGTAAAACATGACGACTATGATTTACAGTCGCTACGAAGACCTTGTACATGGAAGACCCGTCGACTATGGCGAGGTAATGTCGTATTTGGAGGTTAATAACAGCAAGGCTTACTACGATTACTTGGACTATTTCCTATTATGGGACGTATTTAATGATAGCAGAATCACTTTTAATATCGAACGTAATGCAGTAGTAGCGAATTTTGAAAATGTTCATGGAATAAATTACTTTTCTCACGAATTGTCTATCGATCCCAGTTCAAAAAATCGGGAGGACATTGAGAGGGCCTTCTTATTTTCATGCAGGTTCGAGGATGTGCGTTATTTTTCGCTAAAGCAAAGTAAAGGATGGTTTAACGACTACCAGAGCGGGGTGGCAATTCGATCAAGGTTGAAGGATCAACTGGATCACGGCAAAAAAGAGCTTATCCATCACAGGGCGACGTTGGCTTCTGATGTTGGAGGCGGTGGAAGACTGGACATTATTTTTCGAAATTGCAAGGTCATTCCGCAGCATAGAGTGGGAGCGCATTTGAGAAAAAAGACTATTGACGGTTTTAGGAAGGATGGCTATAGACGAATGAATGTAGCACATCTAAGAGAGATGGGGATCACACCCGATCAAGTTCTCTTTCCAAAAGAGTTTTGGAAAGAAAAAAGATAGAGTATTTGGGATGCTGCATCTTTTAACTCTGATTTTTGTGAAAAACGCAGTATCAAGGATTGGGGACGTGTACTTCTTTATTTGTTGAATTACTTGCAAATTGTTGTATAATTTCGACAGCCTCGGCAACCGCACCACCGTCAGTAAGGAGATGACGTACGATTTCTTTCGCAAATTGGATTGAGCCGCGTTAGCGGGTCAAAGAAAATTCGGTCCTCGATCTGCTACGCAGATTGTTTACTTTTTG
>JANLHZ010000287.1 GCA_024653775.1 Planctomycetota bacterium | reverse complement strand
GCTCCCTACTCCCTACTCCCTACTCCCTGCTCCCTACTCCCTGCTCCCTGCTCCCTGCTCCCTACTCCCTGCTCCCTGCTCCCTGCTCCCTGCTCCCTAGCCATCGCCTACTATTTTCTTTTTTCCGTCCGGAACCCTGTTACAATGCCTCCACTGGAAATTTCAGAAAACATGGAATACCGTTTTATTAGGCGTTTACAGGCTGTTAAAATCCCACGCCTGTATTTCACTGGAGACCCGACATGGTCAACTTCAACAAAGTCATTCTCGCCGGCAATTTGACGCGCGATCCGGAAGTGAACTTCACCCCCGGCGGGACAACCATCACCAGGTTTACAATCGCAGTGAACGAATACTGGAACGACCCCAACGGAGGCCGTCAGGAGAAAACCGCGTTTATCGACATAACTACCTTCGGAAACCTCGCGAAAACCTGCGGCGATTACCTCAAAAAAGGACGGAGCGCCCTCGTGGAAGGCCGTTTGGAGCAGTATCGGTTCGAGGATCGCGACACCGGGCAGAAGCGCTCGAAGATCAGCGTCGTCGCAAATACCGTGCAGTTCCTCGGACCGCGGGAGCCGGGACAGTCCGGACGCAAGGATTCATATCAGGGCAGCGGCTCGAACGATAGTTACGGCGATTATCAGCAAACCGGCTATCAGAACAATTTTGGCGACAACTACGACGCCGGCGGAAATCAGGGAGGCGGCTTCGGCGGCAGCGCCCCCAACGGCGGCAGCGCTCCCAGCGGCGGCAGTTCCGGTGGTGGTTGGGGAAATCAAGGACCGCAGGGCGCCCCCGCCCAGCGAAGGCAACCCCCACAACCAGGAAACCAGGGCGGTTTCGCGCCAGATAAAGAAAACATCGATCCTGCCGATTACCTTGGCGAGGACGAAAACCTGGCATTTTAGTAGTTAGGAGGCTGAAAATAATAAGTTATTCATCTCGCATTTCATCTTCACACCATCTTCGCTTCGCACTCAGTCGCCAAATCCTCGACGGAACTACAGCTACGACTCCGGTTTGGCTTCTTCGTGCAAAACGAACCTGGCGTAAATCTGAGCGCGATTTTGTACAACTTATTAATTTCAGCCTCCTTAATTTTTCATTGAGGTGAATATGAGGTTCCAGAAACCGCAAAAGAGACGTAAGAAAAAACAGATCAAACGCATCAAGACGAACAAGACCATCGAGGTGGACTACAAGGACGTCGATCTGCTGCAAAAGCTGTGTAGCAGCGAAATGAGGATTATGGGCGCAAAGAGGACAGGCCTCAGCGCGAAGTCTCAGAGGGATACCAAGCGCGCCGTGAAGTACGCAAGGTTTCTCGCGCTCCTGCCCTACGTCGCAGAGTAAAAGGAAGGTGAATCGTGGAAGTACTATTGTCTGAAAGCATCGATAAACTCGGCACCCGCGGCGACGTCGTCCACGTCAAGGATGGCTACGCGCGCAATTTCCTTCTTCCGCGCGGTTTAGCGCTTCCTGTAAGTGAAGCGAACAAAAAGCGCCTCGACCTCGAGCACAAGCGCTACGTTCAGCGGGAAATTGAAAGAAAGATCCACGCTGAGGAGCTTGCGAACAAACTCGCAAGCATTTCCGTCACCATTTCCGCCCAGGCTACTCCGGAAGGACATCTCTACGGCGCGATCACGCCAAAGCAGATTCATGACGCGTTCAAGGCGGAGGGAATCGAGCTCGACATCCGCACGATCATCATCAAGGAGCCGATCAAGGAGCTTGGAAGTTTCGAAATCCCGATCAAGCTTCATCGCGAGGTCAAGGGCACGCTCCGTCTCTGGATCGCTCCCGACGAAACAGGGTCGAAGCGCTGATTGCCGGAAGTCTGCGAATCACGGGGACGTCTACGAATTAAATGTAATGTTTTGTCATAGGCTTGTTGTTGGATTAGCGTTATGCTAAAAATATTACATTTAATTCATAGATGTCCCCAGTAGTAATTTCTGAGTTTCATTTTTTGTTCCTTCAATGGCAAAACTCGTTTCAGTCCAGAAAATCGCTAGCTGCACACGCGGTCTTATCACCGATCGCGACAACGTACTCATCGATAGTGAAGTCATCGCGGAATCCGGAATCGTGGTCGTCGTCGAGGCGCTCGAGGAAAAAAGCGTCTACAACACGATCGAACTCGCGAGCGGCCGCAACGCCAAGATTTTGAAGGGCGACGTCATCGCGGGCACTCTTGGAGAACGCCGCGCGCTGAAGGGTTACGTCGGAAGCGTCCCGAAGTCGATTATGGCCGGGGACAAGCTGAACGTACTCAACCTGGGCGGAGTCATCGGGAAAGCGACCAGCGCTCACCGCGACATCGGCCCGCCTCTGTCGGTGCAGGTTCTCGGGATGGTGGTTCACCCGGACGGGACGCCGCTGAACATCAGGGAAGGCGCGATTCCTGTGGCGGACAGGGTAGAGTGCGACGCTCCACTGATAGTGATTTCGGGGACGTGCATGAACGCCGGAAAGACCCGCGCCGCGTGCGAAATCATCGCGAAACTGAACCAGCGCAGGTTTAAGATCGCGGGCGCTAAAACCACAGGAGTCGCCGCGACAAGGGACCTCGTGGATATGCTTGACTACGGCGCGATTCGCTCGCTGAGCTTCCTCGATTGCGGACTTCCGTCCACCGCGGAGGTAAAAGACATTCTCCCGGTCGCGCGCGGTATCGTAAACGAGCTTGCGAAATCGAAACCCGACGCGATCGTCATCGAACTCGGCGACGGCATTATCGGAAGCTACGGCGTATCGCGCATCTTCGAGGACAGGCAGTTCTGGGGACACGTAAAGGCCCACGTTCTCTGTGCGAACGATTTCGTAGGAGCCTACGGCGCCAAGCACTTCCTGAAGGAACTGAACACGGAAATCGACTGCGTCTCAGGCCCCGTCACCGACAACGAAGTCGGCGTGAACTTCATCCAGGACTCGCTCGGGCTTAAGGCCTATAACGCACTCAACGACGCCGAGCGTCTTTCGCGCTATATCGAACGGCTCGTTTTCGAGTAATCCAGCGTGGACCATGCCGCGAGTCTAATTGCGCGTATATTTTCGCGAAGGATCACTATCCTCCGCAAATCCGCGGATCGTCGTCCCGCGAAGAGAACGGGTTCGTTTGATCGGCAAAATGGCGCCGACGAGCCGGCTATATTACAAATAATTCGTAGACGGTACGAAAATAATGTAATGTCATTATTTAACAACTAACTACTGCCTAAAGTCCTATTCAAAAATTTTTGTGCAAACGAGACGGTAATGTGTTTTACTGGAAACCCGGTCTTGGTACTATTTTTGCGCACAAGTGTAACGGCGCATTTTACCGCCCATCAAAATCGATCACTGGTAACATCATTTCCGATGACATGTTGCATTATGTTCTTTGCAACCTGAATTCGGGTAGATAAAGGTTAGACCATGGTAACTTCGATCCATTCGGCGCAAACAGGTAAGGAGATTCAGATGTCCGCTGTTTATTCCCGGATAGTCGTGGCGATCGCGTTCGCCTGCACGTTCCTGCTGGGGGCATGCGAACCTGCGCTTCAAGAGGACCTCGTTATAACCCAGAGGATCCCCGTCGCCGAGGACGGGACTTTCAACCAGCCGCCCGCGGCGCCAGTGACTATCGCGCCCGGATCGCTGACGTCGGGCTGGATTTACAAAATCCCAGGAGGCACGCTCGAAGTGCCCGCTGGCGCGGAATTCCTCGCGAAGTCGCGCATCGACGTCATTCCGAATTCGCTTCCGCAGGACACTTACTGCTCTATCGGACTATCCTCGGTGCCGTTCACGCTGCCGCCCCGGACGACGGGCGTTTCGAGGCCATTGCTAATCGAACCGATCAACACGCAGCTAACGCCCGGCTCGGAACTGACGATCTATTACTCGGACAAGGATCTTATCGACGCGGGCGTTCCGAATCGCGACAACCTGAAAGTCATCACGCTCGATCCGATGACGGGCGCGCCCAGCTATGCGACGATCACCCATCACGATCTTGTGGCGAATTCGATCACGGTATCGCTTTCGCAGTTCAGCGTGTATCAGATCGTCGATTGCACGGACACGCCGCCGTCGATCGCGGTGTACGCGATAAACGGTAGTCAGAGCGGCGAAGTCATCGCGACCTTCGACCTCACCGACGCCGAGAACGACACCTGCTCGGTCTATCTCGAGTACCGCGGCGGCACCGCGGGCGCCGTCTGGACTCCCGCGATAGTCAAGGGCGCGTCCACGGGGTTCAGCGCCGGAACGACGAGAACCATCGTCTGGAATTCCGCGGGCAACGAGCCTTACACCATGGGGAGCGACTACCAGTTGCGACTCACGCCGAACGACGGCACAATCGATGGTATTCCCGGGATGACGGCGACGTTCGCCCTCGACAACTCCGCGCTTGGAGTTCCTCCCGGAGTCGCGCCTCCGCCGGTGATGGGCGCGCTTCCTCCCGGCGCTGCTGGATCGGGCGGAGTGTCGAACGTTCCGCCGACCGTGGTGCTTAACCAGCCGCTCGGGCTTCAGTTCGACGCGGTGACGTTCACGTACACGATCCTCGATTCCGAGCAGGATGTTTCGAGCGTCATCGCGGAATATTCCCTCGATGGAGGCTCATTCCTTCCCGCGACGGAAATGGTCGTCACGTCGCCCACGGGGACGCTTTCCTCGGGCACGACGAATCTCGCGACGTCGAACTCGGGCGTGCAGTACACCTTCGTTTGGGACACGCTAGTCGATATGGCGGGGACGCGCAGCCAGTCGGTGTATTTCAAGATAACGCCGAATGACGGGCAGAACGGAATCGCGAGCAACGTCGGCCCGTTCGAGGTCGACAACCTCACGAACAAGAAGCCTGAAATCAAGCTCGACACCAACTTCAGCACGGGCAACTACGGCGGCAACATTTCGATAAACTACCGCATCGTCGATTACGAAAGCGATGCGTCGAACGTCAGTTTCAGATATCGCGTCAATGGCGGCGCATTCGCGATCTGCACCGAGTCCGCGAGCGGCGCAAGCAACGGAATCTCCGGGCTCGCGACGAGCTGGCCCGGCGGGACTCCCCACACGTTCGTCTGGAATTCGCAGGCTGACATTCCGGGCGTCGATCAGATGGGCGTCGAGATCGAAGTCACCGCGAGCAACCAGCACGGAACCGGTAAATCGGTCTTAAGTCCGAGCTTCACGCTGTTCAACGTCAACAACGCGCCCAGCATGAGCATCCAGAGTCAATTCATCGGAACTTTCAAGGCGGACATTTCCATCAATTACAGACTCCTCGACGCGGAGTCGAACCAGATAAGCGTACTATGGGAATACTCCTACGACGGAGGCACGACGTTCTTCACCTGCACCGAGGCGCCGGGTTCCGGAGGCGTGAGCGGCCTTGCGTCCAGCGTCCAGCCCGGCGTGCAGCACACGTTCATCTGGGATTCCGATCCGGACCTCCCCGCGGACGCGGCGGTGATGCTCCGCGCAACTCCGTCGGACTTCCTCGCGAGCGGCCAGCCCGTGCTTACGTCCGCGTTCCCCTGCACTGCGAACAAGACCCCCGTCGCCGCGATCACGAGCACGTTCACCGGAACCCAGGTCGGATCGATACCCGTGTCGTTCACGCTGTCGGACACCGAAGCCGACACGTCGAGCATCCTCGTCGAATGGAGCGTCGACGGAGTAACCTTCGCGCCCTGCACCGAAGACACGTCCGGAACCTCTAGCGGCGTCACGGGACTCGCGGCGCCCGGCGCGGGAACCTCGTACACGTACATCTGGGACAGCAGCGCCAATATCACCGATCCGGGCTTCAACCCCGTTTCGACCGTGCAGCTTAGACTCACTCCGTCGGATTCGTTCCATACGGGGACCGCGGTCGCGACGACTTCGTTCACGGTCCAGCCGAACCGTCCGCCGGTGCTTGCGTACACCACGGCCGCGCAGGCGCTCACGGGCGCGACGCAGAAAGGAAACATCCGCGTCGACTACACCCTCACCGACCAGGAAGGCAACCCCGTCGCGATTCTCGTCGAGTACAAGACCTCCGGCATGTCAGCCTTTGCGACCGCGACGGAAGACACTCTCGGAAGCCTCGGCATCTCCGGACTCGCGACCACCACGGGAGGCGCGTCCGCCGCGTTCCACTACTCCTGGGCGTCGGACTACGACATCATAAATGGAACCAACACCACCGAAAACGGTATTACGCTGCGCATCACTCCGAGCGACGCGTACAACACCGGCGCGGCGGTCACCCTGACTCCGCTTTCCGTCACTCCGAACCAGTCTCCCGTGGTGACGATCGATCCCGCGGGTTCGCTCACCGCAACAAGTCCGCTCTACGGACAGATCATCGTACCGATACAGATTCAGGATACTGAAGCCGACAATTGCAGCATCATCGTGCAGGTCAGCGTAGGCGGCGGCGCGTTCGTCACCTGCACCGAGGCTTCCACCGGTTCGAGCGGAACTAGCGGGCTTGCAACCACCGGAACGCCGATCCATAATTACCTCTGGAACAGCTTCAAGGACGTGAGCGATCCGCTGAATAATCCCGTGAACTGCGTCATCCAGGTCACCGCGAGCGATCCGTTCTCGACCGGGACTTCGGTTCAGACCACGACGCTGAGCGTCAAGCCGAATACATGGCCTGTCGTTACGATCGCCGCGGGTCTCGCGGGAACGACGCAGAGCGCGAATCCAATCACGCTGAGCTACACGCTAAGCGACTCGGAGTTCGATAACGTAAACGTACTCGTCGAATACAACTGGCCGGGCGATCCGGGCGGAGCGAGCTGGAAGACGGCGACGCTACATACAAGTGCGACCACCGGAGTAACCGGACTGACCACCGCGTCCGGCGGAACCGCGTACAGTTTCCAGTGGGATTTCTGGAACGACATCCGCAGCACCCTCGGCGGGCAGGAAGCGGGAATCAACCTTCGAATCACTCCGAGCGACGGATACGGCACGGGACTCGTCGCGCAGACGTCGTCGAGCTTCACCGTCATCCCGAACCAGAAACCGAACCTGAACATGACCACCAGCATCGCCGCGGGATCGACGCAGACGAAAGACGTCAGCTTCCAGTTCCTGCTTTCGGACGTCGAGGCGGACCAGGGGGCGCTGCTTGTAGAGTACAGCGTCGCGGGCGGAACGTGGACCACCGCCACCGAATCGACGCGCATCGCGTCCTGTGGAGTAAGCGGCCTCAACACGTCGAGCACTGGCATCGGCTACACGTACGTCTGGGACGCGTGGGCGGACATCACCGACCCGAACGATTCTCCCGTGTCGAACATCATCCTCAGGTTCACGCCGGGGGACGCGTACGGAAGCGGAACGCCTTACCAGACGAACGCGTTCACCGTGCAGCCTAACATACGTCCGCAGCTCGTCGCGGCGATAACGCTCGCGCAGCCGGTTAAGGGCAACGTCCCGGTGCAGATGGCGATCACCGACGCGGACACCGACCCGGTGAACATCCTCGTCGAAGTCAGTGTAAACGGCGGTCCGTACTTCACGACGACGCAGGGCCCGGGTTCGAGCGGAACCCAGGGACTCGCGGCCGGCGCGACACAACCTCAGGCCGTGCTTCACACTTATATCTGGGGCAGCGGCCCGGACGTCAGCTACGACACGACGACGAAAAGCTGCACGCTCAGAATCACGCCATACGATCAGTTCCACCCGCTCGGAACGATGGCCGCGGTTACGGTTACGCCGACGAACATTTCGGTGCTCCCGAACCAGCCGCTGACGTTTACGGTTCTGAACCGCTGGACACTGCCCTACAAGTCGCACGATATTAACGTCCGGTACAACGTCAGCGACATCGAAAGCGACCTCATCAGCCTGAAGGCGGAGTACAGTCCGGACGGCGGAACCACATGGCTGATCTGTACCGAGCATTCGCTGAGCGACGGCTCGACCGGAGTTTCGAGCGCGCGCGCGCCTGGAGTCGAGCACATTTACGTCTGGGATAGCGACACCGACATCGGCTCAGGAATCAACACGACAGTCATGCTGCGTATCACCCCGATCGACGGCGGAGGACTCCGCACCTCGCAGATGTGGACCTCCCCCGTGTTCAAAGTGGACAACACCGTCACGCGCTGGACCATCACCGGAGGAGGCGATCACGGAGGCAACGACTGGATCGTCACGAACAATATTACCGTAGGCGGATTCCACCAGAATATCGACGCTTTCATTATCAAGTCGACCGCCATTCTTCAGACTGTGCCCGCTCAGGTTTTCGGAGCGCAGGCGTGGTCCATCGACGTCGACGGAATCATCGACGCCAAAGGCAGAGGCTACTCCGGAGGTTTCAGCGGAGCAGGCGGGGCAGCCGGCGGCGCGAAGGCGAGAGGTTACGGCGGACTTGCCGGTGGTCCGGGCGCGGGTCCGGGCGCGGGAACCTCCGGAAGCTCGGGAGGCGGAGGCGCCGCGGGCGGAACGGGGTCGTCCTGCCAGGCGTTCAGCCTGTTCGGATGGTGCATCACCTGGTTCGGCTCCGGAGCGAACGTTAAAGTCGGCGGCGGAGGCGGCGGCGCGGGCGGCGGCGCGGGAGGCTCCTACGGCGGTCAAGGCACCGGCGCGGGACTCGGAATCGCCGGTTCGCCCGGACTCGACGGCAAAGGCGCTCCGATCGCGGGAGGCGGCGGCGCGGGAACATCCGCGGGAGCTCCAGGACCGATTTACGGAACAATCACCGCTGACGACATCGACTGCGGCTCCGGAGGCGGCGGAGGCGGAGGAGGCGGAGGCGGCGGAGGCTCGAACGTCTTCGCGGGCACCGCGGGAGGTTCGGGCGGAGCAGGCGGAGCGGGCGGCGGAAGCGTCAAACTCGAAGCCGCGATGTGGATAAACGTAAACGCCACCGGAATCATCGACTGCGACGGCCAGAACGGCTTTACAGGAGGAGGCTCCGCGGGCGGAGGCGGAGGCGGAGCGTCCGGAACCGGAGTCTTCGCGTCCTGGGGCGGCCCGGGAGGTTACGGAGCCTCTTCGGGCGGAGGCGCGGGCGGAGGAGTCTACCTGAAATGCCGCAACGACACGGGAACTCCCGGAACCATCACGATCGCAGGCGTCGTCAGCTTCTGGGGAAGCCTCAACGGAGGTTTCGGAGGCGGACACGGCGGCGGCGGTCGCTGCAAAGTCTTCCACCAGGGTGCGCTTTCCCTCGTCTACCCGGGCGGATTCATCGGGTATCCCGCGCCGGGTCAGCCGAACTCGGCTCCGAACAACGGAACCCTGCACATGCAGCAGATTCCTTAGTTCGGGTTTTGAATTTCGAACATCGATTGCAAAACAGTCATAATCTATGGAAAGGAAAACGCGAACAAATGATCGATTCAGCCGAGAGATCAATTTCACACAGCTAAATTGCCTTTGTGAACGTTTTCTTACTTGTAGGTATAGACCATTTTGATAGAATTAGATTATTGTGTAAATATGGGGTCAAGATCATTCAAAGCCCCGCTGAAGCTACCGACGTGAAGGCTAAAATGAACATTCGAATAAAAGCTCTCGCCAGTTTGGTTGTGTCGATGCTCGCGCTCGTGATCGCCGCGATCGGTTGCGTTGGCGGCGGCGGAGGCGGAACCGACGCGACGACAGCAGTCACAGGCGGAGGAGGTGGCGGAGGCGGAGGCGGCGGTGGAACCGGAACCGTCACGATCACGAACGTATCTCCGAACCAAGGCCCAGTGTACGGCGGGACGATGGTTTCGATCACCGGCACCGGAATCACGGATTCGATTTCAGTCTATTTCGGCGCAATGCCCGCAACGAAAGTGATCTACGTCGGCGAGCAGACCGCGGGCGTCATTCTGATAAAGGCGGAATCTCCTCTCGTTTCCGCGGCTGGCAAGGTCGACATTCGCGTTCGAAACAGCGGCGACGGCTCCGAGGCGACCGCGGCCCTAGCGTTCGAATACATCTTCGGCGAGCCGACGAACACGCCGCCGTCGATCGCGAGCGTAAATCCGTCCTACGGCATCGATACAGGTGGTACAAAGATCACAATTTCCGGCGCGGGATTCAAACTGCCCTTGAAGGTCCAGATCGGCGGTCTCGACGCCACCAGTTTCACGATCCTTTCATCCTCGCAGGTCGAGGCGATCACGCCCGCGCAGGCTGCGGGCGGGTATCCCGTCACCGTCATTTCCGGAACGGACTTCACGTCGCTTTCGAACGCGTTCGAGTACCGCTCGTCCGTAAACGTAAGCGGAACCGCGATGGCGGGACCAGTGAACACAGGAAACGTTTCCGCGTACATGGTCACCCGCGACAGCGCCAACAACAACCTCGTGAGCATTCTCTACGGCGCGCCTATCGCGACGACGACGACGGACGCGACGGGAGCGTTCACGATAGCGGTCGGGGCGTACCGCGGACCGACTCTGCTCGTCGTTTCGAGCGGAACCTACACCGAGGAAGCCAGCGGCGCCACGGTGCAGCTCATTGCGAACCAGTCGGTACAGAAGGTGCTGAAGCTGCTGCTTCCGGATATTCCGAGCGCGGGCTATCCGTCTGTGGCGGTAACGCCTTTCACGACAATCGCTGCGGATCACGCCCTCGGGAAGGCGGACGTGTTCACCTCGGAGAGTCTCACTGCGCTCGCGCAGAACTCGCTCACGCAGGTTTCGAACATTTTCGGGATCACTAACCCGGTCACGGACATTCCGCCCGATATGACTGGCCCAATCCCGGGAGGGCTTGCGAATAACGATCCGACGCTACATTACGGCTTCCTCCTCGCGGGACTTTCCGAATCCGCTGCGACCACCTATTCCGGACCGAACCACACGGCGGATTCGATCGAACTCGCCCTCGCGCTCGCGACCGACCTCGACGACGGAGTGCTCGACGGCATGGACATAAGCGGAAATCCCGTCGTTGTGAACTCCGCGGACACGCTTAACCTTTCGAACACCTTCCTGAACACCGATCTTCCCACCGCGATAACGAACTGGGCCGCGGGGTCGAACAACAACACGACCTACACCGACGCGTCGAGCGTAACTAGCTACCTCGGGACAGCCACGACAGCCACCGCGACGCCGCCAACGGTTACGAGCATCACGCCAACCGGGGGAAGCATCGGCGGCGCGATCCCGGTTACGATAACAGGCACCGGCTTCGATAACGTCGGATCGGGCGTAACCGTGAAGTTCGGGGCGACGGACGCGACGAACGTCGTCGTCGTAAACGACACCTCCGTCACCTGCGACGCCCCTTCGAGCAGCGCCGGCGCAGTCGTCGACGTCACGGTCCAGAATATCGATTCCGGGCTTTCAGGCGCCCTCGTTTCTGGCTTCACATACCTCGACAACAATAACCCGCCCAGCGTTACGAGCATCATCCTCCCGACGGGAACTCTCACCGGAGACATCTTGCTCACGTACCAGCTCACGGATTCGAACGCCAACGACACATGCTCGATCATAGTCTATTTCAAAGGCGGCGCGTGGCAGACCTGGCAGGTCGCGACAGTCACGGGCACGACCACCGGGATCCAGCCCGGCTCCAACAAGACGATCACCTGGAATTCGTCCGTCGACGAACCCGGCGTGACCGGGTCGAACTACTACATCAAGATCACGCCCAACGACGGAAAGTCCGGAGTTCCGGTCGCGGGGACGGTCGGGCCGTTCACGCTGGTGAACGGGACCCAGCAGGCGACTAACAATCCGCCCTCGACGAGCAACGTCGTAGTGACGTGCAATTCGACGCCGTTCCGAGGCGACCTCACTATCACGTACGACCTCGCGGACTCAGACAGCGACCTCTGCGACGTCACGCTTCAATACACGGGAGGTGGAGTCACCGGCTGGACCTCCATCCAGAGCATCACGGGAAGCACGACGGGTCTCGCGCCGGGCACGGGGAAGACAGTCACCTGGCACACGCTGACGGAAATCCCGAGCATGGTCGCGACTGACCTGAAGGTGCGCGTCGTTCCGACCGACAACAAGATCGGGACGGTTTCGATAGGCGAAAGTCCGGAGTTCGCGCTCGACAACACCTCCGGACCCGCCACGCCGAATCTTCCGACCGCGAGCAATCTCGTCGTGACGGTGGACGGCTCGAACTACGCTACCGTCGCGAGCGCGGTTGCTATAAGCGTCGATGTCGCGGACGCGGACGCGAATCAGATCGACATCGTGCTGGAATTCAAAGGCGGCGGAGTGACGTCGTATACCGCTTGCACAACCGCGACTCCGCTCACCGGATACTTCAGCGGGCAGACCGTCCAGATTTCATGGGACGCGGCGACCGACCTCGGCGGAGTCGACGCGACGGACGTCGAAATCCGCGTGACTCCGAAGGAAGGCGCGGCCCTCGGAACTCCGGTCACAAGTCCGCTGTTCGGGCTTGACACCCTCGCGCCCGCGGTCACGATCACCGCGCCCGCAGGAGGCGAAGTCCTTCAGGGGAACAACGCCACGATCAGCACAAACTCGATGACGATCACCTGGAACACCACGGAAACGCACGCGGGAACCACAGGCGCGCTTCTCGAATGGAGCAACGACGGAACAACCTGGAGCAGCATCATCAGCGGAGCGACGGGAACTTTCAACTGGACGTTCCCCTCCACCGGAACCCTCGCGAACTCGAATACTTTGACAGTCAGGATCAGCGAGACGGACGCGTACGGAAACACCGGACAGGCCGTGTCGCTGGCGTTTACCGTCGACTCGGTCGCGCCGACAGCGACGTGGACGACTCCCGCTACCGCGGGCGCGACGACGTTCATCGTAAATGCCGGCGGAAACCTCGTTTGGAACAGCGCCGCGGACGTAACGACAGTCACGGTGGAACTGAAAATCAGCGACGACAATTTCGCAACGAGTCAGACCCTTCTCACCGCGGGTTCGACGGACCCAGGAACCCAGAACTGGGTGCCCGCGGTTTCCGACTACCACCTGACTTCCTGGGATCAATGGGTCGGACGACTCACGCTGACGGACGGCGTCGGCTGGACGAACAGCGTCGATTCCGTCACGTTCAAGGTGGATTTCGTCAAAGCGACTGTTAGCTACACGTCCCAGAGCCACTGGTCGAGCGCTTACAGCTCCGCGGTCAACTTCACATCGACTCCGGGGAACGTCGTTCTCGAAAGCAGCGCCAGAAAAGCCATCCGGCATCTGGTCATCAACGACGTTGTCGTCCACGAAGCGGATACCACCGGAAACATCTTCCTCGTCTGCACGACGAACGGTCTATTCTTTACAAAGGACGGCGGAGCTACGTTCCGTGTCATCAGCTCGCTGCTCGATGGGACGACGGGGCAAAACGGAAGCGTCCTCAAGACGCCGAACGTATCCGGCGCAGACTTCTGGTCAAACGACACGACGGGAAACACCTTCGGCTTCGGCGCGTACGACGGCGGAGTGTACGTAACCCGCGACGGCGGACTCACCTTCAAACACTGGTCCACGGCAACGATTGCGAATCCTCCCGGAAGCTGGTCGGATCAGATAAACGACTTCAAGTTCAATCAGAATGCGACGCTGAGCGCTCCCGACATCTGGGCCGCGGCGACGCCGCAGGGAATCATCGTCACGAACGACGGCGGCGTGACGGTAGCGGTCGCTGCTGTCAACTACGGTCCGAACGTTCGCTGCATAGATTTCCTCGATTCCGACATTTCGAGCGGCACGATGCTCTACGGAACCGACGTTTCGGGATTCGCGCGGTGTACTGGTCTGTTCACCGCTATCGCTGGCGCGCCGAATTTCAGTTATCCCGCGCAGTCCGGAAGTCCAGCCGCGGGTCCGCAGACCTGCAACGACGTCAGCTTCTACCAGGCGGATACCTCCGGCTCGACGTACCTCTACGCCATCGGAACGTCTCCTTCCCAGGGCGCGGTGATGTTCACGAGGAACGACATGCTTGGCGGCGCGAACACCTACGCGATTCAGGACGCGCCTTTCGGATCGAGCAACAAATACTTCTTCAAATGCGACTTCTACCAGGCCGCGGGGAACGATCAGAAGTTCGTCCTTTCGACCTTCAACGGAGGCGGAGGCGCTCCATTCGGCGTCGCAGTCACCTCCGACGGAGGAACGACTTTCACCTCATCCACGACGACGAGACACCATCCGGCGGCTTTCTTCCAGGCATCCGGAAGCGGAACCAACTTGCTCGCGGTGGAGCCGGTTTCAGGGTCGGGGCAGATAAAAATCGTCAAGAGCGCCAACAGCGGCACGTCGTACACCGCGGTCACTTCCGCTTCGCCATGGCCGTCGGAACCGATATGGGATTTCGCGCAGCAAAGCCAGCAGGTCCGCTCGGTCGCGATCCACGATGGCGATACCACGGGCAATATCTTCGCGATAGGTCTTACAAGTGTCCCAAACCCGAGCGACAACGTCATCTTCATCACAGTGAACGGCGGCGTCACATGGAGCGTCAAGTTTAAGTTCAGCGACTTCACCGGAGGTCCGACGAAGTTCGAAGCGCTGGACTTCCAGCCCGACGGGACCGCGCTTCTTATCGGGACCGACGTCGGTCTGTACACCATCACGTCCTTCGGGACCGGCGGCACGATCACTCAGTACGCGAGCCTGGCAGGCGTCAACAATCCGTTCGTGTACGACGTCGAGTATCACGATAGTTCCGCGTCGGGTCAGATCATCCTCGTCGGCACAAGTTCGGGCGCGTTCTACACCACCGGAGGCGTCGGCGGAAGCTGGACCAGACGCGATACCACATCGACACCCTCGCTGTCCCACAACGACGTGGAAGGCGTGGCATGGCTACAGGCAGACGCCGCGGCGCAGACGTTCGGACTCGCAACCGAGCACGGCGTCTACATCACGAAGAATGGCGGCACGAGCTTCGGGACCGGCAATCCGATAAACCAGAATTCGCCGTGGAACATCCCCGGCACCAGCCCGGTGGATTTCAAGTGCATCGATTTCCTCGAAAGCGATTCCACAGGCGATACTTTCATCTTCGGCGGAACCCGCGGACTCTATCTCCACGAAGCCGCGAATCCGGGCAACTTCAAACTGATGCACAACGGCAGCATCACCGGAGGAGGAACCAACATTTCCGTCGTCGCGACTAACCTTCCCGCGCTGCCAGCGGTAGCGTGCGAGTTCGATCAGTCCGATACCACCGGAAAATCGATCTACTGCGCCACCGACGACGGAACCAACGGAGGAATCTGGTTCACCACCAATCTTGGATCGAACTCGACCGTACACAATCAAAACGTGTTCCCAAGGAGTGGGGTCGGCACGCGCTGCTTCGATATCGATCTCGCCCCGGCATCCGGAGGATCGCAGAATAACAGTCTCGCGGCTTTCGCGTCGGGCGGAGCGATTGTCGGACCGTTCGGCTACGTGAATCAGGGAAATCTTTCCCTGCCTGCGATCGATATTGCCGCGAATATGCCCGCAAGCGGCGTCACCACGGCGCACAGCTACGGCTTCCTCACGCAGAACACAGGAGGCGGAGTCGTCCAGCCGACGGGTGCAACGATCCTCTACCAGTTCTACGATCAGAACAACCAGCTCATTTCCGACGCGGTGATTCCGAACAACTCGATCGGAGTGACTCCCACGCTGAACGCATCGACGAACCTGTACGAGGTCGATCTGCGAACCGTCACCACCGTCACCGCGAGCAAGCTCTACGTGCGGCCAATGCTGCGCTCGTCCGACGCGAGGGTCACGCCCACGCTTTCAGACTTCCAGGTAACGATGTTCTACTACTAAAAAACTATCGGAGGCTCCGGGATCGCGGACGTCCGCGTCCGCAAAAGCCGTCAAACGTCTCGTTTGACGGCTACGAATTATCGATGTCGCCTGCCTACGATAGTTCCAACAAGTCGCGCCTTGCGCGCTTCCGGTCAGAGCTATCCCGGCGTCGATTTCTTCCTCGAATGCAGCCGCATATGACCGCGCTGTATTCCTTCGGTCGAAAGCGCGAGCAGCGACGCGAGATTCGCGGCGAGTCCGGCAGAGGCGATGACGCTCGCGAGTTCCCGCGACGTCTTCGCGCCGACAAGCTCCAGGCAAAGCCGCGCGCCGGGGGTCGCCTGGGTCGAGCCGCCAACTATGCCGGCTGCGAGCGGGAGTTCGAGTTCGCCCACCAGATGCGCGCCTTCGCCCGAATCCTCGATGCGCCAACTGGACAGCGGTCTATACCCTTCGCCCATCCCGGCGAATCCGTGGGCCGCGGCTTCGATGCTGCGAAAATCCTGGCCGCACGCGACCGCGACCGCGTCGATGCCATTCATTATCCCCTTGTTGTGCGTGACGGCGCGGTAGACGTCGAGTTCCGCGAATCTCGACGCCATCGCGACGCCTTTCGCGACCTCCGGAGAATTGAACGCACTAACGGGAATCTTTGCGGACGCCTTCACCATCCTGTTAAGCGGGAGGTTCGAAAGAATCCGCAGCCCGACCTTTCCTCCGGCGATCTGCGCGATCCGCGGCGCGACGGCTTCCGCCACGGAGTCGGCAACGTTCGCTCCCATCGCGTCCCGGCAATCGACGTAAATGTGCGTGACGACCATCCCCTCTTTGAGGTCGCGGATTTCGATGGAGCGCGCGCCGCCGCCGCGGGAGACCATCGACGGAATCGCGGCGTTCGCGAGTAAGACTATTTCGTTTTCAGCGGATTCGAGCGCCACTTTCGCGGCGCTATGGTTCGCGACGTCATAGACCTGCACCTGCGCGGTCATCACGGGATCGCTCGCTCTCGTGACGAACCCGCCAGCCGCGCGGACTATCAGCGCCGCCTTCGACGCTCCGGCGACGATCGAAGGTTCCTCGACGGCCATCGGCACGAGGACTTCGCGGGAGTCGATGACGAAATTCAGCGCGACGGACAGCGGAAGTCCAAGGACGGAGATCACGTTCTCCGAAATCTTGTCCGCGAGCGAGAGATCGAGTCCGCCTCCGGATTCGAGAAACAGCGCGCCTGCTTCGCTGACGGAAACGTTTTCGAGCAGTTTGCGGATTCTCTCCCCGGCAGGAAGTTTGTAGAACCCTTTGAAACGACTCGTCATGCTATGGCCTCGGAACAAAATAAACGTAACTGTTCACGGGGTAGATCGCAGTCTATAGCGGGATTCTGTAGTAGTGTGCTCGTGAGAGCATATTCTCGCGGTGTGGTGGATCAAAGAAACGCCTTACGGCGCCACTACGAACGCGAACTACCCCGTGAACAGTTACAAATAAACTACCGTTTCTGCATCACATCTTCACACCATACGGTAACTTATTTTGACGCGCGTCCTTAGGACGCGTACATAAATAAAATACCGAAAATCGCGCTCAGATTTGTATCAGGTTCGCATTGCGTGAGCGAGTCAAAACGGAGTCGTAGCCATAGTTCCGATGAGTATTTGACGACCGAACGCGATGTGAAAATGACGCGAAGATGTGATGCGAGATCGGCATTTTATTTATGTACGCGCCCTTACGTCATTGCGTGACGAGAACGGTCAGATCGAGTAGAGTCCGGAGCAGTTCCGCCGCGTCGGAATTCGCCGTTTCAGAATCGACGCGGTAGACCTTCTGCAGACCCAGAGCGACTTCATCGACGGTGAGTCCGCCTGAGGAGTTCGCAATAGACCGGAACGCGTGCGCGGCGGTGTCGTTAAGTTCGTGGATTCGCCTTTTGTGCGGATCCTCCGCGTCGATGATGAAAAGCGACCCCCCGACTTCCTGGAACGCGAGGCCCTGCTTGACCTTGTATCGAATCTTTGCCTCGGACCCTGGCATTCGAAGTCAGTTCTTCCGTACGTGGACGAAGTCTCGCACTATCACAAAAAGGAACAGCGAGCCGACGATGGCTCCGAGAGAAGCGAGCAGATTGCCGAAAGCCGCGGTCGCAAGCGCGCCTGCAAAAACGCTCAGAACGATCGCTCCGAGCGCAAAGCTTGGGTTGTGCGCGGGCTGATCGCCTATGTCGCGGACTTCCTCCAATTTCGGTTCTTCAACCGGCAGCGCCTTCTTCGGACCGCCGACCGTGACCTTCACGCCGTAGTAGTCGGGCGAACTTTCCTCCTCGACGTCGATAAGGATCGCGGACCTCGGTTCGGAGCTTTCGAGTACGATTGCGCGCTTGGTTTTCTTTCGCTCGTTTTCAAGAACCTTTCCCGCAACTTCCTCGTACTTCGCGCGTTCGACCGAGCACCTTACGCTATCCGCAAGGACCAGAAGACGTTTCAGGTCAGTAACCGACAAATGTTCGGCAAGACTCGAAATAAGCTTGCGCAGACGCTTTTTGTGGAATATCGAAACTTCGACCCGCCCGCAGGTTCCCATGTTTGCAAAAACCGCTAGCGGATTGCTTTCGCGATACGCGCCGAAGGATTCCGCGCGGAGATGGTGATAAACGAAGTTAAGGCCGTCGGTGAACACGCTCGCGCAGATGAGTTTTCCGCTTTCCTCGTGGAACAGCGAAACTATCTCACCATCGCGCTGGAAACTCGACCTGATGACGACCGCTTCTCCCGCGCCGAGGTTCGAATCGAACACCGGCTCGATTCCCGTTCTCTTCCAGTTACTTGACATTTCATCCCCGCTATCGGACCACAATTTCCAATTATCCTAATACTAATACTATCACGAATGCCAGAAAGTTCGAATCCGGTTTCCGACTTTCCGTCGGTGGGATACGTGGCACGGGCATCTTGCCCGTGGGATTTCACGGAGTTTGGTTCTCGTCTACAAACGTCGCACCCCTGACGGGGTTCATAAGGAATATGCGCTCGAAGCTATTTGGTTCCCTGGGCGCTGAGTTGATCTTCGACCTTGTAGACCCGCGTCGTGATGCGGTTCTTCGCCTCGCCGCCGGACTCGGGGAACTGTTTCTCGCCGTTCAGATACGTACAGAGCAGCGCGAGCGTTTCCCGCATCTCCTTCCGGCTGACGATCATGTCGACGAGGCCGTGGCTAAGCATGAACTCGCTCCGCTGGAATCCCTCGGGCAGCGTCTTCTTGATGGTCTGTTCGATCACCTTCGGCCCCGTGAACCCGAGCAGCGCTTTCGGCTCCGCGATGATGACGTCCCCGAGCGCCGCGAAACTCGCCATAGAGCCGCCCATGGTCGGATTCGTGAGCACGCTGATGAACGGGACGTGAGCCTCGCGCAGTCTCGCGATTGCGGAGCTGGTCTTCGCCATCTGCATCAGGCTGACGATGCCTTCCTGCATTCGTGCGCCGCCGCCGGAGCCGCTGATGACGATCAGCGCTTTCCGCTCCTTCCGGGCAAGCTCGGCAGCGCGGCAGATTTTTTCGCCGACGACGCTGCCCATACTCCCCATGAAGAAGGTCGCGTCCACGATGCAAAGCACCACAGGCACCCGGCGGATTTCGCAGGGTCCGTAGACGCAGGCGTCAAGCATCCCTGTGCGCTCCTGATTTTCGCGAATCTTGTCCATGTACGGCGCGCGCGCTTCGAATTTCAGAGGATCGTTCGTCGCAAGATTGAAATCGAGCTCCTCGAACGTCCCCTCGTCGCAAAGCTGCGCGATCCGCTCCTTGGCGCTGATCGTGAAGTGGAAATCGCACTCCGGGCAAACCTTGTAGTTCTCGTCGACTTTGGCAGTGTAAACCATGGCCTCGCAGTAAGTGCAGCGAGTCCAAAGTCCGCTCCTCATCTCTTTTTTCTTTCTTCGAAACAGCCTCATGGGCCTCTCCGTGGTCGCCGGAAACGGGAATCCGGCCTCTATTTGCCTCCGAGCGCGGCTTTTCGAATGGCGTCGATCGCCGCTCCCCGGTCGGGCTGGCTGAATATAGCGGAACCCGCGACAAGCACGTTGGCGCCCGCTTTGAAGGCGTCCCCGGCGGTTTTGGGTCCGATACCTCCGTCGATTTCAATATCGAGAGAGGGGAATCTATCTCTTAAAGCCTCTACCTTTCTCAAAACGTTCGAAATGAATTTCTGCCCCCCGAACCCGGGATGCACACTCATTATCAGAATCATATCAACTTCCCCGCCGAAGTCCATTACTTTCTGTACTTTCGTATCGGGGCTGACGACAATACCAGTCTTCGTCCCGCGCGCGCGAATCCTTTCGAACAAATTCCGCGGTTCCGGAACAGCCTCGATGTGGAACGTCAGAATGTCCGCACCCGCGTCGATGAACGGATCGGCATACTTCCACGGATCGGTAATCATCAGATGCACGTCGAGCGGCGTGTTCGCGGCTTTCTTGATGCTCTTCACCACCGGCGGACCGATGGTAATATTCGGTACGAAATGCCCGTCCATCACGTCCACGTGCAGCAGCTCCACGCCGAATCGCTCGACGTCCGCAATCTCGCTGGCGATAGACGCGAAGTTGCAGCTTAGCAGGCTTGGGGCTATTTTGAGGTCAGGCATTTTCGATTTTTGAAGTCGGATTTTTGATTGAAATTTTCTCTCCCTCCGGGAGAAGGCGAATCAGGACGCCTCCCTGAAATTCCTTCAGCCTTCTACAGGCTTCAAGGTTCGCGGGATTGTAACACGGACGAAATTCCGTCGGAACACGGACGGCAGAAAAGGTCAGCCTTTAAAAACGCCATTTATGTAATCAGACATCGCGCTCCCGATACTTTTCGCGGGGATTCTGTCGAGTGATTCCAGAATTCTTGCTGCGAGAAAAATAGAATCCTCAGCATCTTGCTTTTCAAGAGGAGTAACTTTGATTTTGTAATCGGCGGTATTTCTATCGCGCTGCAAAGTGTCAATGTTGGTGTACAAATTGATGATCGATATATCTTTCGACTTGTTTAGATAGTCAAGCATCGGTTTATGACCGATTTTTTCTACGGACTTGATACTTGCCTTGTTTTTAGCTTCTTGATCGCAGCTACGGAACAACACTTCCCTTATTTCCCAATAACACGCGTAGTATGCGCGACTCACTGCGCTTCTGAAATCAGCCTCGTCAGCTCCGTGAGTAGCGAGTAGTCGCGCAGTATCGAGGAATTGTTTCCCGCGCATTTTCAGCCCCTCGATCTCCGCCTGATGATTCCGGAGAGACTATATAGATTCTCGAATCTCGCTCGAAGAGCGGCGCGAAGCTCACAAACGCGGTCCATAAACTCACCGTGATCCATATCGCTGTTGTACACCACGAACGTCAGGCTGTCCCCAAAGCCTTCGTCTTCGACGTCCCCCTGCAAAAGTATGTCGAGTCCATCGCCTTCGAGTCGCTTCGGAATCTCGATTTTCATCCATTCAATGGCGTCCGCGAGTCCGCGCTCCTCGATGAACTCCTCCGCCTCCGGTTCTATGGTTACGAGGTTCTTGTTCAGGACTTTGGTCATGTGTTCTTACCAAGCGGCATGGGCTTGCGACCTTTACTCGCGAAGGAAACCTTCTTCGCCCGATTTGCTTTTTGCCTCTTTTTAAGGCCCTCGAAAATTCGATCAACGTCAAAGCCTAACGCCCTGGCATGTTCGGATCTGAATTTCCTTATTTCCATTACAATTTCATCGTCCTCATATTTCTTCATCGATCAGCTCCTCAGGCGTACAGATGACGGGGCAACGGAAGCCTGTTTTCTCACAGATATTAACTATCGCCTGCCTTTTCGTAGCGTTGGCAATATGTTTGCAGTTCCATGTTAAAAGGTAGTCCATGTTATGGACTGCGGCAAATGAAATATGAAACGCGTCCTCCACTGACTCTTTGGGGACGATTTTTTCACGCATCAGCTCATTGACCAATTGCCGGACTTTCTCGTTCAAATCGAGGACTGGAAAATCACACAACATTTTCAGTCTTCGACTAGCCGCTGCCTGGTCCCCTCTTGCAGCCTCGTCATGCACAAGCTGCGATACATACATTTGGAAGTCACCGCTGAAGTTCTCCCACCAGATTTTAGATAATTTCTGGTGAGAAAGAGTGGTTACGTCTTTACTCGATCGAGCACATATATGTGATATGAAACTTGTTTCGAGATAAACTTTCGGCTTTTTCAACGACATCCCTTTATTTCCGAATAACAATCTCACCTACATCGTGGAATTGTGCTCCTTGATGAACTCCTCCGCCTTCGGACCCCGGCAGGCGCTGTCGAATCCGTACACGGGAGTAACCGCGATTTTCGGCGGAAGGCTGCTGAATGGGAAGCCGCCCGTGATCTACGAGGACGGCACGCAGTCGCGGGACTTCATCCACGTCAGCGACATCGTGGGCGCGACATTGACGGCGATCGACAATCCCGCTGCGGATTACGAGGTCTTCAACGTCGGTCTCGGACGCGGGATCAGCATCAAAGAGGTCGCGGAAGTTATGATTCGCGAACTCGGGATCGAAGGAAAAGTCACGCCGGAGATCACGGGGCAGTTCCGTCGCGGGGACATCAAGAGTTGCTTCGCGGACACGACGAAAATCCGCGAACGCATCGGCTTCACTCCGGCCCTGACGTTCGAAGAAGGCGCGCGCGAGCTGATTAAATGGATGCGCACT
>JANLHZ010000015.1 GCA_024653775.1 Planctomycetota bacterium | reverse complement strand
ACGGCTTTGTTGCATAAGTGAAAGCGATACAAATTCCTTCAATGGTGGGCAAAACCGAACGTGGGAGTACTAGCGAACCGTCAAAAATGCCAGATTTCTCATACCTGTCGCCTAGCTCTCTGCACCTGATATCCCTATGTAATAGGGATTTCCGCCAAGAGGATTTATGCAACAAAGCCGCTCGACGTAACTATAGCTACGACTGCGGATTCGCTCTATCGCGCAATACGAACCTGACGCAAATCTGAGCGCGAAATCCGTAAACTTATTCTGACACACCTCCTATCTCAAGTAAGCGACATCGATAATTCGGAGCCGTCAAACGAGACGTTTGACGGCTTTTGCGGACGAGGACGTCCGCGGTCCAAGGTGCCTACGATAGTTACTAAGGAGTCTGACTTCCCATCTTGACCTTCCCGCGTTTTGAGGCGACAATGACAACCTTAATTAGATTCACTAACGAACTAACTTCCCCCGGAGCCTTTGCCAGTGCCGAACGCGATTCCAGCCGTAGTGTGCAGATACCTTGCGCAGTCCATCGGCATCGCAATCAAAACGCCTTCGGAGCTGATGACGACGGAGGACATCGTGAAGGGTCTCGGCGGAGAGGACCGCGCGAAACTCGTCGCGACCAGGGCGACCAAACATTTACGCGACGCAGTCACGGACGCGCTTTTCTCCTGCCTTGTCTGTTTCGTCGAGGAGGCGTTTCAGATCCTCGCGGAAGGAAAATTCTACACTCCGCCGCGATTCACCCTCGAGCTTCGCGGCGCGACGCTCTACGGCTATTTCGTCAAGCATCCGCTAAGCGACAAGCAGCAGCGGACGATTCTCCGCCAGGCGCTCCGGCACATTCCGAAGCTGATGGACGCGGAAGAACTCCCGCTGAAGACTATCGAAGTGCGAATCGAGGATTTCGAGAAGGATTCCGCCGACGAGAAGAAGTGCCGGATGGAACTGATTGCGATGGTCGCGAACGCGCTCGATGTCAAGAACCACGATTACGTGGTTCGCAGCCTGGTCGACAGCGGTCTTCTGACCCGCGCGCTTTCCCATTATTTCGTGCAGCGCGTTCGGACCGACAAAATTCTCTCCGCGTCGCTGCCCCTCGCGGGCAAAGATCTGCTCGCCAGATTCGGCGCGGCGCTCGAAGAAGGAATGGACGAAACGATCGCGCATCTCGAAAGCGCAAAGCAACAGGACGCGCTAAAAGGATCGCAGCGACTGCGCAAAATAGCGTCGGACCTCTCCGAACACGCCGCCGGATCGGGAGAACTCGATGGCAGCGAAAGGTTTCTGAGAGTCATCGACGGAGCGGTCGCGGAGGGTCTTGCCGACCCGCGCGCGCTCGCCGATAAATACCGTAAGGGCGCTGAAATCCTGATCGACGTCCTGACGAACAAGATCGATCCGGACGTCGGCCTTCGCCGCGCGCTCGGGCAGATCGCTTCTCTCGAAAGATCGGCCCCGGACGAAGAAACTCCTCCGGAAGTCGAGGAAGACGACGGGCCGATGGTTTCCGAGGACGACTTCGAAGACGAACCCGGAGTCGAGCCCGAAGTCGAAAAGGGGCCGGCGCCGACGAAATATCGAGCTGACGCGCCCGCAAAACCGGCTGCGAAGGCACAGGAGCCGGAGGCGGAGGATTACAAGGATGAACTTTCGGACGAGGCGATCGAGACCATAGCCGAACGCCTCGAATCGGACTCGCCGGTAAAACGACGCGCCGCGATCGAGAAGCTCGCCTCCCTCGGGTCCGAAGCCGCGATCACCGCGCTTTTGTTCCACCTTCCGGGAGAGTCGGAAGTCGACCTTTCGAAGGCTATCCTGCTCCACGCGCGAAACTCGCAAATCGCAAGGGACGCGATAGTCGAATCCGCGGTGCAATCGAAAGCTGACGAAATCGCGATCGAAGCCCTCGAACTCCGGGATGTCGAAGTCACGGAAGCGCTATCGGAAATTTTTGTGGAACTCGCGGAAACCCTCGAACCCGCTGTCGCTCTCGCGCTTCTAGATTTCGTCGATCAGAACGAATGCGATCCCGCGGATTCGCTCCGGATAGCCGAGGTTCTGCGCACCTCGGACGAAGGCGACGTCAAACGAAAAGCAAGCGCGCTCTGGGCCTCGCTGATGGCGGACGACGATCCGATAATCATCCTCAGCGAATTCGAATCCGAGGACGATCCGGGCGTTCGAAGGCTGTTCTGCGACGCGCTATGCAAAAAACTGACGCCCGCCATGACTGGCGTGCTCGGCTCCGCGCTGATCCGCTCCGAAGACGAGGAGCGACTCCGCGAGATCATCCGTTCCCTCGTCGAAGCAGGGGAAAGCAGCAAAGGCGTGTTCGAGGTCCTCATAGGCCACGAACTCTCGTCGGTGCGCAGAGCCGCGTATCAGGCTCTCAGCCGGTTCGGCGGAGACGACGTCACGCGCCTGCTCGTCGCGAGACTCCCCGAAGAGCAAAACGCGAAAGCCGTCGAAACCCTCGCGTCCTGCATCCTGAAAATGGATTCCGAAGGCGGGCTTCTGCGCATCGTCAAAGCCGCGCACAACCACGAAGCCAGGGAAAAAATCATCGAGAGCATCACGAAGCCAGAGAACGAGAAGACGATCTACAGCCTCGGAAAGCTGATTCTGCAGGTAACGGACGAAGAGACCCGCACCGCGATCATCGAGTCGCTGAGACAGCCGGAGCCGATATTCTCGTCCGCGCTCCTCGCGTCGATTTCGCACCCGTCTCCGGGCGTCAGGCTCGAAATTCTCGCCGCGCTGGCTCCCTATCCATGCCAGGATTCCCTCGACGCCCTGCAAGCGAGGTACTACCGCGAAACCGACGAAAAAGTCCTCTTAAGACTGCGCAAAATCATCGCGAACTGGGGCAAATCTCTCGGGATCAACGTCGACCATTTCATCAGCGGCCTCGAAAACGAATCGACGCCGCTGGACGACGACGATGAAGGCTTCGACGGATTCTCGAACGCGCACGCGCAGCCACTCGATTTCGCGCCTCTTGACGACGAAAGCGACTCGCCTTCGACTGCGCCAATTCTTAAGGAGCCGAGAGTCGAGCGGAGCGTCCAGCTTCAGGGTAGCGCCGCGGGAATCGTGGCTTCGTCCCTCGGAAAGAGTGCTGGCGGAAGTCACGATCCATACGGAGACCTCGACGAGTTCGCGCTCGAGGAAGAGGCGGAGAAAAAGAAGTCGAAAAAGCTGAAGAAAAAGTTCCCGAAAGCTCCGGAAAAGCCCGCGACCAAAGGTCTGTCGAAAAAGCTCGCGAAGGCCGGGAAGGACGAGGGCAGCAGTAAACGAAACAAAGTCAAAACCAGGACCGACTTGCAGAAGGCGTCGTCTGGCGAAGCCGAACGCCCGGCGCAAGAAGACGAGTACATCCGCAAGGTGGTGTCGCTCAGCGACGAATTCGCGCCGCTTCGAATCGCTTCCGATCCGGCGCTCGATACCGTTGCGAACTTCCTCCACGATATTCCCGACATCGACGACGAACCCTTCGGCGTAAGCGAACCCGTCCCGAATTCCTCGAACGGACCTGCGGAAGATATCGAAATCGAAAGCGAGAGCAAGGCGGACGACAGCAAGGTGGACGATTGGGACGAGGAATACTACGAAGACAATCAGGAAGGCGACGTCGAGTTTGGCCGCGCGGGTTTCATGGATCCGCCTCCCGCGGAACCGATTCCCGCTCCATCCCCGACTGGAAACGCCTCGTCGAAATCGAGTTCGCGGATAAAAATTAAATGTCCGTCCTGCGCGACTCTTCATTCTGCAGAAAAGAGCGACACTCCAACCAAACGGAAGTTCACCTGCGAGGGATGCGGCAAAACGCTGACGCTGATGATCTGAAGCGAATAGCGCAATCGAAAGTTAGAATCTGACATTCAAAACCGATGAGTTGACGACTCGATTCTGACTGGTAATGTCACTTTTGAATTTATAATTCCAGATTGCTATAGTTCTCTCAAACGCTCCTAAACGGGCTTCAAACTATAGCTGATCGCAATCCGAGCAAAATTAGAGTATTAATTCGAAATTAAATAATAGTTCATACTTCTTAACTCTTAACTCTTAATTATTTATCTGGGGAATCCCTGGCGAAGCGCCTCTACGGTAGCAACCGAACTTTCAATGCCCCGCAGGATCGCGGCCTTCCCTTCCCCGGTATCCGCAATCTCGAACTTATCTTTCAGCGGATCTATCATTATCGAAATCACCGGCTTGTCCGGCGTTTCCGGATTGACGTCGATAACCTTTGCAACGCGCCGATCCGCGAGTTGAACCCAGGACCCGATCGGATACTCGCCGAATGTGTTTCTCAGCGCGTCCGAGACCTCCTTCGAAATCTTTCCTGCCTGCGCAAGATTCCGCACCATCGTAATCGACTCGTGCGGAGTAAACGGTCCCCGCCACGGCCTTTTACTGATCAGGGAATCGTAAATATCCGCGACCATCACTATCTTCGCGAAATCGTGAATTTTAGCTCCCTTCGTGCCCTGTGGGTATCCGGAACCGTCTAGCCTTTCGTGAACCTGATACACCGTGACAGGAATGACCTTTGGCATGTTCTTCGTCTTGCGCAGCATCGCGATCGTGTGATCGAGGTGCCGCGCGACGTCTTTTCTCGCGGGCTTGTCGAGGTCGCCCTGGGAGGAAATGGAATCGCGATCGACCATCAGCATGCCGACGTCGTGAAGAAACGCGAGCGTGATCATCGAAATGATCTGGTCCAGTCCGAATCCGAGGCTTTTCGCAAGGGCGGTAGTGATGAACGCGCTCGAAACCTGATGCTCGACAAGATACTGCCGCGGCTTTTTGCGAAGCACGGGGATCGAAAGAAAGAGCTGTCTGTCGGTGTGGAGACCGCGAACGAGGTTCCGCGCAACGTCTTCGACCTCACGAATGTCGACCGTCTCTCCAGCCTCTAATTTCTTCAGGCGCGCTTTTGAAAGTTTGATTGTTTCCGAATAAAGCGCGGAAATCAGCAGCGAAGTCGAATCCCTGCCTCCGTGAGGATTCCTGATGCGTTCCGTATCCCTGCCGCGAAGATCGTCGAGAATGAAATCGTCCTTTTTAAGCGCGCGGAGCACGTGGCTTTTCGTGATGTTCCTCGAATCGCGATGATATTCCTGCGCGACTTCGATCGATAGCTCTGCGAGGTCTACCTTCGCCTCGATCACCTTCGGCTTCAACTCCGCGAAAGTCTCCCACTGCTTTCTCCTGACGGCGCGGTCCGTCTTCCGCACGAACACTTTCTCAACCCCCCAGCCTCGCATTCGATCGATAAGCTGGTGTGAAATCTTCTCGCCCGACGCGAGCTGAAACTTGCCCTTCGGATCGAAAATATCCTGATCCGAAGCGTCACCTTCGTGCACCTCGTCAATGGTGAGCGTCATTCGAAGCATCTTGAGCTGGAAGTACTCCTTGTGGTCGGTTACTTTGTTGAACTCGTAGACCTCGGAAATGTGGCACTTCGCGAGCAGTTCGAGAATCTTTTTCGAGAGTTTCTCGCCTGCCTCGAACAATCGCTCGCCGCATTCGTGGTAGACGTCGTAGAGAAGCGGTCTCGTGGTGCTGAGACTCGAGGTTTCAATTTTCCTCATCGGATGATAAATCCCTCAGAGTTTCGAATCCGGAGTCGTTCCACAACTAGTTGTATTCGACGATTTTGTCCGTCGCGGTGGGCGTCGACGAAACCACGCGCAGCACGTTCTGTCCGCGGAATCTGTTCGTGTGCTTCTCGACGCAGTACGCGAGAACGTAGTCCTCGCGATCCCTGCGCGACGCCTTCCCCCACCACTCGTCCGGCGACGGCGGCGGCGGCGGAAGGTTCAACTGTTCCAGCGGGCTTCCGGAAGAACGTCCCGCGCGATTGCCCGCGTTTCTTCCGCCGCCCTGCTGATTCCCGCCTGCTCCACCTAGAAAGTTTTCGATCAGCGATCCGAGGCCGCCCGCGGCTCCTCCGCCGCTGCCGCCGCCGCCGAGACCGAGCGCCTCCAGCATACCCGCTGCTCCGCCCTGCTGTCCTCCGCGGCCGCCTCCTCCGCCCATCTGCTGCTGAAGCGCGTTGATCATCTCCTGCTGCTCGAGAACCCTCGTCGCTCCGCCTTCGATGTACGCGCCGGCTCCGTACCTTACTCTTCGCGGCCTAGCTTCCGTTCCGCGCTCCATGAAAAGCTCGAGCGTGAGATCGGGATCGAGGGAGAACGACTGCGCGACGTTGCCTTTAACGTCATCGAGAAGCGACGTCGTTCCGTATGACCGCGCGTCGGAAAGCGACGCATCGGAATTGTCCGAAACGTAGTCCCGCGCAACTGTTTCCATCTCGCGATACCAGCGCTGCATTATTTCCGCCGCGGCGTCCTCGCGAATTTCCTCCCGCAGTTCCGATGCTATATCCGCTATCGGCTGGCCATCCTGCTCGTCAATGATTCGATCGAGTCCTGCAAGAGCCTCGCCGTACTTATGTGCGCGCGCAAGCAGGCGATACTGCTCAAGCTGTCGGCCAAGCTGATACTGCTCGATCTCTTCCTCCAGCCTTTCGAGCGCCTGAGTTACGTGCATTTCGAGTGACGGGTCGGTCTCCTTCGCAGTGACGTAATGATTCCGCGCGATGCTGTCGTCAGCGTCCGCGGAAGGTTCATCCACGAAGAAATATTCGAGATCGCGGCAAAGCTCACCCATCGCGATGTGATCGGGCGCGCTGAGCTGCGCCTCCCCCTCGCTTCTTCTTAGTTCCATCCGTTCGTCGTACACCATCTTGTAAATCTGCTGCGGCGTCATTACGAGAGTCGCCGGAACCTGAAAGCCCTTGTCCGCCTTCTCTTCGATGTCGACCTGAGAGAAGGTTCGCGACCCGCGGGCGTTGTGAATAACGAGCGGATCCGCGTTAATGTTATCGATATACCCGAAAATCTCTTCGCCGTATTTCGTCAGGACTCGTCCCGCGTCGACAAGAAGCGCAAGCTCCACGGGTTCGACCTCAAGTCCGAGTTCGACGCGATGCTGGTGCGCGTTAACTTCCTCGAGCTGGTTCCACGTTATGAAGACCCTCCCGCCGTCAGCGAAACGCTCGAACGTAAAGCCGACGTCGTCGTAAGGACGCACGATCCGCCCCTGATCGACGGAGCCATCAGTGTAGATCACAAGATCGGCCGTCGATACGGACGCAAACACTACCGTCAGCAGCACCGTGAGCAAAAACTTCATTTTCATTTTCGCGCTCCGAGAGATTTGAACTTACAGTACATTTCGATCATATAAACATTAACCTCGGATAACAAGTCAGTTATAATGACTGCGGCACAAGTTTTTTAGTTCCCCAAATTTCGAATACCGATGACAGACGAAAAAGCCCCGAACCAGGACCCAAAACCCGAGACGCCCAAGGGAAGCGCGTCGAGACCCGTCAAGGCGTCCGACCTCTTCAGAGCGCCGAAGTCGGATTCGTCGGACGTCGCGAAACCGTCGAGCTGGTTCAGGAAGTACTTTTTCATCGGACTCGCAGGGATTCTTCCCGCCGCGCTGACAATAGGTCTTTTCATCTGGACCTACGGGCTTGCGGACGCTTACATCTCGCAGCCGATGCTTGGGTTTGTCAAAATGTTCCTGAAAACCGAACCCGGCAAAAACCTTCTCGAATGGCGCGGAGTCACCGATGATATCATTTCGAGCAATGAAAAGCTTGGCCCCTACCTCGACGAGAAATTCAAATATCTTCCCTGGTCGATAGTCGGAATAATAATCTCGTTGTTCGCGATTTTCACCATCGGCTTCATAATGGGAAAATTCTGGGGGCGGAAACTCTGGGGCATCGCGGAATCTATTCTGACAAGGTTCCCTGGAATAAAATCCGTCTATCCCAGGATGAAGCAGATCGTCGATTTCCTTTTCGGCCAAAGTTCGGTAGCGTTCGATAAAGTAGCCCTGATCGAATATCCGCGCAGGGAAATGTGGAGCATCGGACTGATAACTGGAGGAGGACTTCGCGATCTCAACGAAGCGCAGAACGAGGAATTCGTAAGTGTATTCATGCCGAGTTCGCCAACGCCGATGACGGGTTATATCGTTTACGTCCCCGTGAAAGATATTCTTGTCCTGCCGATGACCGTCGATGACGCGATGACTCTTATCATTTCCTGCGGCGTAATAACCAATAACACTCAGGCAGTGCAGTATTCCGACCAGAAACTTGAAAGTAGATCCACACAGCGCATTGTTAAAGAAAGGCTCGATCTTGGCGAACCTCCGCCTACGAACGGGGCGGGCGAAGGTTCACTGACAAAAAAACCGCCGTTCTAATAGTATTAATGAGGTGAATTATGAAAATAGTAGCAGCATTTTTCGTAGCGTTACTCGCAGCGGGCGCGTCCGTCGTCGGAAGCTATCTCGTATTCGAAGAAAAACTTGGCGAGCAGAAAGAAGCTCTATCGAAAGTCGTTATCGAACTCGATGCTCTCAGGGCGGAATCCCACAGATCAGAGGAGGCGCCGGCGCGCGCGCCAGCAGCCGGAGAGAATGAACTCCCCGAATCTCCTTTCGGCCCTTCTCGTGGTATTCTCTCCCCCGGCGGGCCGGATTCCTCGGCTCGAGTGCAGCAGCCGGAGGAATGGGAGAAAGAGCGGGATGAACTCCGCGCGCGAGTAAGGGAGCTCGAATCCAAAATCGATTCCATTTCGGGTCAGATTACAGTCATCGAGGCGCAATCCGCCTCCGAAAATGGCGAACTCCCGTCCCGCGAAACCCTGTATCCCGCTGTCGTGTCGATTCTGGAGGAGGAACGGGCACGCAGACAGCGCGAGCAGGATCAGGAAAAAATCGACACCGTAATGTCCGACGTCCGAAAGCAGATTGAAGGATTTCGATCGGAGATGAATTTCACCGACGCGGAAGTCGACGCCGTGGTTGGAATCGCCGAAAACTACCTGAATCAGGAAAGCGAGCTGAAACTCGAATATGAGGGAGACGAGCTATTCGAGGCTCAGAAAGAACTGAAACTCCAGCTCGAATACGACCTCGAAGCGTCGCTCGGCGGGGATAGATACGAACAGCTTTGGGAGATCAGAAATCGTGGTGACTGGGCAGAAAAGGACAAGAACGACGCAGGCGTCGTGGACAGGACTTTCACCGCGTATATGAGAATCAATAACCTTCCGACCGAGAATTACGAATACGTCCGAACTAATGTTCAGGAGACATTGCAGCGCGTTCGCGATCTTGAACATCAGCGTCTGCCGACCAGGGATAACTCCGCGATCGATCAGCAGATACAGGTCGAAAGGCAGCAACTAGAGTCGTTCGTCGTAAACCAGCTCGGTCAGGACGGACTGAAGGACCTTCAACAGATCGGCAATAGAATTCGAAATGGCGAGAACGTCACGGGCCAATAAAACCGCATTTTTTTCATTATCGATGAGGATCGAATGGACACCAAGATATTTAGCGCAATTACTATTCTTTTCACTTGTTTGGCACTGTGCGCAAAAGCCTCGGCTGAAGAAGGCACAGACGACGATTTAGACGATTTCGTCGATTCGATGTTCGATAGCGATGGCGTGCTCTATAGCTTTGACGACGCCAGGCCTTACCTTCCGCCGGAAGACTGGGATATCATTGACGGCTCATGGAGCGTCAGACCGGACGAAGCAGGCAATCAGGTTTTTATCCAGGGTTCGTCCCGTAGCGGCTATAAAACAGCGATTCTGAAAGACCATACGTTCATCAGCCCGGAATCCTCAGTCAAATTCAAATCCATTTCCGGAGAATCGAATCGCGCCGGCGGAATAATATTCGGCTATAGCGAACTTACCTATTATATCGTTCGTGTGAATCCACTAGAGAGCAATGTAAACGTATATGCTTACGATCAGCCGATGATGCAAAGGCTTCTGCTTCACGAATCGCCATTTGGAGATTCGATGGACGAAAATGACCTCCTCGACGGCGAATGGCACGAACTATCGATCGCTGTCAAATCGGCAAGCAGCGACGAATCCGGTCAGGCGCAGATCGTAGCCTCCATAGACGGTGTAAGTTGCCTCGATTTCGAACTCTCCGGTTATCTCCCCGGAGGCAGGATGGGACTGTGGGTCAATTACGGTGCAGTCACGGCATTCGACGATTTTTTCGTCTGTGAAACCTCGCAGGAATAGTGCGCTGGAAATGCTCTATAGCCTATCTAAAGCTATAGTTTCCTTCAAATCGCTTATAAACTCGTCCACGGTCCCCGTTGGACGGGCGAGATTCACTATAGCGTCGAAAAATCTGTCTTTTGCAGGTGCCGTGAGACCTGAATACCAGATTGACCTCGGTTCTAATATTCTTGGATCGTCAGGACTATACGGAAAGCATTCCCATCCTTCCGGAAAAGGGACATGTTTAATCGCGCTGAGACTTCTTGAATAAGAGATGAAGAACCTCTGGTTCTCGGCTGTTGTAAACCATTGGAGGAATTTCAAACACTCGTCGAACGTGCCCTCTCTCTGCGTACGCGTTGCGATTCCGAGATGGAGTGACGGTCCGAGCAGTCCCCTCGATGGTCCAGATGCGTACAGACTCGATTCCCTTGTGATCTCGGGTATCGGCATAGCTCCTTCACGGAACGGAAATTGGCGTTTCCCGTCCCGAACACAGCGATAAGAATCACCATCCATACGCGTGCGCCGGAAGTCGCCGCTGCGAAACAAACATTGCGGCCTGCGAGAAAAGTAATATGGTTTTACGTCGAGCGAATCGTATCGGTCGAAATACCAGATGAAGTATTGAGACAGGTTTTTAAAAAGCTCCGCGAACGCTCTCACTTCCGGTAGTTTATGATTAAACTTTCGATTCCTGATCGCGGAAAACATGTCCGCGATCCCGTCTTCGTTATAGTCTAATTCCACCGCGAGGCGCCGCCATAGCATGTCCTGGATCGAGTGCACGTAAAAGTCGAGACCGGACGAACCTTTCACATGCCACGCGGCTATAGGCCACTGATAGTCGGCGTCGCGGGCTTTCCGGCATACGTCAAGCCACTCGGCGAAGGTATTTATCGGATACGCTCCACCGACCGACTCAACCAGATCGATGTTCACGTTTATCGCCGGTGCGCTATAGTCGACGAGGATGAACGGCACTGCCGCTTTACGGTTCCGGGCCCCCATATAGAAAAGTGCCTCGGAACGAAAGCTATCCTTCCAGCGTTTCCCGGTGAACGGATTTTTTCTTGCGAGGTAAGGCCTTAGATCGACGAATCTCTCTCTTGCTTTCGGAAATGCATACCCGCCGTTTACTTCGTAGATATCGGACTCAAGGCCAGCTTCGAACTGCGCGTCCCATTTCTGATGAAAGCCAAAGACGTCGTCGAAGCGTCTTTCGATGTAGATTTTTTTCGCCACGTCCCGGCAGAATATTTCAATCAGATCCGCCATCCCGCCACGGCTCGATATGTAAGTCCGCGGATTGAAATACGGCGGGCTTTGAATATCGTAAAGATAAAAACTGACGCCACGAAAAATAACTTCCTTCCGCCTGGATTTCTGCTTAGGCGTAAGCGTCCTAATCGGCGCGACGATATTTTCTGGAAGAAAATCAGGTTCCGACGTGCGACCAAGTCCGTGCAGTTCTGAAATAATCGCGCCGTCTGATGAATCGAATTCGCTCATTCGTTTGCGTCTTGCTTTTGCGCCGGTTTTCCGCGACCCGGATACCTTCTCTTGGCCGCGCTGAGCTTCTTCTTCACCACTCCAAGGCGTTGGTGGAAAGACTCCCTGATTTTCGCAGGGGATTTTTTCGCGACAGTTTTTTTATCGGAGGTCGCAACCGCTTCGTTACCGGATTCCGCCGGAACGTGAGGCGCGTCCACGCGTTTCCTCGCTTTCCTGCGGATTTCGTCCGCGAGTTCCTTTTTAGACTGAACCTTCGCAAGTTTCGCCGGCGCGGCTTTGGGCAGAGGGCGGGACGTTACGACGCGAGATTTGCTCTTTTCGAGATTCTTCGCTGTCTGTTCCCGCAGTGCCTGCATTTTCTCCTTTAGTTCGGCAATGCTCGGAGCCATCACCGGCGCTGGCATCTTTCCTTTCGCAAGCTTCGCGACCTCCGGTGGAATCCTCGCCGCCGCGATTTCACCAGGCGCAGGCGGTCTCGCCCGCCCGGTTTTCGGGGGAATCTTCGCAGAAGCCTTCAAGATCGAATTCTCGGGCTTCGCCTTACCAGTCGATTTCACGGCCTTGGAAGCATCGCGTTTCTGCTGCTTGCGGAACTTGAGTTTGGCGTGTTTAGGGTCGTTTCCCTTCGAAGGCTTGCCGCTCACAGAATCCTCCATTAAAATAGTTTCGATGATACCGCCAAAGAGTACCGCGAAGGCGGTCAAAAAACCAGCGGCTATCGAACTCGCAGTTGTGAATTTAGGAGGCTAAAATAAATAAAGTATCCATTTCGCATCTCATCTTCACGCCACTTTCACTTCGCTCTCGGTCGTCAAATACTCATAGGAACTATGGCTACGACTCCGTTTTGACTTCCTCGATCAAAGAGAACCTGACATAAATCTGAGCGCGATTTTGAATACTTTATTAATTTTAGCCTCCTTAGTTGCTGGCGCGTCTTACGGAAATGTGCGCAAGGATCGGTAAAAAATGGATCACTTCATAAAAATAGACCACATCGGCATCGCGGTAAGGGATCTCGATGCGGCGATAGAAACCTACCGTGCTCTTACAAATATCGAAGACTGCCACACAGAGGTAGTCGAGGAAATGAAGGTGAAGACCGCGTTTTTCAAAATCGGCGACACCAACCTCGAACTCGTATGCGCGGTGGATGAATCGTCGCCGATACACCAGTTCCTGGAGAAAAACCGCGAAGGCATTCATCACATGGCTTTTCAGACCGATGACATCCGCGGCGATCTTAAACGGCTGAAAGATCAGGGGTTCAAACTGATAAACGAAGAACCGATGGTCGGCGCCCACGGCAAACTGATAGCTTTCGTCCATCCGAAATCCACTAACGGCGTGCTTCTCGAGCTATGCCAGTGCGAAGGAAGCGAGTAATAGCTGTCCGGAAACTCGAATACCGGATCAAATGTAGCTCCGTCAGCAAATGCGAGGGAGGAGATCGCCGCTCGACATATTAACGAGAATAATATTTCCGAGCATACCTCGCATATATACTTCACGGGGATGATCGTTTGTGACTCTACCTATAATCGCCGGATTTTCGGATACGTTTACAGTTCGCAGTATTTCGATGGCGCGGGCAGCATCCGCTCCGCGAACGAATATAACCATCCGACCTTCGCAAGCTATAGTCATCGGATCGAATCCAAGAATTTCACATGCGCCGCGGACTTCGGGACCGATTGGGACGCTGGACTGATCTATATCGAATCCAGCGCCCGAATCCACGGACAGCTCGCACAGTATATTCGATAGTCCGCCGCGAGTTATATCCCGAACCGCGGCTATAGCTATGGATTCCGACAGCAATTTCTGAACTATAGTCCAAAGTGGCGCGCAATCGCTTTCGAAAGTCGCATCGAATTCGAGGCCATGCCGCGCGGCCATTATTGCTATTCCGTGCCTACCTATATCTCCGGAGACTATAATAGCGTCGCCTGGAGATATGTTCCGCGGAGCTATGTCAACGCCTTCCGCTATAGTTCCGATTCCGGAAGTATTTATATAAATTCCGTCGCAGTTGCCTTTATCGACGACTTTAGTATCGCCGGTGACGATTTGAACGCCCGCGCGGTCGGCCCACTCTTTCGCAGACAGAAGGATTCGCCTCAGATCGCTCAACGGGAATCCCTCTTCAAGAATGAGAGAAAGACTCAGATACTGCGGGACCGCGCCCGCAGTCGCGAGATCGTTGACGGTTCCGCATACCGCGAGCTTACCGATGTCTCCGCCGGGAAAAAAAATCGGCGTGACTATGAACGAGTCCGACGTGAACGCGATGCGTCCGGCTCGCAGTTCGAACACGGCGCTGTCGCTCGAGCTGAATTCCTTCTCGATTCCAAGGACGTCCAGAATGACTTCGTCCAGAAGACTCCGCATCTTGTGACCGCCGCCGCCGTGCGCGAGAGTGATGGCATCCACCTTCAACTCCCTCCGCCTTCGTTTCCGCTTGGAATCAGAAGCCTTTCGAGCTGCGCGTCGGATAGCTCGCCGCGGAGCGAATCCGCGCTGACGTCCTTATACAGCTTAACGATGACGGAGACGGCGCGCTGCCATTGCTCCGGAGTCCCCTCGGCGTGTACCGAAATGAAAGACCTCCCGAGCGACGGAAGGTTCTTTCCGTCGAGCGTGAGAGTATCCGTTGCCTGAGCGAGGTATTCCGCGGTCGTCGTCGAAGTCTCATTCTTTGTGAGAAGACGGGCGGCGTTCGAAAGCACTTCATCACGAACCGCGGCAGTACTGTCCGTCAGTTTCGTCACGCCGATGTTTCGAAACGCCTCGACTCCTCTATGGTGGAGCCTCGTGTACACGACCTGCTCGGCGTACGCTTTCTTGTCACGCTCGAAAACCGCATCGAGATGGGGAATAACCACCGTCGTCGCTATGTCCGTGACGAGAGCCGATCTAGCGGAACTCACGGTTTTGAAGACTATCGGACCTTTTTCCGGTTTTGTGGTGTCTTCGTAACAGGTCCTGACGAGGATTCGGACGGCCTGTTCGTCATAAAGTCCCGGGACAGCGAGGAGAGCGGGAAGATTGATCGGAGACGTCTGCTCGAGCGCGAGGCGCCAATCGTCCGTGGCGATGGAAATCTCCACCCACAGTATCTTCAGAGGCGAAATTTCCTCCGGCGCAAATCTATCCGACGGCTCGGGAAGCAGAACAGCGTTAAGAACCGAGATCGCATAAGAATTCCGTTTCTGCCGGAGCGCGCGGACTATTGGTAGCGCCCGGCGTGGATACCTCCTCGCGATGTCGCCGAGGGCTTTCAGGATCGTGGCTTCATCGACAACGTTCTTGTCGAGTTCCGCGATGATTTTGCCGACTTCGGCGCAAACGTTTTCGGTTGTCAGCCCGGTGGGAATTCGGACCAGCGAACCGAGACTCTGCACGATTCTGGAACGAAGAGACGTATCCTGCTCGGTGTCGAGCATCTTAAGAAGCTGCTCCTGCGCGCCATAGTACCTGATCTTGCCGAGGGCGAGGATCGCGAGCTGTCTGGTCGCGATGGGTTTCTCAGGTCCGATCATCGTCAGAAAGAACATTCCGGACTTCTGCCAGGCGGGAGTGTTGCTTTCGACGCGCGCCTGAGTTCCGCCGACCACGACCCGCGTGAGCGCGCCGAAGACGGATTCCCGGACGACTGCGGACGTCGTTACCCTGCCGATGTCGATCAGGACGTCTACTGACGCTTCGCCTCCTGTGATGTTTCCGACCGCTCCGATGGCGGTGATATAGAGAGTCGCGAGAGATTCGGACATTCTCGAAATCTGCGACACCCTGATTTTTTCGATGAGGAGCGTTTCCGCGGACAGCGCTTCGGATTCGCAGGACGCGATCGCGACGTCGATAAACTTCAGGAACGATTCGATGATCTGCACGTTTGTCTCGATCCGCAGCGCGTCGAGAACCTTTTTGAAAGCCGCGGGAAGATCGTCCTTGGCGGCGCTAAGTCCCGTGAGGGAAGCCGCGGCGGAGGAACGAAGCTCGGTCCGGCTGGATGAAAGCGCGCGAAGAATTTCATCGACCGCCTGCTTGCGAACTTCCGGCGGAAGCTGGACGCGCGCGGGGCCTTCTCCATTCGAGGACGATCCGCGGCTGTCATCCGCAAGCGCAAGGCCTATGTTCCTTGCGGCGATAAGGTTGACCTCGGCGGGATACGCGTTCGACAGAAGCTCTACGTTCAGCCCGATATCGGCGTTCGGAAGAAGCCTTGTGACGAAACTCCGGAACTCCTTCTCCCGGCTGGAAAGCCTGACGCGGAGATGATCGATCATCACGCCAGAGTAGCTCGCTTCCGAATAATCCTTGAAGGTTTGGTGCCACTCCTTCCAGGACTCGATGTCCTCGTTCTCGTACTCGAACGAAGTGATCATCCGCAGCGCGTCCCCGGCGGATCTTCTTACGTCTGGCTTATCCGATTTTTCGAGAATCCGGATCAGAACGTTTTCGTTCTGCGCGAGCGCGAGAATGTTCAGTTGCTGCGCGATTTTGATGCACCTGATAAGCTGCGCGTCGGTGACTTCCTCGGAGGACATTATTTCGTACAGCTTGCCTACGACGTCGGTCCGAAAGTCCTTGTACAGCAGCGCGACGAGGTTTCTGGCCTCCTCGCCAGTCCGCTGTTCGGAGTCGTACCAGGATACGATGTCGTCGAAATGCGGAAGCGCGCGGTGACTGAATTCCCGAGAAAACGTGCTGAAAATGCAAACGAGGCTGAGTTCGTTTTTCTCCTCGAAAACGCGATCGACGATTGCGCGCGCATTGTCCGCGGGAAGCGCGCTCAGAACCTGATGCACGCTCTGGGAGACAGCGACGAGGTCTCCGCTGGCGAGGTCGCTTTCGATCCTTGCGAGCTGATAATCCGAAAGCGGAACCACCTCGTACTCGCCGCTGGCTTCGACGACGCCGTTCGAAAAGCATCCGGCGGACAGCGTCAGCAGGATGAAAAGCAATATCTGACAGACTCGCATGTAGATTGAAGCTGAGAACTGCATTCGACGTTCACCTCCGAATTTATTCCGGAATCTTAACCGCGACTCTTTTCGAGTTCACTCAATCAAAAAAAATTGCGAGTATGTCGGCAGAGCGAATGAGTCCAGTCTATGGCCGCTTCGCCAACCCCGCCCTGTCGCAGTCGTAACAATTCACATGAAAAAATGTCCTCAAACTCGAGTTTATGGTAACCTTAGAAATATCAGGAGTGTTATGTTTCGAAGCTTTATCGTTCCGATTTTCCTGCTGAATGCGATTCTGCTCTGGACGGGGTGCAAAACAACAGAGTTTCGGGTCGTCGATGTGCTGAGCGGCGATTCCTTCGTCGTCGACATCGACGGACGAGAGCAAAAAGTCCATCTTCTCGGAATCAAATCGCCCGGCGTCAAGGACCTGAAAGGGTTTAACACTGCGAAAGACGTGCTGACTCAACTAATTTCAGATCAATACGTGAAATTGATTGACGATGTTCCGGGAAATCCTATATTTGATAATGAAGGAGTCAGACATGCCTATGTTCTCGCGAAGAGATCGGACGTCGCGTCCCGTGGCGGGTTTGACGACCAGCAATTCGAAAACTGGACCAACGTGGGTGCAACGATTCTGATGACAGGATGGGGAAGATTCGAACCTGACTTAGAGCTGCAGAATCAGACGATTGTGCGTCATCTGCGGGAATCGGAACGATCCGCCCGTGACGAAAAACTCGGATACTGGATCGTCTGGTCGGGCGAGAGCGAATCCCTGCCCGAACAGAGGCGCACTCCGATTTACGGTCCCGACCAGTTCAGGACGCAGAGGGAACAAAACTGACAAACTCTGGAGCGATTAGTGTCTTCGATTGAATTAGAGCTGAAAATCTGCGCGCTCGCCGTCAAGAAAGGACTTATCGAGAAGGAGAAGGTGCAGGAAGCTCTCGACATCAAGAACTACTACGCGGAGAAAGAGAAGCGGAATCTCTCGCTCGTGAAGATTCTCGTCAAGAAGGGTTACATAGATGAAGCGACCATCGCGGACCTGACGGCGCCCGCGGGACCGCCTAACCTCGAGATCGAACACGTAAACATGATCCCGAATTTCAAGTGGGTCAAAAAGGTCGGCGCGGGCGGAATGGCGGCGGTTTTCAAATGCTTCGAGCAAGGCGAGCCGGACCCGGTCGCGGTGAAGGTGATGTATCCGGAGCACACGCGGAACGAGGAATTCGTCGAGCGTTTCATCCGTGAGGCGGAACTGCTGAAGGAATTCGATCACCAGGGAATCGTCAAGGGCTACGACTTTGGCAAGTTCCGCAGAAGCGACGGAGTGATGCTCTACTGGGTGAGCATGGAATTCCTAGACGGGTCTTCCGTTCTCGATCAGCTTGGCAAGCAGGGTCGGCTCGACGAGGCGACCGCGCTCCACGTGATCCGCGGCTGCTGCGACGCGCTCGATTACTGCATGCAAATGGGAATTCTGCACCGTGACGTCAAACCCGAGAACATAATATGGATCGGAGACGAAATCGTGCTGTGCGACCTCGGGTTCGCGAAGCCGATCGAAAAGGGAAAGGCAGGGGAACGCAGTCAGACGACCTGCGGAACCGTGCAGTACATTTCTCCGGAGCAGGCGAAGGGACTCGCCGACGTCGACATCCGCGCCGACATTTATTCCCTTGGTGCAACGCTTTACCATCTCGTCGTCGGGAAGGTGCCGTTCTCCGGCTCCGACGGCGGCGAGATTATGAAAAAGCAGGTCAAGGATCCGCTTTCGACCAAAGAATTCCGCGAGGCGAACGTGTCGCCGCACATGCACTACTTCATCGAGAAGATGATGGCGAAGGATCGCGAGGAGCGGTTCCAGAGTCCTCGGGAAGTGGTCGATGAAATCGACACCGTGATCAGGGGCGTCGAAAGTCTTCAGTTCAAGCCGAACATGTCGCCTTCGCCACTTGTGAACGTGGGCGCGCTTTCGACGGACGGCACGGGAACCTCGCTGGGCGACGCGCTAAAAAGCGCTTTCAGCGGAAAACAGAAGCCGGTGGGAACGTCATCCGGATCGTCGTCGAAGCTCGGTTCTCTTTCGAGCAAAATCAGCGGCAAACTCAAGGCAAGGGCCGCGGAGGACGACAGTTCGTCGAAATCCTCGAAAAAGCTCAAGATCGGCGGGACCGGCCTTTCGAAGAAGTTCAAGAAGCGAACGTGAGAGTCAAAGTACGTTCGGGGCACCGCATCTGGGATTTGGCGTTCAAACGCGCAGTTGTTGGAATACTGAATCCTTCCGTGTTACAATTTTGCTCCCTTGATATTTCCGGCTTCAGACGCAAAATGATCCGAGAACTAACCTTGCATGGATCCAGAATCACAGGTTCATAAATGACCAGAGTACTTATAGCTACGAGGACGAGCGTTCGCGATATAGAAAAGCCGGTGTCGATCGACAGCCGGAGAGTCGCGGACCTTCGCGGCAGACTCGAAGCGGCGCAGTCGAACGCGGGCGTGCTCTTCATAGATAAAAGCGCGGGCGCGGAAATCGGAAACGAACTCGGGAAGCAGATCGCGCAGGAATCGCCGGATATTATCGCGGTGGACGGCTGGCAGGGGGCGAGCTGGCTTCCGGACGTCGACGTGCCGCTGATGATCGACCTCCGCGCGATGCAGCTTCCGTCCGGCGACACCAGCGACGAAATCCGCCGGGAGATGATCGAGGACATCCCCGCGAGGATTCGCGCGCTTTCGAAGGCGGACTTTTTCATCGTGAATGACGAAAGCCAGCGACTTTATCTCGCGTCGTGGCTGATTTTTGCGGGCGTCGATCCGTACGATCTTCCCGTGACGATAATGCCCGTGGGGACGAGTCCGAACACCGAAGAATTCGATGAGTTCGTGCGTTCGCCTTCGAAGCGAACCATCGGCAGCAACACTATCATTAAAATGTTCGCGGACCGCGCGGAACTTCTGGAGTTGAATTCGAAGCTGCTCCTCGAAAAGCGCGATCTTCTCGTACGCGTCCGTGGCGCGGAGGAACGTGCGCAGTCCGCGGAACTCAGCCTCAGAAAGGTCCGCGACGACCTTCTCGAAAAACGCGAGCAGATCGTCGATCTTCGGGAAACCACGCAGAAGGAGCTTCAGTTCGTCCAGACGAAGCTGCGCACGGAAATCGCAAAACTACAGGATTCTGGCCGGCTCGATATGAAGCGCATGCAGGAGCAGCACGCGGACGCCATTCGAAGGCTCGAAGAGGAGGTCAAGAAGCTTCGCAGCGAGAACCTGCGCATCAGAGAGGAGACCGATGGTCAGATCGCGGACTCCCGCGGGCAGGCTATCGGAAGCCGGGAAGAGATGCTGAAGCTGAAAGAGTCTCACGAGGGCGCTCTCGCGAATATGCGCGACGAACTGATGGATTCGCAGCGAAGGAGGAACGAGTTCGAGCAGATCGCGGGAAGGGTTCCGCAGCTCGAAGTCGACCTCGCGGAATCTAGAACCCGCGCGAGCGAGCTGGATGCGGAAATGGACAAACTCACCCAGGAGTTCACCGCGCTCAGTAACGAAATCCAGACGGAGCTTGACGCGCTCGAAAACGAGATGGACGCGAAGGAGCGGATGCTCGTCGGCCTTCGCGACAGTCTCGCGGAGCGGGACACGCAGCTTCACACGCTCGAGGTCGCGCTGATCGAGAAGGACGCGCAGGCGATCGCGGCGAAGGCGGACGCGGAGAACGCGTGGGGTATCGTTCGAAGCTTCAAGGAGAAACTTCCGTTTCGAATTTTCAAACGCTTCGAGAAGTTCGTCGCGCGCTGGAGGAACAAGCCGCGAATCTACAAACTGATGTACAAGAACTACAAGGCGATGTCGCCTTCGAAGGCGCCGCCGGCACACACGAACGGATCGAACGGCCACGGTGGAAGCGCACGCGAGCCGGCTCCGAGCGGCGCGGATTCCAAGGAGGACGGCGGAACGCGACAAAGCGCTGAAGTAAATCCCACCTGGCGGGGACAGATCCTGATTCCATATCTCGAAGGCGTATTCTCCGGCGCAGACACGCTCGCGGAAGGTTATCTCACCGCAGCGCTTGGCGCATCCGGAGAGCTTGGGTGCTGCATCGACCTCCGCGGTTTCTATGGAGGCGGGGCGTTGCACACTCATCCTGGGCGTGAATCCACGGACGAGACGGCCGTGCAACTCGCGCCACTCGTGGAGCGCTTCGCGAAAGACGTCGCAAGGTGCGCGCCGAGCGTGATTGCGCTGATCCCGAGGAAACTCACGATCGAGGCGATTCTTTCCTTCGTCAGGCGAATTCGTGCTGAAGGCTGCAAAGCGCCGGCCCTGCTTATCGGGAGGGAACTTCGGGACAGGAAGTTCTCGCTGAACGTGCTCGAAAATCTTCACGGACTTGCGAACGTGTTCATCGCGCCGCTTCACAATCCGATGGAGCAGAATTTAGCGATCCAGGGAATCATCGAGAAGATGAACGAGGGCAGCGAAGTGAATCTGAGCGAGCTGGGAGTCATCTCTCTGAACGTCCGGGAACGCGCGGAACTGGCGATCGAAACGCTTCCGTGGGCGCCGCCGGTGCCGGCGTACTTCCATTCCCAGCACGATCCGCTTCCGCCCGCGGAAACCACCGGCGGGCCGCTGTACGCGATCGCGGGATTCGGAGTCGCACCAGGGCGTCCGGAAAACGAAGACGACGTTCCCGTGCACTTTTTCCAGCGTCCCGCGAGGGAGGTTTTCGACGAACTGAAGCGCAGGTTCTACCGGAAGATGCACACGCACGTCGAGTTCCGCGACGTGTCGATAAACATGGACAGCGCGCTGCTGCGGGAACTCGCGGGGCTGCTCGAAAGCTGGAAGGACGGGCCGACGTTCCACGCTCGCGCGGTGTACCGCGTCGAACTCGACGACGCGTCGATCGAGGCCCTCGCGAAGGCGCGGTTCAAACGCCTTACGTTCTTCGTCGAACGGAGGGACGGAGTAACCTACAGCGGACTCCTTCCCGTGGCGGATGAAATTGTCGAACGAATCAAAAAGTCCTGCGCGAAATTCGGAATCGAGGTTCGCGAGGACTTGGCGAGGCTAAGCCCGCTCGAGGTCGAATCGGGCACGTCGATCCTTTTCTTCCAGTGTCCGGCCTGGGGAATCGACCATCCACCGCTTGGGATCAGCTATCTAAGCGCGGCGCTCCGCGCGGTGGGACGGATCGGACAGATTTGCGACATCAACGCGCAGCTCTACGCAATAGCGTCCGACAAGCTCAGCCTCTACTGGGACACCAACTATCACAACAGTTGGAAAAACCGGAACAACATCGAAAACATCGTCAGACTGACGGATTTCTATCTCGAACGCGTCGTCGATTGCATCGAACATTCAAGCGTCCGGAGGTTCGGATTCACGATTAACACCGCTAACGTGCTGTACTCGCTCGAAGTCGCCTCGCGGATCAGGCGCAGGATGCCGGAATCGAAAATAATCTTCGGCGGACCGCAGATGCTGCACCTTCAGCTTCCGCACCATCTCTACGAAGGCACGACGGAGCAGGGCCAGAAAGTCCCAGGCGGAGTCATCGACGCGATCGCGGTCGGCGAGGGCGAGAACACCATCGTCGACTGGATGGACGCGCTCGATTCGAATTCGAACGACCCCGTGCCGGGCGTGATGAAGGTTTTCGCGGAGCCGCCGGAAGGTTCCGCGGAGCGCGCCGCGGCGGAAGTGAATCGCTTCGGCTTCGTCGAGTATTTCGAAAAGCCGCCGCCGAGGGACTGGATGCCGAAGCTGAACGACCTCCCGATTCCGGAACTCGACTTCCGCGTGTACGCGGATCCATCGTATCCTGTGATGATGTCCCGCGGCTGTCCGTTCGCGTGCAACTTCTGCTCGGACCGGACGCGCTGGGGCAAGTTCCGGTTCCGCGACGCTCCGTTCGTATTCAAGGAGATCGACCGCGGCGTCCGCGAGTGGGGATTCCATCGAGTGGTGTTCCTCGATTCGCTTGTGAATTCGAGCGTCAACCAGCTCAAGGAACTAATTTCGCTCATCATCGAAAACCGTCTGGAATTCGAATGGTCGGGCAACGCGGTGATCCGCAGGCAGATGACTCCCGAACTTTGCAGGAAGATGAAGGAAGCGGGCTGCGCCGGTCTCGCGTTCGGAACGGAGTCGTTCAGCGACAACGTCCTTGCGCTTATGCACAAGCACCAGACCAAGGAGGAGATCACCTTTGTCCTGACGAACGTCCATAACGCAGGGATTCGCGTCACCGCGAACATCATCGTCGGCTATCCGGGCGAAACCGAGGAGGACTTCCAGGAGAGCGTCTTGTGGGTACGCGAGAATCATCATCTTATCGACATGATAGGCCTCCTTTCCGACTGCCAGGTCATCCGCGACACGCATCTTTACGATCTGATCGACGAGCGCAACATTCTTTTCAAGAACCAGGGAGACTGGGAGCTTGCGGACCGGACGAACACGCACGACATCCGCAAAGATAGACTCCAGAGGATGGCGCAGCTTCTCCACGAAGTCGGAGTGTTCGTCGATTTCAACAACTACTCGCTGAAGGACCTCAAGAAGGCGATAGAGGCATAGCGGGAAACAGGGATTAGGGAGATCAGAATTCGAAGGTAGCCTTCAGAAATCTGCAATCTGCATTACCCGAGACCGAGCGCGCGCATCAGCACGTCCCCCGCGGGAAGTTTCCCGACGACCTCGCGGTTTCCGACGATGATGCATTTCGACTTCGCGCGGGTTATCGCGACGTTGAGCCGCTGCCTGCCGAAGTCGCCTGAAAACAGATAGCCGGGTTCCGCGGAGTCGCAAACGCTGATGATCGCGATTTCGCGCTCGCGACCCTGGAACCGATCGACGGTGTCGCAGATGTCCTGCGGAATTCCCGCAGCCGCGAGCATACCGCGAATCCGCGCGACCTGCCTCCGGTAAGGCGCGATCACGCCTATGTCGCTCACCCGGACCCCAAGCTGCACGGCTTCAGAGACGATCCGGACCACCTGCTCAGCTTCGTCAGCCTCCTGGTTTTCGCTGCGCACGAAGGCGAGCGTAAAGGGCTTCGAAGGATAGAGCGCGGCGTTCTCCGGACTCGCGTTCAGCGACAACCGGCGCGTCCTCACGCTTTCGTCCGCGAAGAAATCTCCGTCGTAGCACGCCTCCTTCGAATAACGCATGATCTCTTCGTTCATCCGATACTGCACGTTCAGCCGCGCGAGGCTCGGATCGTCGCGCTTCTTAGCCTCGCCAATGAGTGAACGCTGACGAAGCTCGCGGTATGTTTCGCCCGTGACGACTCCCGGAAGCTGCTCGGGATCGCCGCAGACGATCTTCTTCGCGGCGACTTCTTCGAACAGCGCAAGCTCCGGGATCGGAACCTGGCCCGCCTCATCGACGATCAGCGCGCCGAAGATTCGCTCGGCGAGAATCTGGCTCCTTCGCGCGCTCGCAAGCGTCGAGAGTACCAGTCGTCGCTTTTCCAGCTCATTGTCGAAATTCCTCAGCGACACGCCGCGAACGATTTCGTCCGCCGTCACGCTTTTGGAGACGTCGCCGACTACCTCCTTCCTTCCAAGCCGCAGCGCAGAGAGCGAGAATAGCTCTGGATCGAGATCGTGAACCGCCTGCGCGAAATTATCGACCGCGTTATGCGTGACGCTGACGAACAGAACGCTCCTCTCGAGGCGGAGAAGCTCCCGCGCGATCGTCGCAAGCACCCGCGTCTTCCCGCTGCCGGGCGGACCGAGGATGAACGTGTAAGGCTCGTCCGAAAGCGCCCTCTCGATCGCAAACCGCTGGCGCTCGTTGAACTCGACTTTTGGCCTCCGGCTTTCGACTTCTGAATTGCGCGAATCCGCGGAGTCCCGTTTCCCGCCGCTGAATTCCGTTTCCGGCGAATGACGGATCGTATCTGCATTCGCCACGGACAGCCCGAGATGAAATTTTGTAACCTCCGGCTCCGAAAGCCAGAGGCGCAGCGTCGAAGCGACGGACGAACTCACCTGCGGCTGAATGTCGAACGTGCCCGACTCGATTCCCAATTTGTCGGTTTCGAGGACGACGCGATCGTCGCTGACGCTGACGACTTTCGCGCTCGCCGTGATCCTGCCGTCCGCGGACCGCAGAATTCCGGAGTCGTTCCTTCGCAGCGAACTTCTCGAAGCCTCTGCAATAAAAGTCAGAACGTGCGCGTTCCCTCTTCGTTCGATCTGGGTCAGCCCCGTGAGCTTCAGCGCGGTCCCGCGCGCCACGCGTTCGTCGATCGATGATCTATGCCCACCGGCTGCCCCGGAAACAATCTCGCTTTCGATGTTCGATTCGAGCTTGCGAAGCATTTCCTTGCTGCCATCTCCTGGATCCGCGGGAATACGAAGCCCTTCGATTTCCGCGAGCGTCCTGTGTTCGAGATTCTCCCACGTTTGCGGTTCCTGCCTTGCAAACAGAACCGAGCAAGGCGCGCGATGCTCGCACCCGAGGCACACGTCGAACGAAGGAAGCTGGCGAAGCTTCGCGCCTTCGAAGTTTTCAAGCACGATCAGATTGCGCGTGCGGATGACTTCGCTCATCAGCCTGCGAGTCAGAAAAACCGCCTTCTCCGGGTCGAATCGACTTCCCTGCGAGTAGAGCAGATAGCCGGAAATGCGCGTTCCGGGCGAACTCTCTCGCACCATCATCATATACGCCGCAAGTTGCAGACTATGGTCTTCGAGCGCGACGCCTCTCGAAACTCTCCCGGTTTTAAGGTCCATCACTACGAGTTCGCTTTTGTCCGGACTTTCGAGAATCACGTCCGCGCGGCCTTCTATGCCAAGCATCTGGCTTGCAAGAAATTCCTCTGTGAGGACGCTGAAATCCGGGAAGTGCATTCTCACCCACCTGAGCGGCGTTTCGATGTGCGCCAGAATGTCACCCGCGACCGAGTCTTCTGTCGGAAGACGCTCGACTCCGAGAAACATCTCCTTATTCGATTCGATGACTGACCGAACCATCTCCTCCCGCCCGCGAATTCCTTCTTCCGATTTCTCTTCGATCGTGACCCGAAGAATTCGCTCGAACGTTTCGTGGACCAGAGTTCCTAGAACCTGCTGATAATTTTTCTTCCTGGCGCCGAGCTGAGCGAACGCGTTTTTCCGCGAGCAGAGTTCGACCCTTTTCGAAATAGACGACGCGTTCACCAGAACTCCCGGCAGTATCACTGGAGTCATTTCTCCCGGCGAAGTTTCATAAAGAAACGCCGGCAGATTCGCTCCGAGAAAACCAAGAGCGCTAGTTACGATTTCTAATGCGCCATCAGAATTCGAAAACCTGTGCCGTCCGCCTTCCGCGTCTACAATTTTACCGCCCTCGATAGACCTGATATTTACGAACATACACGGATTCTAAATCACGAACGCGCAAAACACTGCCTCAGTGAAAAAAGACATTGAATTTCGCCAAAGAACTATTTGCGACTATACTTCAGTTTCGGACAATTCCGAGAGGATTGATGAATCAGAGTTCGCAAATCGACGAAGTGAATGAAACCGCTCAGCCAGCGCGCCGGGATTCGGGCGAAGTGCCGCTCGTCGAGGATCTGCCGAGACATCGGAGCTGGTGGGTTCGGAAGTTCGGTCCAGCGTTCACCGGACTGACCTTCGCGTTCAAAACCCAGTCGAGCCTCTGGATCCACGCCTTCTGCGGAGCCGGAGTCATCGTCGGTGGATTCTATTTCAGGATCGAGCCGCTCGAATTTCTCGTCCTGATCGTCCTCATCGGGCTCGTCATTGCGCTCGAACTTCTCAACACCGCGATCGAACACGCGGTGAAGGTCAACGTCAAGGAATGGAATCCGTACGCAAAACACGCCCTCGACGTGATGGCCGGGGCAGTTTTATGGGTCGCGCTTGTAGCGTCCGTGGTCGCTTTAATAATATTTGGGCCGAGAATCCTAGATAAATTCGGCACCTGATTCCAGGACGACGCCTTATGAAAATTCGTTTGATCATTCTTCTCCCGCTCATCGTCGTTTCAGCCGGATGTATGGCTCCGAAAATGAGCATCAAGTACGAGGTGGTTTCGAACGAGTTTCGCGAGCCGGAGAAACTTCTCGTCTGCGGAATCACGCCCATGTCCGCTTCTGCGAGCAGGGCTGGCCGCGGACTCGTCAGCATCGGGAGGAGAGCCTGCGATTCCTTCGAAATGGAACTCTGGAGCGCGAGACCGAAAAGCGTAATCCTCCGGTCCGATGTGATGCGCGACCTCGTGGCGCGGAATCTCGATCCGGGAATGATAGACACGGAACCCTTCAAATGGGCAGAGGAAGCCGGCGCAACCGCAATACTCCACGGAAAGGTCCGCGAGAGTATGACCGACTCTTCCGCGTTCTTTCTCAGCTCGACGTCCAAAGTCTGGCTCGAAATCTGGATAACCCGCGTCGAGGACCAGGAACGTCTTTTCGAAGCCGAACTCATCATCACGGCAAGCGGGTATTCGCAGGAGGAAGCCATTGGCGAACTCGCGCTGAATCTCGCCGGAATCCTCAGAAAGAAGTACACAGAGCATGCGCAGAGCGACTGAAATCACCTCTGCTGCGGAGCTGTTTCTTTCGCGGGAGGCAGAGTTCGGACTCTACATTCACACGCCGTTCTGCGTAACGAAATGCCCGTACTGCGATTTCAATTCGTACCAGGGTCTAAGCCACCACGAGGATGAAGTCGTCGATACCATCCTTCGAGAGCTTGCGATGCTTCCAAAGCCGTCGAAGATTTCCACCGTTTTTATCGGCGGCGGCACTCCGTCGATGCTGTCGGAAAAGAATATCGAGAGACTTTTTCGCGCCGTCAGGTCCGCGACAAACGACGAGTTCCTGCGGGAATGGACCGTCGAGGTGAATCCGGAAAGCGTGACGAAACCAAAACTCGACGTCATTTCGAACGAAGGCGCGACACGGATCAGCGTCGGCGTGCAGAGTTTCAATGATTCGCACCTGAGACTCCTCGGGCGGGCACATTCCTCGGGTAAGGCGCGACAAGCCCTCGAAATGATATCAGGCACGAAACTCGATCTGAGCATCGACCTTATAACCTGCCTTCCCGGACAAACTGTGGATCAAGCACTGGAAGATGCCAGGGAGGCGATGAACTACCCCGCCGGCCATATTTCCTGCTATTGTCTGACTTTCGAGGAAGGAACAAAATTCAGGGAAGATCTGGAAGCGGGAACAATCGCTGAATCTTCGGAAGAACTCGCACTCGAAATTATGCAGACGGTTTACTCCGAAATTACTTCGAATGGATTTTCAAGGTACGAGGTCAGCAACTTCGCCAAACCTGGGAAAGAATGTCTTCATAATCTCGGATACTGGACCGGCTCGGATTATCTTGGAATCGGCCCAGGCGCGGCAAGTCGAGCTGGAAGAATCAGATCTAAAACGAACCTGCATCCCACTGAATACACCATCGTGAATCTATCGGAAACAGGCCTGATTTCTGAATTTGAAATACTAAGCAACGAACAGATTGCAATCGAAACGATAATGATGGGACTCAGGCTATCCTCTGGTTTGAACATGGAAACGTTCCGAAATCTCACCGGAATGGATATCGAAGAATTCAACGGCGTGCAAATCCGCGCTGCGGTTCACAAAGGGTGGATTTCCAAATCTGCAAATAGCTTTAAAGTGCCGGCAAACAATCTGCACTTGCTCGACCATATAATCTCGTCTCTCACTACCTGATGCAGGGCAAAACGAAGTGAAGTGCATTTAGGAGTCTGAAATTAATAAGTTGTACAAAATCGGAGACTGTTCGCTGGACGTTCGCGATAAATCGCAAACGGAAACTAAAATCCTCAGCGCAGAGCCGCGGCTCCGCGCTGCAGAATTTAGGAAACCGACGTTTTTAACTTTTTTGTTCTGACGCTCACGCTGATTTGTAGTGAACAGTGTCGTTTTTCGTTCACGAATT
>JANLHZ010000274.1 GCA_024653775.1 Planctomycetota bacterium | reverse complement strand
GCTCCCTGCTCTCTGCTCCCTGCTCTCTGCTCCCTGTTCCCTGCTCTCTGCTCCCTGCTCCCCCCTGCTCCCTGCTCCCTGCTCTCTGCTCCCTGCTCTCTGCTCCCTGTTCCCTGCTCTCTGCTCCCTGCCCCCTGCTCCCTACTCCCTAACCTGCGGTACGACGCGATCATCCGCTCGAATATCAGCGCCACGGAAAGCGAGAATCCGACGCTCGAAAGATACAGAAATCTTTCCGCGTAAACCGTGCCGTGCGGAACGATCAACTGGCATACGGGAACCAGCGACACCAGGAACCATAGAATCCCGAAGACCATCACGTCCGCCCGCTGATAGAAAGCCTGCTCTTTCGAAATCCTGACGAAGAGATAGAGCGCGCAGTATCCGCCGAGGAAGAGAACGACAATCCAGCCGAGGATGGAGAACAGCCCGAAACTGACGTCGTAGGGATAGTCTACGCAGGCCTCCAGTTTGGCCGGGAGGAACATCAGCCCGATGTATTCGAGAAAGACCTTCCCCATCATTCCGGCGGTGGTCCACCAGCTCGGTGGATCGCCGTACCAGCCGCGGAGAAGTCCGCGGTCCGCGATCGGGATCGCGATCATTGTGAAGATTCCCGCGATGACGATGTGTGGAAGCGGGTAGTAAAGTCGTTTCAGGACTTTCTTCCTTCCTTCCGTCGGCATCCCGAAGAACACGTCGAACATTAGAAGAATCGCAGGCAGCACCACCGCGTAGCTCTTCGACATCATCGCGAAAACGAACAGCACGATGCTGAGCGCGTACCTGAGGCGTTTGCGTTTGCCCTTCAGGCTGAACCTAGATCTTGCGTAGAAGTAGAACGAAAGCAGGGTGAAGAACACGCACAGCACGTCCTTGCGCCCCGTGACCCATGCGACGCTTTCGACGTGTGACGGGTGCAGCGCGAATATCAGCGCGCTCACAGTGGCGAATATGTTGCAGCGAAGCAGCATCCTACCGACGAGGTAGACTAGTACCGCCGAAAACGAGTGGATCAGAATGTTGACGAAATGGAACCAGGAGGAATTCAGCCCGAACAGTGCATAGTCGATCGCGTAGCTGAGGTCGCGTATCGGAAGGTACTCGCCGCCCAGGTCGCTACGGATTTTCGGATCGCAGAACGGATTGAAGATGGTGATTATGTTTTCGGGCGTGAGCGAGCGGATGTGCGGGTTAGTCAGTATAAGCCAGTCGTCGTCGAAGTTGACGAAGTCGCAAGTGACGCTCCGCCAGTTGACCGCCATCGACAGAAAGAAGATAAGCAGAAGGCTAGGGATCACCCGCCTGACGGGATGGAGTCTCCTTGTCCCGGGCGTGTGTCGGTCGGGCAGAATGAACTGCGTGGGCTTTCTTGTAGAAGTCGCCATTCTTTTGCGCCGGGGCGCCACTGGGGAGCGCACATAGTACAACAATTCCAGCAATGCGCAAATAATGCCTGTGATGCTTCTTACGTTTGCCGGACAAGTCGGGACGCAATTGCGTGTCCGTAACGAGGCGCAGCCCCGAAGCCGTGGCCTGGCGCGGAATCCCTCAAACCAAAATCCCGGCAGAGAGTATAAATGATAGGCCTTGACGACGCCGGGGTTCGTTTATTAGAAACTTCCGCCCGTCAGCGAAACCATGTTGACGTCCGGAGTGGTAAAGCAGACTTCGGGGCTGAAGAGAAAGACCTTGAACAATCTGCCCAGGGTAATATTACAAATAATTCGTAGACGGCACGAATAAAACGATGAGTTCATCGGAAGACTATTTCGCAATCGATCACCTCGCGGTGAAGCTCCGGCTAGTGACCGAGGACCAGCTCGCCATCTGTCAGGATCATATTTCGTCGATCTCGAACCTGGGCGGCGAAATTCCCGCCATCGAGGACGTGCTCGTCGAGAAGGGTTATCTTGCGACCGACGATCTCGAAAGTCTGCGAAGACTGTGCGAGCGGTATCGCAGCGCGATGGAGGACGCCGGGTACGAGATCATCGAGAAGGTCGGCCAGGGCGCGATGGGAGTCGTCTACCGCGCCCGCCAGATTCGGATGGACCGCGTGGTTGCGCTTAAAGTCCTGAACGAAGCGCTCAGCCGGGACAAGGTATACGTCGAACGGTTTCTGCGCGAAGTAACGCTCGGCGCGAGGCTCCAGCACGAGAACATCGTCGCGTCCTACGATTCGGGTGAGAAGAAGGGCATCTACTATTACGCGATGGAGTTCGTCGACGGCCCGACTCTCGGGCAAATTCTTCGCGATCAGGGAACCGTCGACGAAGAGACGGCGATAAAGATCGTTTATCAGGTCGCGCGGGCGCTAGACCACGCCTCTAAGCACAATCTCGTTCATCGCGACATTAAACCCGACAACATTCTTCTTTCCCGCGACGGAGTCGCAAAGCTCGGGGACCTCGGCCTTGCGAAACCCGCTTCCCCCGACGGCGCGTCGCTTACGCAGAGCGGGCAGAGCGTTGGAACGCCGTTCTACATCAGTCCGGAGCAGGCGATGGGTTCGAAGACCATCGACGTCCGCGCGGACATCTACAGCCTCGGCGCGACGCTGTTCCACGCGGTCACGGGGAAGGCTCCGTTCCGCGCGTCGAGTCCCGCGCTCGTGATGACGATGCACATAAACGAGCCTCTGCCCGACCCGCTCGCAATCAACCGTTCGCTTTCGAAGAACACGATCGCGATAATCCGCAAGATGATGGCGAAGGACCCGAAGGATCGATACCAGACTCCGTCGGACCTGATGGACGACATCGAAAGCGTGTTCAGCGGCAAGTCGATCGACTCGCGGCACATGCGAGATTTCTTCAAAAGCGTCGCGAACGTCATCGGCAAGACCTCGAAGGTCGCAGCGGCGCAGAGTCCGTCCGCGATATTCGATCAGGAGACGGTGCTTCTCGACAGCGGCAGGAAAATCCAGGCGCCGTCGTACGCCAGGATGACTCTGAAGCTCGGCGCGGGGGTTATCGTCACCGCGGCGTGCGTTATCGCGCTGCTTTCTCTCACCGGAGTCGTCTCCATCGACTGGAGCTCGATCTTTGGAGGCGAAACCGCGCTTGCAGGCGACGGCGGGCACAATCCGGATGGATCCACCGCGGGCAAAACCGAGGACGAGAATACGAATCCGGAAGTCGTCCAAACAGAGACTGTAATCGAAAACCAAACCCAGGAGTCGAACGGATCGTCAGCGCTCGAGGAGGAACTGAGCAGCATCGAAATCGTTGGCGGCACGCTTCCGAAGGAAAAGCTGACGATGGAATTTCTCGCGGAAGTGCTCGAACTTTCTATGGATCAGAAGTTCGTGGTCGAAGGCGCGGTGAACGCGGGCAAGGCGAAGGTGTACGCGCTTCTGACGGACGACGGAAAGAACGAAGATCTTCTCACTCGCGGCCTTATGCGGCTGTTCCTCGAAAACGAGCGCAGCCTGAGCGAACCCGTGACGGTGGACACTCTCGCAAGGGCGGTTTATCCGGACGATCCGACGAAGCTTGAAAAGCTCGACGACATCCGCAAGGACGCGCACCGCGAAATCCGTCGGCACGTGAACAGTCGTCAGCAGACTCTTTGGCAGCGCTACGTCGAAGATCCGCTCGAAGTCAGCACGGGCTACAATCCGATTGCGGACGTTCTTAATCCCGCGGAGGCGATGTCCCGCATTCAGCGAATGTTCGAGACGATGCGAAGCCCCGCCGGTGGTGGATGAGCCGGATGTCGAATTTCAGCCACGCGCCCGATAGGGCGCCAAAGTTATCGAGATTTCGGATTGCAAATTGCCGAATGCAGATTGCAGAAGTCAGAATGCAGAAGTTCAATCTGAAATCTGCACTTTCTCACCACTCACCACGAGAACTGACTAAATGAAACGAAACAAAATCAAAACCGCGGATTCTCAGCCGGAGTCGTTCGTGGGCCTCGGCGTGGAAGGCGCGCTCGCGGATATGATCGCGCTGTCCGGAATCCGCACGCCGACGCGGATTCAGACGGAAACGATCCCGGTGGCGATGTCGTCCCGGGACGTGGTCGGAAAGGCGCCGTCGGGAACGGGAAAGACGCTCGCGTTCCTGCTGCCGCTGGTGCAGAGGTTGCTGAAATCGACGACGCGGGTTCCGGGGAAGGTGAGCGCGCTCGTGCTTGCGCCGACGAAGGAGCTGGCGACGCAGATCGCGGAGGTTGCGAAAACCCTTGGCGTAGTCGTCGTCAGCGCGGAGGACGCGCAGCAGCGGAAAGCCCCGGCGAAGAACGCGAAGTCCGTGTCGCTCGTGGATTTCCGTGGCGGAAGGATAAACGTCACGGGCGGAATCGTTCCAGGAGCAGTTGCGGAGGAAGGCATCGAGGCAGGCTCGAATCTCCGGCTCGCGGTGATTACGGGGGACAGGAAGCTCCACAAGGCGGGAAGCAGGCTCGCGCTGAATCCGGACATCGTCGTCGCGACCCCCGGCAAGCTCGAAGCGCTTCTGAAGGACCAGCCGGGGCTTTTGAAAGACGTTCGAATCGCGGTTCTCGACGAGGCGGATCAACTTCTCGATCCGACATTCGTCCCGATGGTCGAGCGAATTCTGCGCGCGCTGCCGATGAAACGCCAGACGATGCTTTTCTCCGCGACGATTCCGTTCGAGGTGCAAGTAACGGTGAAGACGTTCATGACGAATCCCGCGATGGTCTTCGTCGGGACGGACAAGGGTTTCGGCGCGGAGGTTTCGCATTATTCGTATCTCGCGGAGAGCAACGCGGAAAAGCTCGCGCTGCTTCTCATGCTGATGGAGACGAAGAATCCGTTCCGCGCGATCGTCTTCGCAAATACCCGCGAGGCGGTGCGCGACATTCATCATCGCCTCCGTCAGCGAGGCTTCGACGCTCTCTGGCTCACGGGAGATCTGACCCCCGCGCAGAGGGCGAGCGTCATCAAACAGATCGGCGGAAAGGCGCAGGTCCTCGTTGCGACCGACGTCGGTTCCCGCGGCATCGACTTCGACGACGTGACCCACGTTTTCAATTTCAATCTGCCGTCGAACGTCGACGATTACATCCACCGCGCCGGGCGGACGTGCCGGGGAGGCGGGAGCGGGGAGTCGATCGCGTTTCACTCGAAGGATCAGACGGAAACGCTTAAACGCCTCGAGGACAAGATCAAGGCGAAGTTCGCGGAAGTCCGGGTGGATCGAAAGGCTTTAGAACCATACTTCCCCGATGCTGGCGAAGAGTTCCCGGAATTTGCGGAGTTCGCGGAGGACGAGGACAAGGCGAACCCTCTGTTCGATGTCACCTCGAAACCGCCGAGGAAAGCCGGGCGCGCGGACATTTTCGTGAAGAGCGAATCGAAGGAGCAGCGCAAACAGAAATCGAAGCTGCAGAAAGGCGGTTCGAGACGCAAGGTCGCAAAGCAGCGAGATCAGTCGAAACCGACGAACTCCGGCGCGAAGCCCCGCGGAGGACAAGGTCGCGGACGCTGAACACGGTTTACATATAATTTCATGTCTAAGCTCACCGCGGTTGAGTGTTTCTTCGTTTTTCGACGCAATCGAGATGCCGATGGACTTCTCCGAAACTCGTAACACGGCCCGATATTGGATTTAGAGCGGTACGTAGGGAACCAAAAACAGGACCGCGATTGAAGTTTACTTTCGCGCCGGGTTCTGATTAAATCTCACCGGGGAACTAATTCAAAGCGTGACTCGATCGTGAGATGACCAAACAAAACGCAGACCTTGATGAAAATCTGGAGGCAAGTACGCGGGAATCCGACTTCGGCGTTATCGCGCTGAAGAACGGCTTCATCACGCAGGCGCAGCTCGACGCCTGCATTGGGAAGCAGCGGGAGCTGAGCGAGCGCGGGGAGCCGCTGTCGCTCGACAACCTCGTAATTCGCGAGGGCTACATGCAGCAGAGCCAGGTGCGCGCGGTGCACCTCGCGCGGAAACGCTTCGAGAAGGAAGCCAAAGCGCGCAAGAACCTCAAAATCTCCGGATACGAAATCCTGAGCGTACTCGGGGAAGGCGGCCTCGGAACCGTCTACAAGGCGCGTCAGGTCACGATGAACCGCGTCGTCGCGCTGAAGGTTCTTCACAAGCAGTGGGTGCAGGACGAGGAGTTTCGCAAACGCTTCCTCCTCGAAGCGCGCATCGTCGGCAAGATGAGCCACCAGAACCTCATCCAGGTCTTCGACGTCGGCAAGGAGGAAGGTTACTACTATTTCTCGATGGAGCACATCGACTCCGGGACAGTGCAGGACATCCTCGACTCCGGGCCGATGGACGTAAGGCAGATCGTCGATATCCTGATCCAGATCGCGCGGGCGCTCAAATACATCAAGGACTTCGGGCTCGTCCACCGCGACATAAAGCCCGCGAACATGCTGATAAGCCGGGGGGGAGTCGTCAAGCTTGGCGACTTCGGGTTCGTCAAAAGCCACCTAGACAAGGAACTCGGCTACGACGATATGGTTCTCGGAACGCCCGACTATATCGCGCCCGAGCAGGCGATGGGTCACGATGTCGATTTCCGGAGCGACATCTACTCCCTCGGCGCGAGCTTCTACCACATGCTCACCGGGGAGCCGCCTTTCCAGGGGACCGGAAGCGTCGTGATGGAAAAGCACGTCCGCGAGAGTCTCCCGGACCCGAGGTCGCTTCGCAAGGACGTTCCAGAGGACGTGCTCCACGTGCTCGAGCGAATGATGGCGAAGAAGCCCGAAGATCGATACCAGGACTTCGCGCTGCTGTTCAACGATCTTGAAAGTTTGAAGCTCGGGCAGGCGCCGAAAACGGAGCGTCTCGAAGTCGGCAAGAGCACGATATTCCGCGCGCTCCAGCACGAAAAGACGAAGGTCGACGACTACACGCAGCGCATACAACTACTCGAGGATCAGATCAGAGATCAAAAGGCGCTGACCAAAATCCTCCTCGCGGTTGCGGGGGTTTTCGTGGTCCTGATAATGATCCTGAGCTATATGGCATTTCTTGTCGATTGATTAATCCAGTCTTTTTGTCTATTATCTAAAAAGTAATTGGTTTGATCGAATTCAAGGGAAGTCGGTTTAAGAAATTGATTATGAGGGAGTGTTTTTGAAACATTTTTCAAGGTCAAGGTGAGACTGTGAGCGAATCCGCGCTACAAACCAACGTGCTCGTGCTTAACAAGCTCTATATGCCGACGTCCGTGGTGAACGTGAAGGATTGCATCTCGCTGCTGTTCCGCGAAGCCGCGGAGGTTGTCCACGTGGACGAATCTCACTTCTACAACTTCTCTCTCGACGAGTGGCTCGAAGCAGGGCCCGTGCTTGGTAAGGATCCGTGCGTAGACGACCCGAGCGGCCACGATCCGGAATACGTCCGCAGCCAGCGGGTTGACTTTCGGGTGCCGAAGGTGATCAGGCTCTACAGCTACGACCAGATGCCGCGAAGGGTGGTGAAGTTCAGCCGTCGTGCGATTTTCCAGCGCGACGGGTTCAAGTGCGCGTACTGCGGAAAGCGATTCTCGCAGACGCATCTTTCGCTCGACCACGTCCGTCCCCGCCGCGACGGCGGCCCGGCGACGTGGGACAACCTCGTCACAGCGTGCGTCCACTGCAATACGAAGAAGGGCGCGAGGACGCCGGAGGACGCGTCCATGCAGCTTCGCTTCAAGCCGAAAAGGCCGCTGGTGTCTCCCGTGATTCTCGCGGACATCCAGCGTCCGAAGTACAGCATCTGGAGCCGGTTCATCCCGACCCACGCCAAATAACGGATCAGGGATTCGCAAATGAGAGTCGTATTCTGGAATGTTCACGATCGGGTTGAAATCCAAATGCTGGTTTCGATCGCGAATGATAATAACGCCGACATACTTCTTCTCGCGGAATTCAATAGCGATGTTGGAGAATTGGTGCAAACGCTTAATTCTTCCTCGAATCGAAGGTACACTGAATTACGAGGGATTCCTGGCCAAAAGATCACAGCGATTTCCACATTTGGACCGGATGACTTTGATTTCAGCGAACAAAAACAGGGATTAATTTTGCACTTCAGGAAACCTGGGTTCCTGCCGACGATAATCGCCTGTGTGCATCTTCCGAGTAAACGCGAATCAGACGAAGCCGAAGCCGATCAGGCTTATTACGCAAGGGATTTTGCCCTGGTCCTGCGCACCATCGAACAGGACTACAAACACTCTAACACTTTGATTATCGGTGATTTCAACATGAATCCCTGGGAATCGGGTATGATGGATGCCGATGCTTTCAATTCGATTCCTTGCCTGAAGACCGCGCCGCGTTCCGGACTCTATCGTGTATTCGGGAAATCGGAATATTCATTCTTCTACAACCCTACCTGGAACCTACTTGGCGACTGGAACGGCGCTCCAGGATCGTTTTTTTATGGCTCCGTCGGTTTGAAGTCGCTTTACTGGAACATGTTCGATCAGATCATTATGAGACCCGACATGGCGGAAAGGCTTAACAAAGACTCCTTCCGAATTCTAACTTCTTCTTTCGATGCGAATCTGCTGAACAACCTTGGAAGACCTGGAATCAGCGACCATCTCCCGATATACTTTGAACTGGATCTATCCGTCGGAGACAACGATGACGAAAAAGAGACTTCTACCTGACGACTTCCCGGTAATCGAAACGACTACCGCGAAAGAAATCCTTGAAGAACAAGCAAAATTACTTGAAGAAACAACTAAGGGAGTCGTTTACGCTCGGGTAATGGGCGCGACACCGGTTCCGGTTTCGATCGTGTCGAATCGCAATTTTGAGTACTCCTTCACCGTTTGCGGACGGTACGTCAATTACCAATACATGGTCATGACGTTCTGGCATTCATCGGACTTTTATCCTGTCTTCGTTACACTGGATTCGGACATCGCGAAGGAAGTGAAGGAAAATGTTGGACTCAGTGTCGAGCCTGGCACGCCAGCCACCTACAAACTAGAAGACGTCGACGAGATTCAAGATTTCCTCGAAAAAGTCTTTAACAGCGACAAGTTCAAAAAAATTGTAGGCGGGATAATCAAGCTGTCGGGAGCTTAAAAAACCAGCCGCTGGTGTCTCCCGTGATACTCGCTGACATCCAGCGTCCGAAGTACAGCATCTGGAGTCGGTTCATCCCTCCCACGCCAAATAGGGTTTATGGGCGAGTGGATAGGGATTAGAAAATCGGGGCGGATTTCGGTCCGCCCATTTTTATTTTGCTGTGAGCCGTTCGCCGGATATACTTCATTGCAAGACAAAGGAATTTAAATGCCCGCTACAAAGATACAGATTTCTGTCGAAGAACCCGTGCTTGAGCAAATCGAGAGACTCGTGGAAGAGACCGGGATGTCGCGAAACGAAATTTTCAGGATGGTGATCCGCGAGTTTGTTAGTTGCGGTAAGAAAAAGGAACTCATCGAGCAAGTTGACGCAGTATACGACTTTAATCCTCGATCACCAGCGGAAGAGGAGCAGTTTCAGCAAATGCAGGATCTAGGGTCCGAATTGCTGGAGGATGATTGGTGATTCGACAAGGTGACGTCTACTGGATAAATGTCGGCGCACCTGTCGATTCGGGGCCGGGAGGCCGTCATCCATACGTCGTTGTCCAGAACGACTTTTTCAACGAGATTTCTATAAACACGGTTATTGTCTGCGCATTAACTTCGAATACGCGCAGGGCTAACGAATACGGAAATGTTCTTCTCGAAAAAGGCGAGGCGAAACTTCCGAAGCGGAGCGTCGTAAACGTTTCACAGATTCTCACCGTAGACAAATCACGACTTGTAGAGAAAATCGGTTCACTTTCGAAAAAGCGAACAGCAGAAGTTATCGACGGAATCAATCTTTTGATCGAACCGATGAAAATTAGCTAAGGACGCGCGTCAAAATAAGTTGACGTTTTCACCTCACATCTTCACGCCATCTTCGTTCCGCTCTCGGTCGCCCCATGACATCGAGATAATGGCTCACCGGAACTATAGCTACGCCTTCGGTTTGGCTTCCTCACGCAAAACGAACCTGACGTAAATCTGAGCGCGATTTTGAATACTTTATTAATTTTAGCCTCCTAACTCGAGCGCGAAGGAAGATCAGATATTCTCGAGGAACGTGTTTCGCGCGCCGAGCATAAGGGAGTGGAAGGTGTTGATGTCGCCCGCGCCGAGGGTGATTACCACGTCGCCCGGACGGAGACTTTTGCCGAGGACTTCGATCGCGTGGTCGAAACTTGTGACTCTGCGGGTTTTATGATGAACGCTCGATATGCTCTGGTACAGCACGCTCGTCGGGCACTCCTCGATCTCCTGCTTCGAATCCCTCGATGCGTAGATCGGGAAAATCACCACTTCGTCCGCGTCCTCGAAGCAGGATTGGAAGCTCTCTAGCAGGCTGCGCGTCCTCGAATGCTGGTGCGCCTGAAAAAGGCACCAGACGCGCCGAGTTGGGAAAGTCTCGCGGGTCGTCTGGAGCGTCGCGCGGATTTCCCGCGGATGGTGCGCGTAATCGTCGATGAAAGTCACGTCGCGGACTTCTCCCATCACCTGGAACCTGCGCTCGACGCCGCGGAAGTCCGCGAACGCCCGTCGGACGCGATCGAAATCGCACTTCAGCGCCGAGAGGGCCGCGATGGCTGCGAGCGCGTTCGAAACGTTGTGTCGTCCGGGAATCCCCATCTTCACGCGGTCGAGCCGTCTTCCGCGATGCGTGACGAGGAACGAGTAATAGCCCTGCTCGTTGCGAAGGTCGATCGCGCGGAAATCGGCGGGATTCTCGACGCCGTAGGTCGTGACCATACATCCCGCGCCGTCCATCACGTCCTTCGAGTTCGCGTCGTCGGCGTTAACGACGAGACGCCCGCCCTCGCGGATGTTAGCCGCGAAGGACGCGAACGCGCTCTTGATGTCCGCGAGGTCCCTGAAGTAATCGAGGTGGTCGACGTCGATGTTCGTTATCACGCCAACGTAGGGTTTGTAGTTCAGGAAGCTGCGTTTGTACTCGCAGGCTTCCGCGACGAAGACGCTTCCCCGCCCGGCCTTGCCGTTGCGCTTATAATCGATGAGCTTTCCGCCGATGACGTAGGACGGATCGAACATGCTCCGTGTGAGCGCGTGGGCGATCAGCGACGACGTCGTGGTCTTGCCGTGAGTTCCCGAGACGCAGACTGCGTCCTTTCTGAGCATAACGAGTCCGAGGAGTTCGGCGTAACTTGTAATCTGGATGCCGAGTTCCTTCGCGCGGACGATCTCCGGGTGATCGTCCGCGATCGCGGCGCTCCGGACCACGAGGCCGCAGGAGGAATCGACGTTATCGGCGCGCTGGACGTAGATGATCTCGGCGCCGTAGTACTCGATAAGTTCTTCGGTGATCGCGCTCGGGTGGGAGTCCGAGCCTGAGACGCGGAATCCGCTTTCGATGAGGACGCGTGCGAGACCGCTCATTCCGATTCCGGAAATTCCGACGAAGTGGGTGCGCTTTGGCATGGCGGGTGCTTTCAGAAGAGTTTCAGGTGGGATGAAGTGTCGCGGTGGGAGCGCGGCGCGCGTGCGACTAAGAGAGTTTTTCGTCAGGACGACGCGAACGCTTTAAGGAATTCCGGAGCCGCGTTGACAGGGCAGGTGAAAAGACAGGGCAGGTGAAAAAGTGCCGGGGACTTTCTTGTTCTAGAGTGGCACGGGCATCTTGCCCGTGAGTATTGTTTCCCACGGACGATGGCGAAGTGCCACGCGTCTGTACTCCCATCACGGACGAGACGTCCGTGCCACGCGTCCGCACTCCCATCACGGACGAGACGTCCGTGCCACGCGTCCGCACTCCCATAGCATGTGGCGAAGAACACATCGAAGGATTATCGGACGCAGCCGCGAGATGAGGTTCGTTCGCCCGGCGGAAATCCGGGAGCGAAACCCAGCGATCGATTCCCTAAAATCCAGCCGTCATCGGACCAAAAAGCATGCAGGTCATGCTCTCCCCGAAACACCCGCCGCGCGGGCAAAGCATGGGACGTCGAATTCGCGTCGGAGGAAATGCTCCGGACGCGCTCCGCAGCGGCAATTGTGCCTTGACATTCAAAGCAAAGCATCCATACTATCACTTCGGATTAACGCTTATACAGACTGAGACGATCCATCGCCCCAAATTTGAAGCCGGTTTCGTTATGACAAATTCCACCGCCCAAGGCGCACAGGTCGAGACCCTGAAAATACACGGCGTGAAAGCCGTTTTTGAGTTGCCGGACGACATCCATGGCGCGAATTCAGGAGCGGACGTCGCGGGGACTCAGATCGGGGCATATCGGATCGTAAACGCGAAGGAATACATCGAAGCTCCCGCAACCGACGGCGAGGCTCTTGAAGACAAGCTGTACACGAACCCTCTGCGCGTCCATTTCGCGCCGGATACCGACCAGGTCGACGAGTCGGCCATGCGAAGGACCGTCTACGCCGCGCCCACGCAGCCTTCGTTCATCTCGAAGCGCGAGCACCCGTATCTCGCGACGTACCGCTCGATCGCGGTTCGTGGCTACCGCGAGGGAAGCCACTCGATCGCCGCGTTCCGCGACTACGGCAAGATTCCCGTGCTGTACGAACACGATCTCGTGAGCGGAAAGAGCCTCCGCGACTATCTCCCGCATATCAGAGAGACGGCGGAAGAGCGCGTCGCGGATCTCCCCGGCTGGATCAGGTATTTCAAGGAGGTCGATAAACTCGGGGTGTTCGCGTATCAGGAGGATCGCAGTTTCCGCATCCTTCAGATCCTGATCGAGTGCTGGCGGACGGTTCTCTGGCACATCGAGCACGACGTCATCTTCGGCTGCTTCAGTCCGGACCTCGTGACGGTGCAGGAGATCGCGAACCCGCCTTTCAGGGAGCCGCGGTTCGTTCCGAAGTTCATCTATCGCGGCGTCGTTCCGCACCAGAACAAGAACCTCGAGGTCTGGCGTCCTTACGTTCCGCCGCTGGAGCCGGGGCTTCCGCCGCTCGGGTATCCGCTAGAGGTCGCGGAGCGGGCGCTGTCGAATTTCCTTATGCGCTGGACGGGTCTCGATCCGGACAAGTTCTTTATTTCGTGGCGTCGTCCGGGCTACTCGAAGTACGAGCATCCCGACCAGCATTTCGTGTTCGAGGAATATCTTTTCACCGGCGACACGACGATCCCGCTCGAGTTCCAGGATCAGTTCGACCGCAAGAAAGCGTTCCTTTATTACGTGGACGCGAACCTCCCCGACGAATGCCCGGGAATCGTGCTTTCGATTTCCCCCCAGGTGTCGCTGTCGCCTTACAATGCTAGTTAGTCCCTTATCGGCTAGTTAGTCCCTTATCGATGAAAACATCAGCAAAACGAGACGATTTTCTTTACTTCCTCAGCGCAGAGACGCAGAGGACGCGGAGGCTCGCGGAGAATAGAAATTCTCATTTTGTCACGACTCCTAACTTCTGGGTGCAAACGAATGGAGAAGAAGACGATAACATTGTAAACCTAACGGTTTAGGGGCTGAAGAATTTTGGTTCCGGCTCGTCCGGGTTAGGTTTGCGCTTCATAGAAGCATGACATAGATTCGAATTCATTATCGGAGATGGCCAAATGTCAATCCACACTTCGCAGCCGAGTTCAGCGGATGCGATTGCAGCCGAAAATCAGTTAGAGTACGAACGGAACTATCTGCGTTTCCTTCGGAACACGGACTTCGTTGTCCAGGTGGCGGAAGCGATCGAAGGAACCATCCGGACGCTGATGGAACTGAAGGAAATCCTTCAGACGACCGGGGATTCACAGCAGGACGGCGCGAAGGTTCTCGACAAATTCGTGATCAAGATAGACGATCTGCTCCCCGGCGCGAAAGTGGTAGAGGAGCAGTGCAGAATCGCGGCGAAGTCCATCGAGCGCGGAATCCTCGCGGGAGAGAAATATCCCGCGGCTCTCGTCCAGACTTCGAAGTCCGAATCGAAACTCGTCAAGCATCTCGATGACACGATCGAGCTTCTGCAGGCGCCTTCGCAGCTTGCGTTCTTCCCGCTCGAAGTGGCGACGCCGGGCGCGGTTGCGAAATACATCGAGCACCTCGAACTCGTTTTCACCGAGCTTTCGAAGTTCCCGGCCTGCAACATCACCGAGATCGAACAGTTCCCTACGGACCTCGAGCACACCTCCTGCGAGGCGCTTTCGAAGGTGTTCCCGCTAGCGCAGTTCGCGCGGAACTACGTCAAGGAAAAGCTCAACTGGCACGAGCCGCCCGAGATCGCGCAGTTCGAGTCGGAACTGCCCGAGCAGACCGCGGACCTCGCGGCGGAGATCAAGGGATTCAGGATGAGTTTCGGTCGCGAGGTGAAGACGCTTCACGACCTTCTGGAAAGGGTCGTCGTACCGACGTCGCTCGTCCCGGGAGCGGACGAAGAAGACCCGCCCGCGTTCTTCAGCCGGGAGCGCTTCGCCATGGCGAGGAAGGTTCTCGATCCGGAGAACATCCAGCGCGACACCGCGCGGGGCATCCGCGACACGCAGCTCTACGTCAATCTCGACGCGTCGATCTCCCGCGCGTACAACTCCGCGTCGCGCAAGATGCAGGCTCTCGAGCTGCGTCTCGCGACCGAGCGTCTTCTGATCTTCGACGTCCGCGAAAGCCTCGAGGAGCTTGCGAGCGTGCTCTACAGTCTCTTCGCGAGCTACACCCGGATGGTGTTCCGCATACCTCACTCTCTTGGAAAGATCGTCGAGGGGAAGAGCGTCGAACTCGTGACGAAGTCCGCGAAGTACATCGGCACGTACCTCGAAAATCAGGAAGAGTCGACGCAGAAGACCGTCCACGAGGCGACGACGAACCTCCGGGATCAGATGCAGAAGATCATCGACGATCTGAAGCACAGGCACGAAGGCGCCACCGCGCAGTTTAACGATATGCGCAGCATGCGCATCGAACTCGGCGTCGAGTTCAGCCAGGCCCTCGACGGAGTGCTCACGTACATCACCGAGCAGTGCTACGGCGTGATCGCGGATCAGAAGGAAGCGCCGATGGTCGAGGAAGCTCCGGAGCCGGAGGAGGACGTCGATCACGCGGTCCAGGTGCGGAAGAAACAACTCAAGGTTCTGAAAAACAGCTTCGTCGAGGACTTCGAGGACGTCATCGACAGCTACAACAAGAAGATCGAGGAAAAGGACGAGGCGTACGAGGCGCAAGAACAGAAATACGAGAAGAAACTGAAGACCAAGAACCTCGGCTGTCTGTTCATCTTCGTGCTCTTCCTCGCCATGGCGGGGGGCGTAGGCTTCTTCGCGTTCGACAAATACTACCGCGCGCCGGAGCTTGACATCAGCGGGATCGAAACGCAGATCGACCGCGTGAAAGCGCTCGTCACGCGCGGCCCGGTCGGAGGGGACACGAGCATGCCAGAGAGCTTCGACATGCGCAGGAAGGAAGCGAGCGCGATCGTAACCGCTCTGCTCGAATCGCGGAACCGCTGGAAGGACTACCGCGCGGGCGATCTAGAGCAGATCGACTCCAAACTAAGCGCTGCGGCGCAGAACGTCTTCATCGCGCACTTTCTGAGCGGCGAGTGGGAGGAAGCGCGCGACGTTGCGACTAGCGTATCGAAGTACTCGAACGCCGGGTCCGCGAAACTCGTGATGATGAGCTTCCTCGAAATCGATCAGGAAAAGCTCCTGAGCTCCGGGATCGGCAGAATCGAAGGTTCGCCTTCGGACGTTTGGAACCGTAAGGACGAAGACGTCGCGACGCTTGGCGCGCCTCTCCTGGACGCATTCAGCGCCGCGCAGGAATCGAAGGACGTAGACACCATCGCGAAAACGATAACGGGAATAGAAGGCAGTCTGTACGCGGTTCTGAGCGTCGCAGATAACCTCGATTCCGAAGCCTCCGCGGATTTCTATAAACAGTTCCTGATGCTGCAGAGCGTGGTCCGGGGAATGAGCGCATCGCAGGCTGCCGCGGTGAAGGACGATGAACTTCTGAACGCGAGCGCCGCGGAGAGATTCGTCACCGGCGGCGACTATTTCGATTTCCTCCTACTTGTAAACCGAGCGTATCAATGCCGCGTCGGGAAGGACAGCAGGGCGGTGAGTCCGTTCTTCCTTCAGTGGCTCCGGCTTCTGATTCTGAAGTCCGAAGACAGGTTCCTCGCGTACACGATCATCGACGAGCATTTCGCGGAGATTCACGAGATGGCTGCGCGGCTGTCCGCGTCGAAGCCTGCGCTTGGATACACGTGGTACGTGGAATATTTCCTCGATCGCGCGCGCAGATCCTCCGAAGATCAGCGGGAAGCCATCGTCCGCGCGATGATGGAAGACAGCGTCGTCGATCTAAGGAAGTCGGGCATGATCGACTTCCAGAACCAGCACTTCCGCCGGGAATTCGCGCGGTTCTGGTTCCCGATATCGTCGATCGATTCCGTCGATACGCCCTGGATCAAATGTCTCGCGGGAGCAGGGATGTATTTCGACTACGGCCTCGACGTCCCGACCGTCCGCGACCGAGAGGGAGGACTCCGCAGCCACGCGAGGAGTCTTATCGAAAACCTTCGCGATACGCTGCCGGAGGAGAACTATCAGGAATATCTTCACACGATAATCGACGAGGAGTCGAATCCGGAATCCGGACACGCGGAAAACATCGTCAGTCTGATAAGACTGCTTCCAAGGGGGGACTAGGCCGGTTAAGAGTTAAGAGTTAAGAGTTAAGAATTAAGAGTTTTGGACGATGAGCCTTTGCGACTTCGGGCTAAGAGAAAAAATATGACGACGATGAAAACCACCCTTGCATTTCTTCTGCTTCCGCTACTCGCGGGATGCCAGCTCGGTCTCGTGATCGAACGGCGCGCCTATCCGGAGGGAATCGACCTCAAGGCCGACGCGGAGGGAATCGTCGACGAAAGCGATCTCAGCGGAGCGACCCGACTCGGCGGCGCGCTTCGCGTCGTCGTCAAGAACGCCGGGCTTTACAGCGACGATCAGAACCGCTACGCCCTCGAAGGCGAGGACGAACTCTGGGTGACTCTAGAGGAGCGCGAGTTCTGGTTTGCGTTTCCGTTCCTGGTGCAGGATCTTTCGAACGACGAACTCGTCCGGGTCCGCGCGCGTGAGAGGTTCAAATTCCTCCTGCGTCCCGCGCTCGAAACGCTGCTGACGGACTCCGACGCGCCCGGAAGGTGGGATCCGGAGGCCATCGAGAGTTTCGCGAACTCGTGCCTGTTCCGCGTCGCGGGAAGGATTTTCCGCAGCGTCGATCTGTGGTATCGTCCGGAAGAGGTCGTCGATAGTTACGCCGTGTGCGTCGCGACGCTACCCGAATCCGGCCCGGACTTCAGCGAGTTCTGGCAGGAACCCGGACTCTACGAAACTACCGCCGCGGACGTAGGCGCGTTCGGCGCGTTCATCGACTACGGCGGGCATCTGAGTCTCGCGCGGCTTCCGGACGAAGCCTCCACTGTGACGCTGTACCAGGGAATGTACCTCGCGCTGAGGCGAATGGACGATACGTCGTTCGACGCGCTAGCGGAGCCGCTGTTTCGGGAGTACGAATCCGCGATTCGCGAGAGCGCCGCGCGGAACGTTTTCAAAGTGCTGATGGACTGGTGGATCGAGGATTCGAGCCGCGAAGGCAGCTTCCGCTATCTGAACAAAGACTTCGTGCGGGCGCAGAACGACCTCTACCATCGCATCGAAAATGCGCTCGAGTTCGACGTGCTGAACGTGCAGTTCGAACGCATCAGCCTTAGCGAAGGCGCGGTGCAGGGAGTCACTGCTCCGCTCGGAGCGAGCGCTCCTGCGAGGCTTGCGGATCCGACAGTGTTCCGCACCTACGCGAGCTATCCGTACCGCGTGAACCTGACGAACCTCTACGACGAAATTTTCCCCGACTATTCGAGCGAAGCGCAGGCCTCCACGAATCAGGAGGAGAATCAGCCCGCGGTCGATCTTCCCGTCAGGACGATCGAGACGCTGCGCACGTTCGTCCGCGTCGATCCCGCGCTTCTTGGCGCGTGGAACGAAAAGGTTTCGCAGGCAGATTTCGCTGGACTAGCAATTGCCGGGTCGGTGAGCGTCAGCGCGTCCGACGTTGCGCCGAGGATCGATATGACGATTCCTCCGCAGTTCAGGAGGGCAATGGAAGAGCAGCAGTCAGAGGGTCCGAATCCGCTGAGCGTCCGCAGGGTTTCGGAAATCCAGACCGCGGACGAGATCGCGAGGAACCACGTTTCCGAGTTCGCGGAGAACTTCGAGGGTTCGGAACTCGAAGCCGCGCTGCGGGAGAAAATCTACGCTGGTCTGACGAAATCGCTGATCGAATCGCTCGACCGCGCGTCGGGCGCCGCCTCGATTACGATGACGGACGCAGCGGGCGCGCACGTCGCTGAGGGGCTTGTTATGCAGTCTGCGAAACAGATCGCGGAAGTCGCGTTCACCGTCGCCACGGGGGACGGATCGTTCGTCCGCGTGACGTGGACGCTGAAATCGGCTGAGGACGGTTCTTCGCTGACTCTGCGCCAGCTTACGTCGAACGAAGGCGTCATCTGGCCTTACGCGCAGGCGCTCAGCGTCCGCGTCCAGCCGGACCGCTACGGAGTCGTCGAGGGCGTGCGCGATCCGTCGCAGCTTGCGGGAGTCTACGGCTACCTCTGGAGCCTTGGCGAGTCGGGAGTGATCCCGATGCTCGAAACGACGGTATATTCCGAAAGCGACGGCTGGATGAAGAACGGACTGATGAAACTCGTCGGCGATCTTTCGGGCGGGCGCGTCGAGCAGGACGACGGCAGGAACGACAACACCACCGCTGAATCGGTGCAGTTCCGTTTCCTTTCCGAACGCCCCATCGGCGGGATCAACTTCCGCGAGGCGAACGTCGTGATTCCCGTCGAGGAAAGGAACCAGTATTTCAAGGTCACGGAATTCGCCTTCGATCCGTGGAACCCGAACACGCAGGCATACGTCAGCGTGACCCTCAGCCGGGAAGCGAGAAGGATTCTCGAGCAGAGCGATCAGGTTTCGATCAGTCCGCAGGCGGGAATCGAGCTGACGGGAAGCATCCGCGACGTCGCGCGCAGCGAAGACAGTCCCGACGCGGACGCGTTCCGCCATTACAAACTTACGGTGAAAGTTCCCGTGACGATCAATTTCGTCCCCGCGATGTCCGCCTACGCGGGACGAAACCGCTGGAGGCTCGAGGATTCGAAGATCGAGTAGAATGAATAATTAATAGTTAAGAATTAATAATTGAATGCGGAATAGCTGTCAGTAGCCAGAAAAGTGCGCCACGCAAAACATCAGTTCATTCGTAATTTGGAATTCCTAATTCCGCCTGTACCCTAACCCCTGGTCCCTAAGAGTAATAGATGTCATTAAACGTAATCATCCCAGGAAGAACGAACTCCCTCCAGCCCGGCGGAATCTTCACAGTCGAGAACGACAACCCGGGCGAGGACGGCGTTTTCAATTTCGAAACCCAGGCCTTCCTCGGCGATTCGTACATCGCAACCGACGGCATCGGCTGCGCGCTACTCTCGCCCGACACGGGGACGATCTACCCGCCACGGAGCGCGATCCGCGTGAAGGACAGCGTCCGGATGCAGGTTGTGATGACCCAGGACGCGCAGACTATTAGCGACAGCGAAGTCGCGCCGCAGGTGATACTCCGCGAGGGCGCGAACCCGCGCGATCCGAAGGCGAAGGTCATCAGCGTGTGCCCGCTCCATTCGTTTCGCGCCGCGCGGACGAGGAAGGAACTCCAGAAGGAAACCATCCACGCCATCGGCTTCGACTTCGGGACGAGCCACGTCGGAATCGCGTTCTGCGTCGATCAGGACGGAAGGCGCAACTACGTTCTCGGCTGGAACAAGCAGTCCCCCAAGATGGCGCGTCCTCTCGAAGTTCGCCAGCTAAAGAAACTCCGGCACGAGTACCGACCGATGCCGACGGAGATACTCGTGCTAAGGCACCACATTCCGGATCAGCCGCGGGTGATGATCTTCGGCATCGACACCAAGTGGCAGACCGAGTTCCACAGCCAGTATTACAGCGAGATCAAGAAGCTCGTGGACAACCCCGAGTATTCGAGCCAGACGGTCGTCTTCACCGACCGCTACAAAGAAGGCGGCAAGCCCAGGAACCTGCACACGCAGAACCTCGCGACTCCCTGCACCGACATCCCGAAGTACTACTTCCAGGGACTGATCAGCAGTCTTTCGCGGCAGTACCACCTTGGCGACCGCCTCATCGTCACCGCGAGCTTCACGGGAGCCTACAGCGAGGAGAAGCGCGAGGAGTTCCTGCGCGCGATCGCCCGCGGGTTCCGGATTCCGCGCAGCCGGGTGATGGACGTCGAGGAAGCCGCATCGGATTCGCTCGCGTGGCTTGCGCACACGATATTTACAAGCGGTCTCGCCGCGCGGGGCGGAGTGATGCGCGAGAACAACGAACTCCTGCAGGTTCTGTTCCCGGAGCACGCGGAGCAGTTCCCCGTGCCGATCACGAAGGAAGAGATTCTGAAGTGCGCCACCGACTACGAGGACGGCATTCCATCGAAGTACAAAGGCGCGTACGTGCTGCCCGTGACGATCAACATCGGCGGCGGAACCACCGACGTCAGCGCGAATCTGTTTGCGATCGAGGCGACCGACTACAAAAAGTACCGTCAGCTCGCGGGGGACATCACCGAGACCGACGCGTTCAACGTGCAGGCGAATCCGCCGATCGTGCCGGTGTACCTGAACGGCCACCTCGAGCCTTTCATCGGAGGGACATTCCACACCTGGCAGCTCAGCGAGCTTCTGAAGTATCGCCTCGTGAAGAGCGCGTTCGACGAGGGCGCATACGAAGCAGCGATAGGAGAAACCCAGGTTCCCGCGGAGGATCATAATCAGGTCATCGCGCGGAAACTGATGGCGCTTACGCTTCTCGCGAGCGGAAACCGCTGGCCGCGGGAGTGCTACGAAGTCCGCGTCGAAAACGGAGTCAAGCGCGAATTCCTGAAGCCGGAGCTTCTGATCCGTCTTCTGCGCCCGGAGTCCGTGAAAGCCGAAGACTCAGACGAGAAGCGCCGCGCGGCGCGGGAACTTCGCAGAAGGTTCCGCGATTATATCGTCACCGCGAAGAACGTGCTTTCCGGAAAGTACGCGTTCCTTTCGAGGGGCCATCCAGACTTTGGCGAGGAGGAGGACAGCATCATCCGGGAACTGGACGCGCTCCGCGAGGGTTACGTCCGCGAAGCCGAGGCGCTGATGAAGGACCAGCGCGGCGGCGGCGATCTTTCTTTCGAGGAGAAACGCGTCGCGGAGGAGAAGGGCGAGACCAAGTTCCGCAGCGTCACGATGGACGAGAACTTCCTCGACAAGCACGAACTCTGGATGAACTTCCCGACGGAGACACTCGATGAAAGCCGCGAGACGAGAGATTCGGACGTCTCCCGCGAGGACATCGGAACTCAGAAGTGGAAGAAGATAGACGACCTCGCCGCGCCGATCCGCGAGGAGCTCGAGGCGTGGTACGGTAAGAGCCTCGAGGACCTGCTCCAGCACTCGACCGAAGACAGCTCCGCGGCGTACGAGCTGTTCCATGATCGTCTCTTCCATCCGAAGAACCTTACCCGCTACCAGCACTCGAACAGCCACCGTCATTTCATTTTCCGCTTCTCGACGCTCGAGACGGAACTCGAGAACATAAACTCGCTCATCCGAGGCGCGCTCTCGACCGACTACGGAAGGCACTACAACCAGAGCGAGCCGGCGTCGCTGATCAAGAAGGGACTCGCGCAGACCCTTGAATTCATCGCGGAGCGCGTCAAGAAGGCGTACACGTTCCCGTACACCGTCACCGTCAAGGATCGCTCAGGAGACGTGCGCAAGGTTTCGATGAAGCCGAGCGACGAAATCCCGCTCGACCTGAAGATCAGCTTCACAGGCGATCCCTACGAGAAGGAGCAGTTCGAATGCGCCATAGGCCTTCTCCACGACGGTCTCGCGCAGGTGGCGGAGAAGCACAAGGTCACGCATCTTCTTCCGAAGGCGCGGGAACTCTTCGACTTCTTCTGCACCCTTAGCCTCAGCTATCAGGCGGTGACGCGCTACAGCATCATCCCGCTTGCGGGCGCGCTGAATAACGCGCTCGATATGTTCGATCCGAACGATACGCTCGATCTCCCGCGACCGTCGAGCTTCCGAAAGTACTACGACGCGATCGTAAACGACAGCCACTGGTTCCTCGGGATGACCTCGAAGCCGGTAGACAAGAGCGAAGACCTCGTGGCCGCGTTCCTGCGACTTCAGAAGAACTGCCGGGACGCGATCGAAGAACTGAAGCTGCACCAGAAGCAGTCGCCACAGGTGAAGAACCAGAGCGTCAGTCAATTGCGAGACCAGCTCTCCAATCTCCGCGCGAACTACAAAGCGAAGAGAAAACAGCTCCAAAGCCAGATCGAGGTGAACATCGACGATCAGAGCGAGTTCAGAATGCTCGGCCTCGCGATCCGCGACCTCGAACGCAAGATCGACATTCTGCGCAAAGACCTGCAAGGCGACGAGGAAGGCGCGGAGAAGACCGACATCGAGCGCGCGATCGACATTCTGTTCGCGTATCACGGCAAGCTCAGCTTCCTCTGGAACCTCGAACTCGAGGACGGCACTCTCCTTCAGGAGCAGTGGACCACGCACTTGGACGATCAGGGCCGGCCGTCGATCTTCTACGACAAGTACAAGCAGGAGTTCGAGCTTGTTCGCAAGGGATTCCAGCGCGTCGAGAAGGAGTTGAAGGAGGACCTCGCGATTCCGCTCTACTCGACGACCTTCGACGAAAACATTCCGCGCGAGGAGTTCACGAAAGACCATCTGTACTGGAAGGTCATCGTCCTCGCTGGCCAGGCGTCGGGATTTAGGCTCGTCGTCCCGATACTCGAAGGACTGAAGAACTACCGCCTGCACGGGGGTAAAAACCAGCATCTCGCGGACATCGACCTCATAGATCATTTCAGCATCCGCCCGCGCAAGATCGAAAAGCTCACCGAGGCGCAGCAACAGAACCTTCCGCTGATGCGAAAGCTCTCCGGCGCGCTCGGCTGCCTCTACCACGCGAACTTCCGGCTTTCCGGCAAGAACTTCATCAGCTTCGCGCCGATGATAAAAAACCACAGGCTCACGGTCCCGCTCGCGGACGGCGGCGAGTGGCCGGACCGCGTGCTCGTTCCAAGGGGCGCGCCGCACCACACGGAGTACCACCAGATTCTCTCGACCACGGGCAGGATCGAGGACAAGCTCTTCATCGTGTGGGACCACGTAAAGCACCTCGATCGCCCCTGGGGCGTTGGCGAGTACATTTCGCTGTTCATCCTTCAGGGTAATCCGGACTGTCTCGGCATTTTCAAGCTCGCGACTCTTTCGGGCAAGTTCGACCGCGCGACGACGTACTTCGCGTCCTACGCCATGCGCGAAGACCGTCTGTATGCATCGATCAAATATCTGCCCGTGCTCTATCCCGCAAGCGACACCTCCGACCAGAAGTATATGCGCGTCTCCGCGGCGCCGCGGGAATTCCAGGTTGCGGTGCAGCAGCCCGCGTGGCGGTTTTTAAAACCACAGGCTCTCGGCGAGTTCATCGACTTCACCCGCGATCCGTTCCTTACTCTGCGCGCCGGCTCGATGCCACTCATACGCGACATCCCGGATATGCAGGTACTCGAACACGTCCACCCGGTGCGCGATCTGAAGGTCGTCGAGGAGCTTTATCTGACGCGCTGGGAACAGATCGAAGCCGCGTCGGAGGCCGCCTTCGTCAAGTTGGCGAAAGAGACTCCGGACGCTGAAGCCGCGCTCGCGGGGAATGACGATCCGGTAGCGAATGAAGCTCCCGCCCCGGCGGAACTGCCCGCCCATTCGCCATTCGTCCTAGACCGCGAAGAGGACGACGACGAGGACGAGAACGATTCGCTGAGCGAACCCGGCGTCGGCGCGCTTATCATCGATCCATCTTCGATGAGGGAACTCGACGACGATGATGACGATGATGACGCTGATCTTTTCGACGAAGAGGACGATGACGACTTCCTTGGAGAAACCGACGACGAGGACTTCGGCGTGCTTCCGGACGAGAACGAAGAGACCACGGACGACGATCTCTTCGACGAAGACGACGACTCTCCGCCGCCGCCGCCGAAGGGGGTGAAGGTGAAGGAGGTTCGCGACGAAACTTCGCGGCATAAGACGAATCTGAAGCCGCCGCCGCGCCGCGCGATTCTCGACGACGACGACACCCACGAAGACCTTCCCGCGAACTGGGACGAAGATTGATCCGCACTTGCAGAATTGTAGCGCAGCATTTTCGGCTGCAAGCTAGACGTCCTGGCACTTCCGGTTCGTAGTGACGCCGTAAGGCGTTTCTCGAATACCGCGAACTGAAAATATATGCCCTTACAGGCCACTACAAACGCAGCCGTCTCGTCCGTAAAGACACGGGCAATAGTGAACGTTCGGTGAACCACGTGGCACTTCCGCCATCGTCCGTGTTTCCACGGGCAAGATGCCCGTGGAAACACGGACGATGGCGGAAGTGCCACGTGGTTCACCGAACGTTCACTATTGCCCGTGTCTTT
>JANLHZ010000266.1 GCA_024653775.1 Planctomycetota bacterium | reverse complement strand
CAATTCTCCTTTCACCGAGGGAGAAGGATTTCACCATCACGCACTTGTGCAACAACGCCCATACGTTGCTGAAAACGTTATGAATGAAGGGAAAATTTGGAGACTGTTCACTGGACGTTCGCGATAAATCTCAAACGGAAACTAAAATCCTCCGCGCTGCAGAATTTAGGACACCGACGTTTTTAACTTTTTTGTTCTGACGCTCTCGCTGATTTGTAGTGAACAGTGTCAAAATTTGTGGGTAACCAAAAGTCGGTGAACCACGTCTGTCAGGAACGTCCCCGGCACTTTCATGGCCGTCCGAGAAGTAATTCAGCGCGAAAAGGCGATTTCAGAAGAAGTGAGTAAGTGCCGGGGACGTGGTTCACCGAACCGATGCTATTGCCCGCGTCTTTACGGACGAGACGGCTGCGCTCGTAGTGGCCTGTAAGGGCATATATTTTCAGTTCGCAGTATTCGAGAAACGCCTTACGGCGTCACTACGAACTGAACGACTTACGGCGTCACTACGAACCGGAAGCGACCGGCAGGTTCCGGAGGATGCCGCGAACCCGCGCTTCGGCATTGAGTTTCGCTCGCGGATATGATTTGATAGACTCCGATGACGAGTGAAGAGAGTAGACCCGCGGAGAAGCAAAGCCTCAGAAGGAGGTTCGCGTCGGGAGCGATGTGGTCGCTTGCGATGCGAGTCGTTCTCAGAATACTCGGTCCGCTCACCGTGATCGTCGTCGCGCACGGAATGGAGAGCTTCGGGAAGAACAGCGCCGGCGAGTTTGGCATTCTCGCGCTCGTGATGATCGTGATCAGCTTCCTCGGCAACTTCGTCAACCTCGGCGTCGGCGCGAACATTATTCGCAGCAGGTTCGATGACCAGGTCGAGGAGAAACGCAGTCTCGACGCGGCGTTCTGGCTTTCGATGTTTCTCGCGGCGACTAGCGCACTGCTCGTCATCCTGATCGCGGATCCCGTGTCGGATATGATCGCGCCTTCGGTGGATTTCGCGTGGCCGCTACGGATCGTGGCGGTTTCGTGGCTGCTATCGCCGTTCTGGATCGTGACGAGTTCCCTTCTCCAGCGCGAGATGCGGTTCGATCTGAACTTCAGAATCCAGGTCGCCAGCGAATTCGCGGCTAGCGCGATGTGCGTCATCGGAGTATTCGCCGGCCTCGGGTGGGAGGCGCTCGTGCTCCAGCTTTACACGCGGATCGTACTCCTCGCGTATCTCGGGTCGCGTTACACGGCCTTCAGGCCGGGACTGTACACGTCGAAGGCGCACATGCGGAGACATTTCGAGTTCGGGTATCCGCTTGCGCTAAGCGCCATGATGACCTGGGTCAGCGATACGATCGACGACGTATTCATCGGAAGAAAGGCGGGGTACAAACTTCTTGGACCGTACGACAGGGCCTACGACTGGGCGCAGGCGCCGAGGAGGTTCATCGGCCACTCGGTGATGGAAGTCATCTTCCCGCTGATGGCGGAGGTGAAGGACGATCGACCCCGGCTGAAGTTCGTGTTCCTTCGTGGAATGTCTCTGCTTACGACGATGATGTTCCCCGTCGCGACGCTTATCGCGCTCGAAGCGGATCGCATAACCGAAACTCTTCTTCCCGCGACTCCGGAGTGGGCGCTTGCTGCGAAGTACCTCCCGATACTCGCGGCGCAGAGCGCGATCATCGGCGTGGTCAACATGTTCGGACGGGTCCAGCTCGTCTACGGCGCGACAAGACTGATGGCGAAGCTTCTTTTCGTACAGCTCGTTTTTCTTTTCGCGATGCTCTTCGCTATATGGCTGAACTGGAGTTCATTCGCGCCGGAGGACGGGATCGTGTACGTCGCGTGCGCGCAGGCCGCGTCGCTCGCGCTGATGCTGCCGATATTCATGAACGTGATACGCTGGCACATCGACGTCCGAGCGCTCGATGTCGTGAAGTCGATCGCGCCCGCGCTGATCGCCTCCGCCGCGGGAGGAGGCTGGCTCGTTCTGATGAAGCAGCTAAGCGTCCCTGACTCTGGATTCGCGGGAGAAAGGATTTCCGGACTCGCTCGGATGACGTTCGAATGCGCGGGATTCGGAATCGTGACGCTCCTCGCTAGCGTGTGCCTCAGCGGCGGACTCTGGAAAGAGTTCGTCAATGGAATGAGGAAGTAGCGCTCTGCAGATTCGGGACCGAGCGCTCAGGAACCACGCGGCTCGTATTTCCAGACCTTCGGTTCGAACCAATCCGGAACCTGAAACTCGACCGCTTTGCCCGACGGCACGACCGCGTAGACTCCCTTTCTCTGCGC
>JANLHZ010000251.1 GCA_024653775.1 Planctomycetota bacterium | reverse complement strand
AACCGCGCTGAACCCGCACATCGGTTACGACAACGCCGCGAAGATCGCGAAAAAGGCGCACCGCGATGGCACGACTCTCGAGGAAGCCGCGATCGCGCTGAAAATCCTGACGAAGGAGCAATTCGCGGAATGGGTCCGTCCGGAGACAATGACCGGGCCGAAGTAACGTCGAGGAGCGATTATGCCTGCACTTTCGATGTTCTCGTGGGAGCGCCAGGCGTCTCGCCTGCGCAAAAGCCTTCAGGCGTCTCGTCTGAAGGCTCCGAAAAGACGGGAACCTTTGCTTGAGCCAGTTTCTTAAGATTGAGCCTTTGAAATGAATCCACGCGTACGAAAAGCGAAAGCTATCGAGAACTTCAAAGTCGAGATCGAATTCTCTAACGGAGAGTTTCGAGTATATGACTGTTCCGCGATACTTGAGTTTGGCGTATTCAAGCGCTTGAAAGATGAAAATTATTTCAGACAACTCCGGGTTCTGGACGGAACGATCTGCTGGCCCGAAGGTCAGGACATCTGTCTCGACACTCTTTATCTCGATTCGGTTCCGATGACCGACGCCTGGCTTGCGAGTAGGTAAGGAGACGTAAAACAATACCCTGGCGATTGCGAGTCGCGGGGGTATAATCTTCTTAGATGAAGAAGCCGAAGACAGGTCTTGAATCCGCTGGCGAGCGGGACGACGCAATCATCGAAGCTCTCGGTCTCGAACTTTCCGAAGCCGTAGCGTCCCAGCGTTCCATTGGAGTTACGAGCGTCATTTTCGCGCTGGTCGGAGGTCTCTGGGCGGCGCTGACTCTGCTCGCGCTCACCGATCTGGAGTTCGTCCTCGGAGTCCGCGCGAGAGTTTTCGGGCTTTCGGCGTGCCTCGTTATCACGGCGCTGCTCGCGATGATGGCGTACCTGCGAACGCGGTCGAATCCGAAGGACGTGAAAGCGCTTGCGTCCGCGCTCGAACAGCGCCATCCGGAGTTCAGCGGCAGCCTGCTTCTCGCGGTCGACGCGGTCGAAGGCGATATCGTCCCAAGGTCGTCGCTCGATTCCGCATATTCGCGGCTTTCGAATCTCGGCGCGAAAAAGTATCGGGTGCTCGATATTTCCCTTACGACTTTACTTATCCTCTCCTGCGCGGCCACTCTGTGCGCGGCGTTCCTCGTTCTCGGGACGGACAAGACAGCGCTGCTCTTTCTCAGGTCGGTGTGCCGCGACGATCTCGTTTTCGCGGACGGATCGAAGATCGTAATCTCCGAAGAGAGCGCAATCGCGCGAGAAAACGAGGACCTCGCTATCGAGGCGGAGTTCGAGATGGAGTTCCTCGAAACGCCCGCGGCGGAGCTTTCGATCCAGGGCGAATCGACGTTCGTTTCGCTCTCGCGGAATTCAGCGAAGAAGCGCGTTTATGCGGGATCGTTCCCGGCGAGTCTGTTCGAATCGAAATCTCCCGCGACGCTTCGCGTCTTCGTCGGGAGCGCAAGCTCTCTGCCGCGCGAAATCGAGTACGCCGGGCCGATGCGCGTCGGAGAGCCGTTCGTCGTTTACCGGGACGTCGTCACGGGATCGCGAGTCAGGCTCGAACTTCCGACGCGGGAAACGATTCCGCTCGGAAGCGACGTCGCGCTGAGCGTGCCCGTGATCGACAGAGCCGAGGAACTGAGGATCGTGCGAATGCACCAGCCGGAGATTTCGTCCGGGGACTTTCGGGACAGGGACATTCCAGACAGGGTCGCGACCGCGAGTTTCATCATCGAAACGGAGACGAGTTTTCACTTCGAGGTCTTAGGCGAGCGAGGCCGCAGGTACGTCAGTCCGCAGTATCTTCTTGCGGTTCAGAGGAACGAAAACGCGAAAGTTCTTGCGACCATCGACGGACGGAAGTTCCAGCCTGTAGAGATCGTACGCGCGGGCGAGAGTCACGAAGTCGGGATTTCAGTCGAAGACGATTACCCGGTGCCGGGCATCTCTCTCGCCATCGTCGCGGGCGCGCAGGAAACGATTTTCGAACTCGCCGGTAATGACGGGGAGTTCGGAGCGAGATTCGACATTGGCGAGGACGGACGACTCCGCTTCGCGCCAGGCGACGATGAGGTCGGCGGATTTGTCGAAGGGGAGCTGATCCGGATTTTCGCCGACGTCGCGGAACCCGGACGAGCATCCGCGCGGTTCCCGGTCGGCTGGATCTTAGTGGAGCCGGCAGATGAAGTTCCGGAGGTCGGCGCCTCCGAAGAAGAGCGGGGCGCGGAACCGCAGGCGCAGGACGACGCGCGAAAACCGCCGGAGGGGGAAATGGAGGAAGGCGAGGAGGACGTTCTGTTCGCGACGGATCACGGACTTGGCGGAGAGACGCCGCTTCCGGACGCGCAGGACTCGCCCGAGGGAGTGGGCGAGCGCGCGGACGAGAATTCGGATCGCGAAAGCGAACAGAACACTACCGCGAACTCATCCGGAACGGAGGGCGACGCGCCCGAGGGAACGCGGGAAGACGATGCGAACGTTCAGGAAACCCCGAACGGTCCGCTCCGGACGAGTTCGAACAGCCCGGATAGCGCGGCTGAGCGCAGTCCGGAGAATGCGAGCCTCCGGGAGTCTACCGAAGGCGCGGAAGGATCGAGTCGAAGCGAGTCCGGAACCGAGGGCGAGGCACAGTCGGTCGGCGCGGCAGGCGGCGACGCGTCTGCGGGCGACGCGTCCGGGGAAACGGGGGACGGCGGCCAGACGACGTCTCTGGACGCGACGGGAGAAGGCGAAACCGAGAGCGTCGGCGAGAACGATGCTTCCGACCAGACTCTTTCGAACTCCGGAGAGTCGCAAGCGACCACGGCGGACCCGGCCTCGAATTCGGAGGAAGCCGCCGCGCCTGATATTGCGGGCGCGGACGATCCGCTTTCGAACTCGGAAGGTTCGCGTTTCGGGACCGCACCGGGAGCCAGAGAGCCGAGCGCGTCCGACGCTTCGGGCGGTTTCGAACGTACGGACGTCCCCGACCTTTCGGGAAGGCTGATGCGAATCGAGGACAGCGCCCTTCGCGGCTCGGAGCTTTCCGATGAGGATCTGGGTCTTCTCGGTCTCGACCGGGAAAGGCTTGAAACGCTGAGACGAGGTCGCGAGGAGCTTGCGCGGGAAGGCGCGGACGCTGGCGGAGGGCAAGGCGAGCCAGGCCGCGGGAATCCTGATTACGCGGACATCGAAGTTCAGCGCGCGATCCTCGAAAGAATCGAATCGCTTCGCACCGCGAACTCCGTCGAAGGAATTCCAAGGCTCCGCAGACCGACAACGACGGAGGTTCCGGAGGAACTCAGCGGCCCGATCCGCGAGTTTCTCGAATCCATTGCGAGAGAGTGAATGGGCGGTTCCGTCCGCGCGGCGCTCATTTCATTTGTCGACCCTTCGATGACTACTTGCAGAGTCGCTCGACTTGGTGCATACTTAGCGAATGCAGGGCAGGAACTCCCAGACGTCTACCATCCTCGTTGTCGAAGACGATCCCAAGATTCAGCAGGGGCTTGAGATGAACCTTCGACTCGAAGGTTACAGCGTTCTCACCGCGGACGACGGAGAGCGCGGACTGCAACTCGCGGTCGATAAACAGCCAGACCTCATCCTGCTCGACATCATGCTTCCGAACGTAAACGGCTACGAAATCTGCAAGACGATCCGCAAGAACGGAATCAGTTGCCCGATAATAATGATCACCGCGAAAAGTGAGGAGATGGACAAACTCATCGGCTTCGACCTCGGCGCGGACGATTACATCACAAAGCCGTTTTCGCTACGGGAGGTGCTTGCGCGGGTGAACGCGCAGCTTAGGAGGAAGCGCGAATACGAAAGCGCCTTCGACGGCGCGAAGTTTGGACCTTTCGTGATCGACCTGCGCGGAAGGTCGCTCCGCCGTGGCAAGAACGACATCGAACTTTCGAGCAAGGAGTTCGACCTTCTGATCTTCTTCCTTCAGAACGAAGGCACAGCCCTTTCGAGGAGCGAAATCCTGAACCGCGTCTGGGGCTACGACTATTACGGAACCGACCGCACCGTCGACAATTTCATCAACAAACTGCGGACCAAGATCGAAGACAAACCCGAAAAGCCGACTTACATAACGACCGTCAGGAATATCGGGTATAAATTCATCGCGGACGTGACGTTTTCCTGAGAACCATGGCAAAAAATAAATCCGGCGATTTCAATATGGACTTCGAGGCCGACGCGAAAAAGATCGACGCGGGCGGCATCTGCAAGTTCTGCGGTTCGATATATAAAAAAGGCGCGAAGTTCTGCGACGAATGCGAGGCGGTGATCTGCCCGCAGTGCAGCGAAACGAATCCCAAAGGCGCGATAATCTGCGGGAACTGCGATTTTCAGTTTTCGACGAAATCCCTTCGTTCGCTGAAAAAACAACTGAAGCTCACCGAAGCCGCGGTAGCGTACGTCGCGCTTGCAGTGGGAATCGCCGCCAACCTGATAGTCTTCGTGATTCTCTTCGTCTGAGTTTTCCTTGTAGAGACCTCTTAACCGGCATCGGAAATCCGCGTCGGAAACAAACTCGCCGTTGCGCGTAATCGCATCAGTTCGGTGAACCACATCCCCGGAGCGATCACACTTTTACAAACATAAAGAAAAATAATAGTGGGTCTATTCTTTACAACTTATTATTAGGTGAAATCATTCGCGGCGCGGTCATCCTGACCGTGAAATCGCAAAGAGACGTCCATGCCATGTGGTTCACGGACTTTCGATTACGCACAAGGTTCACAAACGTATCCGCAGAATCGTACGAATAATTCGTAGACGGCACGAATTGAATGTACTACGGCATTTCGACCAGCGAAAAGTACCACTCTGGAATTTGATCCTGGTTAACAACTAAATATGCGATCGCAGCAGCCTGCGCCGCCGCGATGGCGAGGAACACGATTCTGAAGCTTATTTTAGCCGTTTTGTGCTTAAATATTACTTGACCAACTAACGCGCCCACAGTTCCGCCGAAAAGTGCGAGGGAGTGCAGAGTCAGCTCCGGAATTCTCGGAGCGTCGTGCCGTGAAAAGAACTTGTCCATTCCGTAAAACACCATCGTCGTGGCGCTTATCCCGAAAACCCACGCGACCAGCGCCGGGACGAGATCGAAAAAATATAGCGGCGCGCTCGCACCGGCGGCGATTCCGAGGGCCGAGAGCGTCCAGAAAATCTTTGGTCTCCGCATTTCGAATCTTAAGGACGTGTAAAATAATATCTTACCGATCTCGCATCACATCTTCGCGCCATTTTCACATCGCGCTCAGTCGTCAAATCCTCATCGGAACTATGGCTACGACTCCGGTTTGACTCTATCGCGCAATACGAACCTGACACAAATCTGAGCGCGATTTTCGGTAACTTATTATTTTACCCGTCCTATTCCAGAACTGACAACTTGAATCTACAGAAGGACTGCTTCATTCTGCATTCCTCGATTCCGTAAGGCAATATTTTCCAATGCCCAATTTCGACGAACCTCTTTGGCTGCTAGCGCTGCTCCTCATTCCGGCGCTGATTTTCATTCATTTTCGAAAAAGCGAAAAGGGACCGCGCCAGGTTTACGTCACCGGGGCTTTCGCCCACTGGAAAGCCGCGGCGGAGGAACTCGGACGTTCGTCGCCCGGAAAGAGGAGCGCGCTCCCCCTTCATCTCGTACTCACGATTGTTTTTGTGGCGCTTACCTCGGTTTACGCGGCGACGCCCAGGTTTGACGATGGAAAAATCAAAGTGGACGTGATTTTCATCGACAACTCCGCGTCTCTGCTCGCGTCCGACGATTCCGGCGCGCGGTACAAACTCCTGAAGGATGACGCGCTCGAATTCATCGGGAGTTCGGGCTCTCGAAGAATGTTTATCGTCGGCGCAAACGGCAAGTCCGAAAAGGACGCTCCGGAGTTTCGCGGTCCCGTCGACAAAACCGCCGCCGCGGAGATAGTGTCGAAGCTCGGCGTATCGGGCGGATCGTTCGATGCTGCCGCGAGGATGAATTTTGACGCGTTCGGGGCCGGGGACGGGATTCCGGAGGCGTTCGAGATCGATCGAAAATTTCTCCTCACGGACGGCTGCTCGATTTCGAACCTCAGCGAGCAGGATTTGAATTTTCTCGCAAGCTCGTTCGCGATAGTGGTTTATGGAACCGACGTCGAAAACGCCGGTTTCGAAAACGCTTTCTTCGACGGCGAGCACCTTCGCGCAAAATTGCGCGTCGAAGGCGCGGCGAACGAAATTCAGCTTATCGCGATTGGCGGGTCCGAGCGCGTCGTCCGGCGGTTCGCCATTGCGGTGAATGACGGTGTCGCGACGATCGATTCGAACTTCGATTTCGCAGGGGTGCTTGAGCTTCGACTCGCGCAGAGGGATGGTTTCCCGCAGGACGACAGCGCAGCGGTCAGGTCGAAAACGAAGCCGGGGATCAGTTTCAGGACCGACGGTAGTTTTCAGAACCCGTATCTGGATTTCGTTCTCGAAAGTCTCCGCCAGACGTCTGCTGGAGGCGGGGAGATAGAAATTTCGGTGTCGCGCGCGCCGGAGACGAAAGAGGAACTGAGCGCGATGCTGGGCGGAGGTCCGTCGATTCTTGTTGGTCCGATTCCGTCGGACGCCGAAATTCCGGGCGCGAGCGTAAGAACGATCGAGCGTTTCGCGCAGCTTCGCGCTACGGACCTCGGCGCGACTATCCTCGGGACGATCGGCGCAAACGAAATATTCGTCCGTGGACCCTCGCAGGCAATCTTCGGCGAAGGAGTCACGTCGATTGCGGGAACCGCGGAAGGATCGATGATTTCCATAGTACGTGGCACGAGCCATCCGAATCTGCTGATCGGGTTCGACATCGACAAAGAACATTCGAACCTCGTTTACCTCGTGGACGTGTTTCCGGTGCTGATATCCGAGTTCGTTTCGATGCTTGCGAAGGATATCGAAAACGCCGGCAGCGTCGAAACGGGAGTGACGATCTTCGAAAATGGATACCGACGAGTGAATCCGGGCCCTGGAATCCGGGCGCTTTTCGAGCGTTCGCTCCCGACGTCCGCGAACGAAGGAATACAGACCGGGAAAATGATTCTGCTGGCGTTATTCGCCGTTGCTTTGGCACAACTTGTCGCTTGGCTTCTAGTACGCAATTAAAGCAAAAAAATCGACTGACTTTACACTTGAAGACCATCTTAGGACGCGCGTCCTGAGATCATCGAGCAGAAGATTTCGGCGTTGGAAATGGATAAGACTATTGTTCAGGATGACATTACGAGCGCTCAACAAATTATTGATGCCGCCAATGAACTGATCTTTCTCTCCAATCAGGAAATTAACCATCTGACCAACGAAATATCAGTTGTACAATTATACATCGGCTATGCGGAGTCTGCTCTTGCCAAGCTCGGTCAATATTTAGACGGAATTCTGACTTCCTTCGCCCAGTGCCCCGATTGAAGATTCAGGAGTAAGAAATGCGCAAATCAACCAAGGGTCGTCTTGTCCTTTTCGGATTAATCGTAACTTCCTGCGTCGGTGTTTATATCGGGTACGTCATCGGGAAAGATACCCAACACCGTGTTGTCTATAACGGCAGTAAGTTAGAGCCGGTTTCAAACGTCGACATCGCTAAACAGAAGCAGGGCGAACTGTTTCCACAGGATCTCCTAACAGAGATCGAAGAGGCCGAGCGGGAAATTGAGGAAAACGACCGATTGCTTGAAGAGATCAATCGCGAGATTGATTCGAGGTTACAGAATTTTATGTCTATGAGCGATGAAGAGAGAAGACGTGCTCTCGACGAGGAGAGAAGGCGCGCTCTGGAAGAATCGAATAGACGCGTGGAAGAGACCCGGAGAGCCAGCGAAGAATTCAGAGAAAGACTTGCGCGAGGAGATGAAGAACGGGACGGTCGTCTGCGAGAGGCGATTCTGCAGCGCAGACGTTCACAAAGTATTGTTCTGTCCGAGTTTTTCGATACGAGGCTGGAGGGAGCGGAGCTTACTTCGATTTTATCGGAATTCGACAATCTTCTTGAAACTGCCCTTGAAGACGATCCCCTAAATCCCGTCCTACTTAATAAGCTGTGCAGGAGTCTTAGCGAAAGCAGGCTGGTATTCCACCACGCGGCAGAGCTTCTAAGAATCTCGATACAGAGCGGAGACGCCCGTAAATCGATTGTCCTGACCGGACTAGTCGGAACGGTGAACGATAACGAAGCTCTTTCGAATATGGAGCAGGTGCTTTTTAATGCGGATACCGACATCAAAGCTAGGAGGCTCGCACTTCGGGCGAGGTTTTCGGTAAAGCCTGCGAAGCGTTTCGTGGAGCCGTTCGGCGAACGAACCTATATTTCAACGTCGAGAGACGAATACTATGCGATGAAAGAACCGTTCAGCACTACGTATCGAGGTTTTACGAGTATCGAAACAGGTGCTGTAGTTGTAGAAGATGAAAACAGCTTTACGCAGGAGAATCGCGATCTCGTGTTTTCGTGGTATCGAGAATCGGAAGACGTTCTGCTTCGCGCGGAGCTTCTGAAGTTTTTAAACGAGTGGGGAGGTTCGGATGATGTCGTCCAGAACTTCCTCGCTACGGAAGCGTTGAACACGGATTCAAAAGAGATCGAGCTTGCGACTCTTTCATCGATGGACCCGAATCGAAACAGAGCCGCGCTGACAACAGCAATATACGGGGGAGACAGAGAAAAAGGAATGGCAGCAGCGAATGCGCTAAGACGGTTGCCGCCCACAGACGATACTCTCGACTATCTTATGCAGATTATTCGGACGAGCGCTGTCCAATACATGGTTCGAATCAACGTCGTTGTTTCTCTTCAGCACGTCGCAAGAATCAGCGCGCCTCGTAACCCATCTGAAAACTACGAAGACATCGTTTCGTTCAGAATGGGCGCTGTAAAGAGAATCGTCGAGCATCTTCGCAGCGATCCGATTTCGAACGAGTTTGGAGAAGGGCTTGTGGCGTCGCAGCTACTAACTGATGCGATAAGAATGATTCGCTCGTCTACGGATGCGGAGGAAGCGTTTGACGAGGAAGTCGAAGACGCGCTTTCGGAATTCATCGCCTATGGAATCCGGGAATCCGTCAGTGTTTCCAACTGGAAAATTCGCTGGCAATCTTTTGTCAAAGCCGCCGTTTCGCTGGACGATCCTTCCGATGAAAATCTGCCGCAAGCTCTGGAAGTTATCAAGGAGCAGGTCGGTAATGGAGTTCTTTCAACTTCGCAGAAGAACAACTTAATCGACGAACTTAAGATTCTGCCTGCGGGAAAATCGACGGAATATGCAATTCAAATTTTTGGAACCTTGCTCTTCGATTCGCGATGTGAATTCGAAACTTTCGAAAAGGCAGCCGAAGCGTTGCTTAATCTGAAAGAAACCGACGCTGCATTGCAAGTTCTTGAGCGGGCGTCAACCAATCACAGCGATACGAGAGTAAAACAACTCATAAGTGAGGCTCTTTCCAACTAGGCTCGCGCGTCGCTGGGAGTGTAAATATTCACGTTGCATTCTGTGATACTGCGCACAATTACGATTGCGGGCCCAATTTCATTTGGGCATACCGAGAACATGGTGTAGCTTTGGTGCAAAAGAGGCATAGATAATTGTCCGGCGGTTCATTCTAGTTTGTGCCGCCTGAGAATTAGGCCTCGACCTCGAAAATAAACTCAAATTCACAGTGAAAAATTGAAAGGTGAGTCTCATGAGGATTCGCTTCGTTATTGCCCTATGCGCTCTGGTTTCATTCGCCACGATTTCGAGCGCCGCGACGAAAACCTGGCAGGGGGGCGCCGGGACCGACTGGTCTCTTGGCGTTAACTGGGTAGGCGGCGTAGCGCCGGCGATAACGGACGACGTCGTAATCGATCCCGGAGGGACGAATCCCCTGATATCGAGCTTTGCGCAGTGCGCTAACATGACGATCAGCGATGGAGGAGTCGTAACGGTGAGCAGTTCGAACCCGGCGTCGACGCTGACGATTACCGGGATTCTGACGATCGACCCCGGGGCGCCCGGAGGGACGCTGACGCTATCGGCGGGCGCGGTGGTACTCGTTGGCGGCGACTGGACGAACAGCGGCGTTTTCAACGCAGGCGCGGCAAGCAAGGTGAGGTTCACCGGCGGCGGCGCGATCACGAACGCGGAGACGGGGTTCGATCTCGTCGAGATAACCGGCGGTACGAGAACGATCAGCACGAGTCCAGTGACGATGGACGGATTGATTCTCAGCGGCGGCGTTTTCAACGCGGGGGCGCAGACCCTCAACGTGAACGGAGACATCACGGAATCCGGAACCACAGACTTCAGACTCGGCGCGGGCGGCACTCTGAATCTTACGGGGAATCTCGCGGGTGGGATCGACAGCACGACGTTCAATTCGACAAGCACCGTTAATATCAATGGAGGCGGCGCGCAGAGCATCGGCGGGTACGCCTACGGCATTCTGAACTGCTCTAACACAGGGGAGAAGGCGCTTCTCGGAAACGCATCGACTGCGGGCAATCTGACAGTCAGCGGGACCGCGACCCTGAGCGTGGACGCGTACACGCTGACGGGGTCGTCGAACACGATTACGATCGGCGCGAGCGCGTTCCTCAAATTCGGAACCACGGGCACGATAACGAATTACAGCACGCAGACGATAAACGGAACCGTCATCGCCTCCGGCACCGGGAACGATCTGGACGCGATGGGGCTGACGGTCATACCGCCGACGGTGCGGATCGAGGGCGGCACACGGGGAATCGGCGGAGACGTCGATCTTGACGACGTTATCGTAGTTTCCGGCGGAACACTTGACGCGGGTTCCCAGGTGCTAACGATCGCTGGGACCGCGGACGTCGACGGCACGCTGCAGATCGGAACGGGGTCGGCGATCGCGCAGAGCACCTTCGACGCGACTGGTGGCAACGTCACGTTCACCGCGAACGGCACTCTCCGCCTTCAGAGCACCGTCACGAGCCTCGGCACCGTCGGCGGAGGCACGGGCATAGTGAAGTTCGAGGGAAGCGCGGCGCAGGACGTGCCCGCGGCGGATTATCATCATCTGACGATCCAGCTTACAGGTGGCAACACGGCGAGTCTGACTGGAGCGGTGACTGTCGGCGGCGATCTTAACGTCACGACGGGGAATCTCGCGGTGGGCGGTAACACGCTGCAGGTGACGGGAACGTCGACCGTCGCGGGGAGCACGACGCTGAGCGTTGGCGCGGGGTCGATCACGTTCGACGGAGGCGCGACGGTGAGCGGCGTTCTAAGCATCGGCGCGGGCACTGCGACTACAAACGGAACCTACGACGCCAGCGCTGGAAGTACCACGTTCACAGGAGCGGGAACGATCGATATCGCGGGGGACACGACTCCGCAGCTCGGGACGCTGACGACGACCGCGGGGACGGTGAAGTACAGCCTGACGGGTTCGACGGTGGAGCTGACGACGTATTTCGATCTCGCCATCGATCCGGGCGGCGGGAACACGGTTTCGCTTTCCGGCGGGACCACCGCGGTCAGCGGCGATCTTTCGATTGCCACTGGAACGCTCAGCGTCGGGAACAGCACGCTCACAGTCGCGGGCACGGCGACTATCACTGATACGATTTCGATCAACACCGGAAACGTCACGGTAACGACGGACGTGAACGCGGGGACGATTACGTTCCTCGGAGCGGGTAACTTCACGATCGCATCGACTACCGTGACGAGTCTTGGCACGCTCGATTCGAGCGCGGGCACGGTGCGGTTCACCGGAGGCGCTGGCACGGTGATTCCGGCGGACACGTACAATAATATCGAGGTCGCGGTGGGCGCAGGCAACGGAGTGACGCTTGCAGGGAACGTAATCACGAACGGCGGGTTCACGCTGACGACAGGCGACGTCAGCACTGGAGCGAACGATCTCGACGTCACTGGGACTCTCTACGTTGCATCGTCGCAGAGTCTTTCGGTTGGGTCAGGTACAGTGACGACGACGGGCACGTCTGACATAAACGGCACGCTGACGATTTCATCCGGCATCTACGACGCGCAGGGCGACTACGACGGGACGGGCGGAAACACGACGTTCTCGGGAACGGGCACGCTGAAGCTCGGAGCGGCGGCGCCGACTAGCGTGGGGACGCTGACTCCTGGGTCAGGAGAGATCGAGTACACGTACGCTTCTGGCGCGGTGACGGTGCTAAGCGAGAGCTATTTCGATCTGACGATCACCGCAGGCGCGGCGAACGCGGTGAACCTCAGCGGCGCGCAGACCGTCGCTGGCGATCTGACTGTAACGAGCGGCGTTCTGACCCTGAACGGAAATACGCTCACGGTGACGGGCACCGCGACCGTGACGGAAGAGGTTTCGGTCGGAGCGGATACGTTCACGTCGGACGGCTCCCTCGAAGGCGCGGGCACGGTGAGCGTCACCACGGGAACGGTCGACTGTAACGGCGACGTCAACTTCGCGGGGACGCTTTCGATGTCGGGCGCGGGCGTTTTCGAATTCTCCGGAACGGTTACCTCCATCGGAACGATCAGCGCGTCCGCGGGAACGGCGCTGTTCAACAACACCGGAGCGGACATCACAGCGCCGGCGGAGGCGTACTACAGTCTCGATGCGGATACGACATCGCGGATCGTCAGCATCGCGTCTGGAGCGACAGTCGGGGGCGATCTGACTTCGACGTCGGGATCGATTCGTCTGCTCGGCAACCTCACGGTCACGGGTAACGCAGTAGTGACGGACACTCTGAACGTGCAGACGTTCACCCTGACGGCGGCGAGCCTCAGCGCTGGCGTGGCATCGACCGTGATCGTCGGGCAGACGGGCGCGTTCTCGGGAATCGTCGCGCCGACGCTCAGCGGGACGGTCGAGTTCGTCGGCGCGGGCGGAACCGCGATCGCGAGCGTCGGACTCGGGACGGATTTCAGCGGCGCGACGGTTAGCGTCTCCGGCGGATCGCGCACAGTTGGGGGGACGATAACAGTCGGAACTCTCGACGTGGCGGCGACTCTGACGGTGGGCGCGGATACGGTCACGGTCAACGGAGACGCAGCGGTGAGCGGAACGGCGAGCATCAGCACGGGGACTTTCACGATCGCTGGAGATTACGACGCGACGGGCGGACTGACGACGTTCACCGGCGCAGGCGTTCTTGAGCTTGATGGCACCGTGACGAGCCTCGGGACATTCACGGAAAGCACGGGCGCGGTGAAGTACGGAAACACCGCGGCTGGAAGCAGCGTCATCGCGGAGACGTATTACGATCTACGGATCGACGTAGCGGGGCAGACCGCCACCGCGGCGGGGAACATCAGCGTGACGAACGATCTGTGGGTGATCGCGGGGACGTTCGACTTCGTAGCGACGATAATCGACGTCGGCGGCGCGGTGAATAACGATACCGCGATAACAGCGTCCACGGGAACAATGACGAGCACGGGAGATCTCGACAGCACGGGAACGTTCACATTCACGGGCGCGGGAACGCTCGAACTCACGGGGTCGATTACGGCGTTCGCGGGGCTGACGCCGGGGACGTCGACGGTGCTCTACAACAACCAGAGCGGGGCGTCAACCATTGCGAACGTCGCGAGCTACTACAGCATCGAACTCGACGTCAGCGGGCAGACCGCGACGGCGGCGGGCGCGCTCACGATCGGTGGCGATCTCACGGTTACGAGCGGCGCCTTCGATCTCGCGGGGAACGTCGCGCTCACCGGAGACGTGTACGTGAACGGCGGAACGCTCGACATAAAAACCTTCGCAATAAACGGCGGGAGCGCGGGGAGGGACATGAATATCGCCGGGGCGGCGAATCTCGAGATCGGCGACGGCGGCGTCTTCACGAATTTCAGCACCGGCTCCCACACGATGACCGGGAACATATTTTTCGACAGCGCGGGTGTCAGCACCGACCTCGATTCCATCGGCCTCGGGACCGACTACGGCGCCGCGACTCTGATCATCTCGACGGGTACGCGCGGAGTAGGAAGCACAGTGGGCGCAACGCACATTGCGGTCAACTCGAATCTCGACGTCGCCGGCGATACGCTTAATCTGTCCGGAAATCTGACGGTCGCGGGAACAGCGACCATCGGAGCCGGGACGCTGAACGTCGATGGAACGATGAACGCAACCGGAGGCAACGTCACCTTTAGCGGCGCTGGCGTTCTCGAACTTGCGGGGACGGTTACAAGCCTCGGCACGCTCACCGAGGGAACCGGGACGGTGCGCTACAACAAGCAGTCAGCCGGAAGCACCGTTTACAATGAAACGTACAACAATCTCGATATCGACGTCAGCGGACAGAGCTGCGCGCTTCCCGCCGGACTTGCTATAGGGGGAGCGCTCACCGTGACGAGCGGGACTCTCGACGCGGCGGGGTTCACATCGAGCGCGGCGAGCGTGACCGTGTCTCTCGGAGCGTCGATGACGATGAATGGCGGCACGTTCACATCGAGCGGCGCAGCGGACGTAAGCGGAACCCTCGACGTCGACACGGGGGCATTTAACGCAAGCGCGGGGACAGTGGCGTCCGGGACGATAAATATTTCCACTGGGACGTATACGGCGACGGGCGCCATCGACGCAACGGGCGGCAACGTCAACATTACAGGCGCCGGCGTCCTCGTCGTCTCCGGGACTGTAACCAGCCTCGGAAGTCTCAGCGCCGCTGTGGGCAGCATCGTTCGCTATAACGGAGGCGTGGCGCAGACCGTCCACTCGCAGACGTATCATCACCTCGACCTCGAGAACGCCGCTGGCACCAGCGCAGGCGGCGCGATCACGGTTAACGGCAACCTCGACGTCGACGCGGGCACGTTCAATTTGAACGCACAGACGGTGACTGTCGTCGGCGACTACGACGCCACAGGGTTCGCGACCACCCTTGGCGGCGGCACCCTTGAATGGCAGGGAACGACGACTTTCGTTCTCGGAACGTTCACGCCGGATACCGGGACCGTGGAATTCAGCGCCGCGGCGGGGACGCAGACGGCTCCGAGCGAGACGTACACGGAATTCTCAGTGACCGGAGGCGCGACGGCCGACTTCGCGGGCGCCGCGACGATTAACGGCACGCTCACGATCAGCGGCGGGAGCACAGTCAGCCTCGCGGGTCCGTCGATCATCGTCGGCACCGACCTGAGCGCCGCGGCGGGGACGATCGACCTAAGCGCCGGGCAGATCGAGCTTTCCGGCGCGTCGCCGACGATTTCCATCGGCACGCTGAACCACAGCGGCGGCACGTTCCTTCTCTCCGGAAGCGGCGCGACGAGCCTTCCGGCGCTCGCGTTCGACACGCTCACGATTAACGGAAACGACGTCAGCTTCGCGGGGACGACGGACATCGCGACCGCGCTCAACCTTCAAAGCGGGTCCATCGATCTGAACGCGCAGACGCTTCGCATCGACGACGCGGCGGCGTACTCGCAGACAGGCGGAACCTTCGCTTCGAGCGCGGCGGGGACGGTGACGAAGAGCGCGGCGGGGACGGGTGGATACACGTTCACGGTGGCGGGCGGGTTCGTCGACGTCACCACGCTGAACTTCGATTACGCCGGCGGCAGCGGCTTCAATATCAGCGCAGCCACCGCGACGGTCACGATCACGAATTTCGACGGCGTCACCTTCACGAACGGCGCGGGCGCTACCTACGTTTACGTGAACGACACAAGCGGGCTTACGCTCACCGACGCGACCTGGCAGGACCACAGTTACGCCGGGGGGATAACTAACGTCACCACCGACCCCGGCGCTGGCGCGGCGACGATCACGATGGAGGACAGCGTCGGCGCGGGAGCGGGCGAAAGCAACGACAGCGACGGCGGCATCACCGTCGTCTGGCAGAACGTCATCACTATCACGGGCACCGCGCCCGCCGGGATAAACGTCACCGTCGTCGTGAACGGCGCTGGCCCGCAGACCGACTCCGCCGGAACGGGGAACTACAGCGTCGTCGTGACTGCCGTCGAGGGCGATGTGCTCCACATCTACCTCGATGGAGGCGCCAGCGACGGAGTCATCGTTACTCACGCCCCCGCGGCAACCACGCTGACTAACATGGACCTCAGCGCGAACGTCGCCATTTTCAGAAACGATTACACCGGAGCGACGGACATCACGAATACCGAGGTCGCGATGTTCGACAGCGGCGGAGACGCAGACATTCCGTACAGTAACGCAGGTCCGAACATCACGTTCTCAGGAACTACCGCGCTGCTCGTTCCATCCGGACACACTTGGGCGCCCGGAGGGCATGCAACCGTTACGAGCGGCGCAACCATCGCTGGAACCGCGACAGTAAACGATAAGAATCTCACACTAGCGGACGATCTCACTCTTACAGGTGGAACGCTGGTCTTCACATCCGGACAGCTTACAGTCACCGGAAGTATCGACGATCTCGCGGGATTCACCGCGGGCACGGGAAAAGTCATTTACAACGATCAGGCCGGCGCATCGAACGTCGCGGCGGGAACGTACTACAATATCGACGTGGACGTCAGCGGGCAGACCGCGACGGTACAGGGCGCGATTACCGCTGGTAACGACGTCCATCTGATCTCCGGAACTCTCGATCTCGCGACGTTCACGGTAACGGGCGGAAACAATCTCACACTCGACCTCGGCGCGACGCTCGCCGTCGACTCCACGGGTAAGTTCGCAAGTTTCGGGGGCACAATCACCACGGATTGCGACCTCGTTTGCGATAACGGCGCGCCGGGAACCGCAATCGACGCGCTCGGAATAGGGACGACGCTCACGAACACCAACGTCACCGTTAACTCCGGGACTCGTCCCTTCGGAAGCGCGACGTACAGCATCCAGGCGCTCACAGTGGTGAACACCGCGTCCGCCGACGTTGGCGCCGCGACGATCACCTGCGCGGGCGCGACGGACGTGCAGGCGGGCGGCGACCTCACCATCGGCGCGGGGACTTACAACGCCGACGGGGATTACAACGCGAACGCCACGGGTACGACCACGTTCACGGGTGCGGGGAGCCTCGTTCTTTCGAGCACCGTCACCGACGTCGGATCGCTCACCGCGGGCACGGGCACCATCGAGTACGACGGAACCGGGCAGACCGTCGATAACGTCAGCTACAACATTCTGACGATCAATCAGTCTGCGGGGACCGCCACGCTTGCGGGCGCGATCACGACCGCCGACGCGGTGAACGTCAGCGCCGGGATTTTCGACCTTGGGAACTTCACACTGGACGTAGGCGGAGATCTCGTAGTCGCGGGCGGAACCACGATCACCATTGATACGACGACCGTGACTGTAACCGGGCTCACCGACCTCGACGGCACCGCGACCCTCAGCACCGGAAGCCTTCTCGCAAACGGCGACTTCGACGGTACGAACGGCACCGTCACGTTCACGGGCGCGGGAACGCTCGAACTCAGCGGCGACGTCGTGGACCTCACGAACTTCACCGCGGGTTCGAGTCTCGTGAAGTTCCTGAACACCGCTGCGGGAGTGACGGCGCCCGCAAAGACCTATTACGACGTAGAGATCGACACAACGAATCAAGTCGTCACCGCCGCAAGCGGCGCGGCTATCGGAAACGATCTGGACGTCACTACCGGCACGTTCAGACTCGGCGGCGCGCTTGCGGTAACGAACGACCTCACCCTCGGCGGAACGGGCGTGGTAGATACGGCGGGCTTCGCGCTGACGGGCGGGAACAACCTCACGCTGGTCGCGGGAAGCACGCTGCTCTTCGATGAAGGCGGCACGATAACAGGCTTTGGCGGCACCGTCGATCTCAGCACGGGAATTCTCGAATTCACGGATACGGGAGGCGCTCCAGACCTCGATACGGTTATGGGCATCACGAATTTCGGCACTGCGAAGATCCTGATAACCAGCGGATCGCGCACCGCCGGAAACGCCATCGACTGCGGCGATCTCGAAGTGGCGGGAACGCTGACTCTCGGGGCGGCGGAGAGCGTAACCGCCGCGGGGGATACCGTCATCACCGGCACCGTCGATCTCGGCGCGGGCGCGCTCCTCGATACCGACGGCGCTTTCGATTGCAGCACGGGAACGATCACGATGACAGGCGCGGGCACGGTGAACATCGCGGACACCGCGCCGCTCGGGTTCGGGACGCTCGATAACACGAACGGCACCATCGTTTACGACAGCGCGGGCAGCCCGACGATCGTCGCGGCGGATTATTACAACGTCACGATCAACTGCCCTGGGCAGACAGCGTCCTTCCCAGGCGCGACTTCGAGCATCGCGAACCAGCTTACAATCGCGGGCGGGACATTCGACCTCGCGGGCGAGACGCTCACGGTTGTGGCGTTCACCGTCAGCGGCGGAGCCTTCGCGACTCTCACTTCCGGCACGATCACCGTCAGCGGAAACACCCTCATCAGCGGTACGCTAAAGGACGACGCGGGCACAGGAACGCTCATTTCGAGCGCAACCGGAGACTTCGATGCCAGCGGCGGCACGATCACGTTCACCGGAACCGCGATCCTCGACCTGCGCGGCACCTTCAGCGGACTCGGAACCTTCACCGCGGGCAGTAGCGAAGTGATATTCGCGTACGCGGCGGGCGCAACGACGGTGCCCGCGGAGAATTTCTATGATCTCACGATCAATACCACCGGGCAGACCGCGACCACCGCGGGAGCCATCGCAGCAATGACCGGCGATCTCATCGTGCAGGACGGCACGTTCACCCTCGGCGGGAACCTCACCCTCGCAGGGAACGTAGACGTGCAGGGTACAAGCTCTCTCGATATGGCGGGCTTCAATATCACCGGCGGCGGCGCGAGCGAACTCGACAGCGCCGCGGGGACGACGATCATAATGCTCGATGCGTCCGTCTTCAGCGCGATGGATACCACTCCCGCGAACTCGACGGTGGCGGGGACCGTGCAACTCGACGAGACCGGCTCCGGCGCGGCGCTGAACGCCCTCGGACTCCCGGACCCGCTGCCCGCGCTCGATATAACGACGGGAACCCGCGCTCCCGGCGGCGCGATTTCCATCGATAACACCGTCGATATTCAGGTAGGCGCAACTCTCGCGATTGGAGCAAACACTGTCACCCTTAACGCGGGCGCGTCGCTTACGAACCTTGGGACGATCACTATAAGCACCGGAACTCTCGATCTCGACGACGCCGCGGACCTGAGCGCGGGAACGCTGACGTTCAGTGGCGCGGGACAGCTACACGTGGGCGGTGCGCTCACCGGAGATTCCCTCGGGACGTTCACCCGTGCGACTTCGCTCGTCAAGTTCGACGACGCCGCAGCGGGCGCGAACCTCCCGGCGCCAGCGGGCGGGTACTACGACCTCGAAATCGACGCCACGGGGCAGACGATCGTGCTGACTGCGGATACGGACGTCGAGAACGGCCTCACGGTCACTGACGGCGTGCTCGACGTGTCCACCTTCGAACTCGTCGGCGCGGGCGCGGTGACGCTGACGCTAAACGCCGCGGGGGAGATACACGTAGGCGACAGCGCGACCGTCGCGTTCAGCGGTCTCACGCTCCCGCCGACTCTGAACGGCACCGTGCAGTTCGATGGCGACGGAACCGCGGACACGGACCTCGTCAGCGTCGGCCTCGGCACCGATTTCAGTAACGCCACCGTCGTCGTAAATACAGGTGTCCGCGCGCAGGGAGGCAACCTCGCGATGGTAGACCTTACCGTTACGAACGGCGCGACCCTCCAGGCTAACACGAGCACGCTCACGGTTAGCGGCCCCGCGACAATCGACGGCACGCTCTACATCGACTCCGGAGACATAAACGTCACAGGTACTTTCACATGCAGCGCAACCGGTGCCATCGACTTCGCAGCGAGCGCGACGGGGACGCTGATAATGTCGGGCGCGACGGTGAATATCACGGGCACGCTCGACGGTAGCGACGGCACGCTCGAATTCGCGTACACCGTAGGCGCGACGACCGTCCCCGCGAATAACTACTACAGCGTCACGATCAACACCACGGGTCAAACCTCTACCCTCGCGGGCGGCGTCAACATCGCAGGCGATCTCTACGTGCAGGACGGCACCCTCGATATCGGCACCGCGTCGCAAACAGTCACCGGGAACACCACCGTCGACGGCACCCTCACCATCTCCGGCTCGGGCAGCTTCGATTCGGGAGGCGACTTCACAATAGGCGCGACGGGAGCGGTCACCGTCACAGGTACGGGGACGATCACCCTAAGCGGAACTAACAGCAACTCCGGTTCTTTCGATCCGGGCGCGACGAGCACGATTGTTTATAACGATGCGACTCAGGCTACACCGATAATGACGCCGGACAACCAGTACGGCAACCTCGAGATCGATACCACCGCGCAGACTGCCACTGCTGGCGCCGCGCTCGACATTCAGGGCAATCTCACGGTAACGTCGGGCGTGATCGAACTTGCAAGCGGAGCGACGACTAACGTCGATGGCACCCTCGACGCTACGGGCGGCTCGCTGACGCTCCTCGGGACTTGCCAGCTCGACGTAAACGGACCGCTCACGGGGCTGGGTACATTCACGCCGAATTCGAGCACCGTGAACTTCACGTACTCGGGAGCCGACAGCACGCCAGGCGCGACGAGTTTCAACCATGTGATCGTCAACACCACGAACAGATACATCATCACCTCAGCCGGTGGTGCGACCACCGTCGCTGGAAACCTCACAGTCACCACCGGCGGATGGCGGATGCAGAACGACTGCAACCTCACAGGCGGAGGCACTATAGACATCGCGGCGGGACACAATCTCGATCTCGGAAGCTTCGAGGTGCAGGGCGCGGGCCTCACCTTCAACCTCCCTGCAACCGCAGTGCTCTACGCCGACGCGACGGCGGACTTCCAGAATCAGCCCGCAGGGACGCAGACGGGGGACGTGCGCTTCACGGGCACCGGGAATCTCTCGAATCTGAATCTCGCGGACAACTCCGGACTCGATATTTACGTCGACGGCGGCAATCGCACCTTCGATGCTGTTACGATCGCGTATCTCTACGTCGAAAACACCGCGACTGCAACTGTCAGCGCGGGCAATACCCTTACGGTCACAGGTAACGTCGATATCGTCGATGGCGGCACGTTCGCCACAAGCACAGGAACGCTCACCTGCCAGGGAGCCTTCGACGCGAACGCCACGGGAACCATCGATTTCACCGGAGCCGGGTTCCTAAGGCTCGAAGGCGCAACGGTAACGAGCCTCGGGACTCTCGACACCGCGGCGGGCGGCGTCGTATACGCGTACACCGGCGGAGGCACGAGCGTCGTAGCGGACACCTACTTCGATCTCGAAATCGACGTCACCGGGCAGACCGCGACCGTCTCAGGCGCGGTCGTCGTAAACGGCACCGTCACAGTCACCGATGGCACACTGAGCCTCGGCGCGCAGACCTGGGATTGTCCGTCGATGGACATCGCCGCGGCGGGGACGGTGACGCTCAGCACGGGGACGCTGACCGTCACGGGAACTCTTAACGTGGACGGAACTCTCGAGTGGACGGACGCAGGCGTCGTCGACGTCGGAGGCGATTACACCGCGGCGGGCGTGACGCTCTTTAACGGCGACGGCAGGCTCCAGCTTGGAGGAAGCAACCCGCCGACGTTCGGGACGCTGACGACGAATTCCCAGGGCACCGTCGAATACGATTACACCGCGGGCGCGTCTACGGTGGCGGTCGCGAGCTATCACCATCTCGAAATCGACGTCCAGCCCGGAGGTCCGCCGCTGACGACGATCGCGAGCCTCGCGGGGTCGGTGACGATCACAGGCGATCTCACGATCACCTCCGGAATCCTCGACGTCGGAAACGGCGAGGTGCTGACGGGCGCCGTGGCGAGCGACATTACGATCTCCGCGAACGGCGCGCTCGAATTCACCGACGACGCGACGATAAGCACCTTCGCGGGAACGTTCACGCTGACGGGCGAAATCTGGTGCACCGGCGCAACCACGCCGACGGACGTAGAGGCGCTCGGCTTCGGCGCGACGATAGCGGGGACGGTGCGAGTCGTCGGAAACACGCGGACGGTGGGCGCGGGGTTCACGGTCGATACGCTCATCATCGACAGCGGCGCGACCTTCGCCACCGGAGCGTTCACCACGCAGGTGAATACGCTGATCGACGTCGACGGAACCCTCGACATCGGCACTGGAACTCTCGACACCGACGGAACCATCGACGTCGACGGAGGCACGGGCGCGGTGACGTTCTCGGGAGCGGGAAGACTTGAAATCACCGGAACGATAACCGGAGACTTCGGCACGTTCACCGCAGGCGCGGGCACCGTGGTATACGACGACGCCACCGCCGGGCAGACGGTGATAAACGTCAGCTACTTTGGCCTCGAAATCGACGTTACGGGGCAGACCGCCACCGCCGCCGCGGGTCCGCTGACAGTGGGCGGGACGCTCGACGTCCTGAACGGCACATTCGACGTCGGTGGGGAGACGATCACCGTCACGGGCGCGACGACGATCTCAGATACGCTTTCCATCGACACGGGAACGTACCACGCGGCAGGAGCGTTCGACGCGACCGCAGCGAACGTCACGTTCTCGGGCGAGGGCAGGCTCGAACTCGAGACGACGACCGTCACGAGCCTCGGGACACTCACGACGACGATGGGGTTAGTAAGCTACGACAGCGCCGCAGCGGATCAGACTCTGCTTGCGATCACGTATCACGATCTCGAAATCGACAAGGCGGGATTCACCGGCGATTCGGGCGGGGTGACAACCGTCAGCGGCGCGCTAACGATCCTGAACGGCACCCTCGATCTCGCCGCGAACGATCTGAGCGTCGCGGAGACGGTGACCATCGCGGACGGCGCGACTCTCACCGCGAGCACCGCGACAATCGACGTGGGCGGCGCGTACGACGGAAACACGACTGGCGCGACCACCTTCACGGGCGCGGGCAGACTCGAGCTCGGCGCCGCGGCGAACACCAGCCTTGGTACATTGACCGCGGGATCGTCCGTCGTCGAGTACGATTACCAGGGGAATTTGGCGATCCTCGCGGCGACGTACTTCGATCTCGAAATCGACGTACAGCAGGCGGGACCGCCGCTTGCGAACGTCGCGAGCGCTGTAACGCTTTCGATGACCGGCAGCGTCACCGTGACGTCCGGCATTTTCGAAATCGGAAACGGCGTCACCCTCACCGGCGGCGGCGGAACCTCGAATTTCGACGTCACCGCGAACGGTCAACTGAACTTCGTCGACGACGGCGTGATGGCGTCGTTCACGGGAACGCAGACCTTTACCGGAGAGGTGCAGCTCTCTGGAAGCACGACGCCGACGGACGTGGACGCGCTCGGCGTCGTGAGTCCGATGACGGGAACGCTTCGCGTTGTCGATAACACGCGCGATATCGGGACTGCGATCACGCTTGACGACGTTGTAATTGACGCCGGCGCGACGCTGACCTCGGGCACGGGCACAGGAACCGTCACGGGATCGCTCGACGTCGACGGCACCCTCGACATCGCGGCGGGCGGAACGATCGACGTCAACGGAACCTACGACGCCACGGGCGGCAACACCACTTTCAGCGGCGCGGGAGATCTGAATTTCGCAAGCACCGTCACAAGCCTTGGAACGTTCACCGCGGGCGCGGGTGCGGTCCACTACGACGGCGGCGCGACGCAGACGATAGTAGCCGGCGCGTACGCGACCCTCTACTGCGCGAATGCGGCGAACTGCGAAGCGGGCGCGGCGTTCAGCGTTACGACCGCGCTGCACGTCGACGCTGGGGTTCTCGACCTGCAAACCTTCACCGTCACCACCACCGGAAACATCGACGCAAACGGCTTCGGAATCGACCTCGACTCCGGAACTCTCGAAATCGGACTCGTGGGCGCGGTGGACCTCGGGACGCTCACGACAGGCACCGGCACCGTCGAGTACAACGCCGCGGCGGGGACGCAGCCAATATTCGATCCGGGCGCGCCTTACTTCAATCTGACTAAGTCGGGCGCAGGCGGGGTCTTGCAGCTTTCGAGCAACATCGACGTGGACGGCCAGCTAACCGTCAGCGGCGGCACCATCGATCTAAATGGAAACGAGCTTATCTGTTCCGCGGATATCGATAACTCCGGCGGCACGACCATGCTCGCGGACGGCGTGCTTCGCATCGACGGCGTGTCCGCCACGGTCGACCTCGGGACGCTCGACTACGGCGTGACGGGCACCGTCAGCTACGAGGGCAGCGGAACTACGAACGTGCAGGCGCTCACCTACGGAAACCTTGCGCTCGCGGGGACGGGCACGAACCAGCTCATAGCGAATACGATCGTCGACGTCGGCGTGCAGCTTAGCGCGGGCACTTTCGACCTCCAGACCTTCCAGCTTCAGATGAGCGCAGGCGCGGCCTTCGTCCAGAGCGGAGGGACGTTCTTCTCGGACAGCGCGGGCGCGGGAGTGACCCGCAGCGGCGCAGGCAGCTTCAGCTTCGACGTCAACGTGGGGAATATAGACATCACCGACCTCGACTTCAGCTACGCGGACGCCAGCGGTTTCCATGTGGATGCCACGGGCGCGGTGGACTTCCTGAATTTCGACGGCGTCGACTTCACAAACGGAACCACCACGCACATGCTGATCGAGATAAACGCCGGGTCGCTGACCTTCACCGACAACGTGTGGGACGGAGGTTCATTCGACGGGGGCGGCGGCGCGCCGTTCTCGGTGACGACGCTCGCTGGCTCGACAGGCGCGGCGAACATTCAGAACGCCACCGGAGTCGGCATAGGTGAGACTAACGACGCGGACGATCCCGCCGGCACGCAGATCAACTGGGACTGGAATATCACGGTATCGGGCGCGCGCGACAACGCCACGCTCAACGTCAGCATCGCTCATAACGGCGTGGTGGTCGGAAACGACGCCGGACCGGGCGCGACGTACTCGATAATGATAAACGACATCGCGGAAGGCGACAACCTCACGGTGTTCTACGACGACAACGCGGCGGGTAACGACGCAGCGACGTACATCCCCGCGCACACCGGGGATCTTTCGAACGTCGATCTCGTGACGGATCAGTTCGCGATTATGGAGTCGAACGCGTACGGCGCGGCAAACACGAACCTCGGGCACTACACCACCGCGGACGACGCGACGGACATGATAGTTTCAATCGCGGGAAGCGACGTCACGTTCACCGCGGGGACGAACGTTCTCGTCGATACGGGAATGAGCTTCACTCCCGGAGGCGACGTAACGCTGACCGGAGGCGCGATGGACGTTGACGGCACGATCACCATCGGCGCCGGCGAAACCGTCGATGTGGGCGGAGCCTTCGACGCAACGGGCGGAAACGTCACGCTCACTGGGGCGGGAACACTCGAACTCGGCGGCGGCGTCACGAGTCTCGGCACATTCACCGAATCGACATCGACGGTCGTCTACGACGATCAGACCGCGGGGCAGAGCGTCGCCAACGTCACTTACTACAACCTCACCTTCGATAACGATACGCAGGTAGCGAGCATAGGCGCCGACCTCACGGTGACGAACGATTTCACCCTTACGACTGGAACCGTCGACGCGGTCGCGAACGAGGTCAACGCCGGGAATAACTTCAGCACCGCGGCGGGGACGACCTTCAAGATCGGAGACCGCGGCGCGGCGAGCGTCGTCGCGGGAGGCGCAACGAGCGTCCTGGGCGACGTCGTCTTCGACGGCGACGGCGCGGGCGATCTCGACATCAACCTCGCAGGAGTCGGGACGAGCTTCGATTCGCTTTTCATAGACTCCGGATCGAGGGCTGCTGGTGCGAATCTGACAATCGCGACCGACCTCGACGTCACAGGAACTCTCGACATAGACACGTTCACAGTGGACGTCACGAATAACGCTACAGTCACGGGAACCGTCAGCATAAATACCGGAACGCTGAACGTCGACGGCACTTTCGACGCCACGGGTGGAAACGTCACCTTCACTGGCGCCGGACTGCTCGAACTCGCGGGCACGGTGACGGATATCGGGACGCTTTCGACCACAGCGGGGACCGTGAGCTACAACGGCGCGGGGCAGACTATCTTCGCGGACGATTATTATTCCCTCGCAGTCAACTCGGGAGGCACCGCGACCCTTGGCGGCGCGACCACCGCCGCGGGGGATCTCACGGTGCAGGCGGGAACTCTCGACTGCGCGTTTACAACGCTGGGCGTCACGGGTAACGCGGACGTCGACGGCTCGCTGAACGTCAACGGCGCCGGCGTGACCATCGCGGGGACTCTAACTATAAGCGCGACCGGGGACGCCACCATCGACACGGGCACCGTCGATTGCAACGGTCCATTCGTAGCATCCGCGGGCACGGTGATGTTCCTCGGCGCTGGACGGCTGGAACTCGGTGACTCCTTCACGACGATCAATACTTTCACCGAGGGCACGGGCACGATCGAGTTCAACGACGCCGCGAACCCGCGGACGCTCCCCGCGCTCACGTACTATCATATCGAGATCGATAACGTGGCGCAGGTAGCCACCGTAAGCGCCGGATTCGCAATCACGGGTGACCTCCTCGTGACCACGGGAACCCTCGATGTGGACGACGTCACTATCTCTGGTACGGGTGACGTCACAATCACCGCTGGCTCCACGATCCACTTCATCGACGCCGGGCAGTTAAGCGGTATGTCCACGTTCACCATCGACGGCGACGTCGTCCTCGACGGCGACGGCGCGGGAGACATCGACGTCGACTCGCTCGGCCTCGGGACGACTCTCGCAACGCTCGAACTCGCCTCGGGCGCGCGCACCGTCAGCGCGGATATGGACCTCGGCGCGGTGACGATCACCGCGGGTACGCTGACGATCAGTTCCGGAGCGGTTACCGCGACCGGCGGGCTTACTAACGCGGGAAACCTCGACGTCAGCGCCGCGGCGGAGATTGCGGTCAGCGGGAACTTCGACGCGACGGGCGGAAACGTCAACTTCCCAGGCGCGGGTACGCTCAGGCTGCTCGGAACCGCGGTCAGCCTCGGCACGCTCGATACGTCTGCGGGAACGACCGTCTACGCTAACTCCGCGGGTATGGACGTGCTCGCGGACGATTACTACGATCTTGTGGTCAATGTCGGAAACGGCAACACCGCGGAGGCGCAGGGCGCGATAAACGTGCTGAACGATCTTACGGTGACGACCGGCATCTTCGACCTGGATACGAACACCGTCACGCTCGCCATAACGAATAACGCGGACGTCGCGAACGGCGAAGAACTCCTCGTCGGCGGCGGTAGCGCGCAGGTGAGCGGAACATCGACAATCGCGGGCACCGTCGACATCGCAGCCGGGACGTTCGACGCGGACGGCGCTTTCGACGCGACGGGCGGAACGATTACGTTCTCGGGCGCGGGTAGGCTAGAACTCGCGGGAACTGTTACCGACCTCGGAACGCTGACGACCACGCAGGGAACCGTCAGCTACGACGGAGGCGGCGCGCAGACCCTATTCGCAGACACGTATCCGAATCTGGATATCGATTCCGGCGGCACCGTCAGCGCAGGCGGAAACGCGAACGTCGCGCTCGCGCTGAACGTCAACACCGGAACCTTCGATCTCGCGGGTAACGATCTTGACGTCACAGGTTCGAGCACCGTCACCTCGCAGCTAAATACAGACGCAGGAACCGTCACCGTAACGACGCTCAGCGTTCCGGGAACCATCGACATCGGAAACGGCGACACTACTTGCAGCGGCTCCGCGACAATCGCTGGAACGCTCCAGTTCTCGGGAACCGGGACCATCGTTTTCCAGGACGACATTATCGCCATCGGAACGCTCACGCCGGGGTCGGGGAATGTGAAGTTTAACGACGGAGTCAGCGATCGCACCATGCCGGTGCCGGGGGCGGGAACGTACCCCGCGGTCGAGATCGACGTGACCGCGCAGACCGTCACCGTGGCGGGCGCGGTCGGAATCGACGGCGACCTCACGATAACTACCGGCACTTTCGACATAGATCAGTACGACGTCACCGGCAGCGGCGCCAACTCGATCACCGCCGCGTCTGGGACGACGATCGCGTTCGGATCGAGCGGGCAGTTCGTCAACTTCGCGGGGCCGAATACGCTGACGGGCGCGACTCTCGAACTTCAGGGGACGCTCCCCCCGCCAGTGCGCGACGTTACCGCCCTCGGAGTCGGCGCGAGCTTCACCGGGACGGACATTCACATTCTGAGCGGTTCCCGCGCCGCGGGAGCGGGCTTCGACTGCCAGAATCTCACCGTCGACGCAGGCGCGACCCTCGACATCGATACGTTCACAGTCAGCGTATCGAACGACGCAACGATTCCCGGAGACGCTCTCCTAAGCACTGGCGTCTTCGACGTCGACGGCGATATGGATGCAACGGGCGGTAACCTCACCATTTCCGGAGCCGCGACGATCCGCCTCGGCGGGATGACGCCTACGAGCCTCGGCACGATGACGGATACTATCGGCACCGTGATCTACGATCGCGCGGGAACGCAGTTCATAATCGCGGACACCTACTACAACCTCGAAGTCGACGTCGGCGGCGGAAACGCCGCGATTCAGACGGGGAACGTGGTGGTGAACAACAACGTTACGGTCACGACTGGAACAATGAGCGTGTCATCGTACGATCTGGGCGTCACGAACGACGTGAGCGTCGCCGCGGGGCACGAGATGAGCATCGGAAGCGGAAACGTGACGGTGCAAAGCGACGCGACCATCTTTGGAACTCTCTCGATCAGCACGGGAACCGTCAGCGTAACGAACGTCTACGACGCGACCGGCGGCACCTCCGACTTCGTCGGCGCGGGCACGCTCTACCTGGGCGGCACCGTCGTCAGCCTTGGCACGATCTCCGATCTTATCGGCACCGTGCGTTACAACGGAACTTCGCAGACCGTCAGTCCGACCACGTATTACAATCTCATCGTCGAGAGTTCCACCGACGCCACGCTTGGCGGCGCGATCAGCGTCCGCGGCAGCATCCTGATCGACACGCCGCTGATGGATTTCGACACGAACGTGTGCACCGCGGTCGCGACGCCTACGTTCACGCTGAACGCCACGCGGGTGCTCCACGTAAACGAAGGCGGCGGAGGCAGCGGCTTCTCGAACGGAAACATCACGCTTTCCGGCACCGTCAAATTCGACGGCGACGGCTCAGGCGATCCCGCCATCGACGCCTCCGGGCTTGGCGCGACGTACAACATGCTCGAAATGACAACTGGCACACGCGCGATCGGCGCGAACATCAGCGCGACAGACGTCCTCGTGCAACCCGGCGCGCTACTCGACGTCGGCGGCGATACGCTCAGCGTTGCAAACCTCTGCGACGTCGACGGCTTCATCACGATCAGCTCCGGACTGCTCGACGTCGAAACCGACCTCGATATTTCGGGCAGCTTCTTCGGCACCGTCGGCGGATTCGTCCGCGTCGCGGGAACCGTCACGAATCTTGGGACGTTCTCGCCCGGCACGACGACGTTCGTCTACGACGGAACCTTGGCGCAGACCATCTATCCGGAGACGTACAAACATCTGCACGTCGAGAACACCGCCGGCGCATCGCTACTAACTGGGCCAATGAGCATCACGGGCAACTTCAAAACCCCCCTGGGCGGCGTGTTCAATCTCGACGCGACCACGTTCACCGTCGCGGGAGACATCGACGCGAGCGCGGGCACAGTCAACTTCACAGATCCGACAGGAATCCTTATTTCGACGGGAACCTGCACCAGCCTTGGAACTTTCAGCCACGGTAACGGCACCGTCAAGTTCAAGAACACGACCGGCGCCGGGACGATCGCGCCTTCGACCTACTACGACGTGGAGGTCAACTGCACCGGGCAGACGACCACGCTGACCGGAGCGACGGAAGTGATGAACAGCTTCACGCTGACGGACGGCACATTCGACTGCGATGGCAATTCGCTCCAGCTAGGAGACACCGCGACTTTCGCGATGAACGGCGGAATCTTCGCCGCGAGTAACTCGGCGAGCGAGGTCACGAAGACCGGCGCGGGCGCAGGCGGCTTCACCTTCGAAATCCACGGCGGCGAGCTTGACGTAACCGACTTCAGCTTCAGTTGCGCTGGCGCGGAAGGATTCAAGTTCGTGCCGGACGTAGCGGCGATAGTCGTTACGAATTTCGACGACATCGACTTCACGAACGCAACTACGACTCACATAACGATCGACGAGGACGCCGGGATGGGGATCACCCTCACCGATGACAACTGGACGAACCACAGCTACGACGGCGGAGGCGGTGCTCCGTTCAACATCACGACAACCACAGGCTCGAGCACGATCACCCTCGCGTCGTACTCCGGCGCCGGCGCGGGCGAAGCGAACGATAACGACACGGGCACTACCATCGACTGGGTCGTCAACGTGACGGTGGCGGGAACCCGCGACGTTGCGGCGAATATCAGCGTGATGCTCGACGACATCGTCGTCGCGAGCGACGCTGGCCCCGGAGCGTTCAGCTTCGGACTGACGCCCAACGACGGCCAGGTGATGATGGTCTACTACGACGACGGCCCGGGAGGCGCGCTCGGCGGCGCGGTGACGCGCATCGGTCAGGACGCGCTCGATATGGACCTCATTGACGGCGAGTTGCATCTACGCAGCGACCACGCGACGTTCGTCCTCGCGCTTACGGACATCCTGGACGTTGTCGACACGAATCCCGATCCCGACGACACGCCGTTCACGGTGACAGCGACGACGCTGGCTCCGCTCGCGGGGGTCGATCTGCGCGTGAAGCTCGCGCACGGGTTCATCCTCGACGGCGATCTCACCGTCAGCGATAACTTCATCCTCGACGGAGATCTCACCGCAAATAGCGGTCTTATCGACCTGACGGGCGATCTCGACGCGACGAACGGAACCGCGACCTTCACCGCTGCGGTGCCCGTGACGCTGCGCGGAACCGTGACGAGCTTCGGCGCGTCGTGGGATCCGGGCACGAGCGCTACCACCCTCATAAACACGGGTTCGAATATCACGCTGCCCGCCGCGACGCTCTACGATCTCACCATCGACGCGACCGCGATGAACGTCACGCTCACGGGCGCGCTTTCCTGCGCGAACGATCTGTTCGTGAACGGACCTCTGCTCGACGCCGACAACAATCAGATCGACGTGACGAACAATCTCGACGTACCGACGTCGCTCACGATGGGCGGCGCGGCGCTGAACGTCGGTAACGACTTCACGCTCACGGGTTCCTGCGACGGGGAAGGCGGGAACGTCACCGTCACGGGAAACCTCGACGCGGACGGCACGCTGAACACGAACGGCGGCACGCTCGCAGTCACAGGCAATCTCGACGCGGACGGCGACCTAGACACGAATGCTGGCGCCGTCACGGTCGGCGGGAATCTGACTGTCACGGGAACACTCGACACGACGGGCGGGAACATTGGCGTGACCGGCGGAATGACGATCGCCGGGACAGGCGCGGTAACGACGACCAGCGGCGACTGCGACGCGACTCTGCCCGTGGACGTCTCCGGATCGCTCGATATCGGCGGCGGCTCGTCGACGCTTGGCGATACGCTAAGCGTCAGCGGCACCTTCGACCTCGGCGGCGGCGCGCTTTCCGTCACCGGAGCGACCACGATCACCGGAACGCTCGATTTCACCGCGGGCACCGCCACGATGAACGCTACAGATGTAACGATCGATACAGGCGGCACCGTCAACGCAGGCGGCGGCACGATCACTATCACGAACGATCTGGGCGTCACAGGGGATCTGAATCTTGAAGGCGGCGCCGCGAACGTGACGAATAACGTCACAGCGTCCGGAAACGTCGACGCGGGCGGCGGCTCGATGACGGTCGGCGGAACGACTTCGATCTCCGGCGCCGCGGACTTCAGCAGCGCTGGCTCGCTTTCGAGCACGGGGAATTTCACGCTCCCAGGAACGCTCACGCTGAACGACGGCGCGCTTACCGCGAGCGCCGGCCTCGACGCGACGGGCGGAACGATCGCATGCACCTCGGGCACAGTGAGCGTTACGAACGTCTTCACTCTTGACGGAGGCTCGTTCACGAACACCACCGGGACCGTCACCGTCGGCGGCGATCTGCGGATATTGACGGGCAACTTCGATCTCGCGGACGGTTCGCTCACCGCAAGCGCCGCGCTCGACGCGTCTGGCGGTACGTTCACCATCAGCGCGGGAAGCGCGCAGGTTGATGGCGACTTTAGCGCGACAGGCGCGACCACCGGAATCAGCGGCGCTGGCTCGCTCACGCTTTCGGGGACGCTGACAAACATCGGCTCCTTCACCGCGGTGGCTGGAAGCACCGTCACCATGAACTCCACGACGAACGGATACAACATTCCCGGAGTCACTTTCGGAAATCTGAACGTCAATACGCCCGCGCAGGTGAATACCGTCATTGCGAACTGCGGAGTAGACGGCACGCTCAGCATCCAGGACGGCACATTCGATCTGAACGGACAGACAGTCGCGCTGAGCGATTCGAGCACCATCGAACTCGTCGGCGGCACGCTGAAGTCGGTCAACTCAGCGTCGGCCATAGCGACCTCCGGAAGCGGCGGCTACGCGTTCAACGTCGAGCAGGGCACGATCAACTTCTTCGGACTCACGATCTCCGGCTCCGGCGGCGGCATAAATATCGCGCCATCGGGCGGGACGGTGACGATCAACAGATTCGACAACGTCGCCTTCCAGAATAACTCGGGCACGCACGTCGTCCTTGACGGCACCACCGGGAACCTCGCGTTCAGCGACACCACGTGGACCGCGCTAAGCTTCGATGGCGCAGGCGGCGCACCTTACAACATCCGCACGAGCGCATCGTCGAGCAGCACCGCGCCGATCGTCATCGAGGACGCCGGCGGAACCGGCAGAGGCGAGATCAACGACGACGACTCCGGGATCGCGATCGACTGGATCAACACCAATCTGAATCTCGCTACAGCGCCGGCCGGGTCGCACGTCGATTCCGGACCGAATTCCGAAGACACCCAGGGAGCGCAGGTCGAACTGCCATCGCCGCTCCACGCGGACGCTACGGAGTGGGAGATCGTCTGTGTCAGCGGGACGGGCGGCGATTCGAGCGCGGGCTTTATCAGCGTCAGTACAGCTCCCTATACCGACGCCGACCTCGCGGACAATCAGAACGTCACGTACACGGTGCAACTGAAGGACGCGTTCGGCGCGGTCGGAAGCTTGTCGCCGAACATCGTGATCGCGATCCCCGATCGCACCGCGCCGGGCGTTCCGGGAACTCCGGTGGACGCGGGCGTCGCGGAGATGGCGAACCCGCTCAGTTTCTCGTGGACGGACGCGGTCGACGCGGACAGCGCGATCGATCACTACGTTGCGAACCTTGGCAGCACCCCCGGCGCAGACGACGTGCTCGCGCTCGAAAACGTGGGCGGATCCCCAAGCTACGATTTCGGTTCGGGAATCGAGGGCGTGAGTTACTTCCTGAGCGTGCAGGCGTTCGACACCGAGGGCAACTTCAGCACGTTCAGCGCACCGTCGGACGGCGTGATCCTCGATCTGAGCGATCCCGTCGTTACCGTGATGGCGCCCGCGGGCGGCGAGAGCTTCATCCCAGGAGACACGACCCTCATCACATGGAACACCGTCGACGGCAATCCCGACGTCGTCGCGCTTTCGTACTCTACGGACGGCGTCAACTTCACGGACTTCGCATTGAGCGAAACAGACGACGGAGCCTACACCTGGGATCCGATTTCGCTTATCGATTCGAATTCCGTCACGATCCGCGTGACCGCGACCGACCTCGCGGGACGCACGGGCTTCGGCGACGCGGCGGGAGCGATAGCGGTCGAGGTTCCGCGCAGGGTGGGCCTTGCCGCGGTCGATCTCGACAGAGACACCGACGCGGACATCCTCGACGAAGGTCCCGCGGGCGAGCGCGTTATGCGAAACCACAGCGTCAGCTTCAGACCGTCGTGGGAGGAAGACGCAGCAGCGATTCCGGGATTCGGCGCGACTGCGAGCGCAATCGCCGCGGGAGACGTGGATAACGACGGCGACGTCGATATTCTCGTCGCGTCCGCGAGCGGGACGTTCACGCTGATACTGGACAACGCCGGCGTGTACGAAACTGCGGCAGGCGCGCTTCCGGCGACTTCTCCGGCTACGAACGAAGCGATTCTCTTCGACGCCGACTGCGACGGCGACCTCGATATTTTCGTCGCTGCGAGCGCGCAGGACGAGCTTTGGCTGAACTCGAGCGGCGTCTATGCGGACGCGACGGGCGCGAACCTCCCGGCGTCGGTCGCGAGCACTGACGCGGTCATTGCGATAAATATCGACCGCGACTGCGACGAGGATCTGCTCCTCGTGCAGGCGGGCGCGCTGAAACTTTACGCCAACTCAGGCGGCGGCGTCTTCACAGACGTCACCGCGACATATCTCCCGGCGCTCGCGCAGAACGCGGCGTTCGCGACCGCCTTCGACGCGGACTCGGACGGCGATCTCGATGTCGTCTACGGCGACGCAGCGGGTCTCGAGCTGCTTTTGAACGACGGCTCCGGGATGTTCACCGGCGCGGGAACGCTCGCGGGGGCGCGCGGCGCGAAAGCCGCGGACGTCGATAACGACGGCGACCTCGATCTCGTTACTGTCGCGAGCACTGGAATTTCGATCCTCCGGAACTCGAGCGGTTCGTTCACCGCGGAAAGCCTCAGCACGGACGACACGCAGCTCGTGCTGCTCGCGGATGTCGACTTCGACGGCGACGCGGACATCGTCGCGCAGATTCCGGGGCAGGACTCGCCCGTGCTGCTCTCGAATGACGCAGGCACATTCTCTGACGCGGATGCCTTCTCATCCGCCGGGGGAGATCCGATCACGGGGCTGACCTTCATCGAAAACGATCGCTTCGGACTCTCGGGCGTGATCGCGACTACCTCCGGCACCGGCGTTCGCTACTTCGCTGTGGCGAGGAGGGAGTCGAGATGATGAACTTTGGAGTGCAACACGCAAGTGTTGCCATAAACAGTGCTGTTAAAAACGATGCAAGACAATATCGGCGAATTCCTTAAACACTATCCTCATGCGCCATCGCACATGTTCGCGTCGAACACCGTGTACATGGTCACCGCGGGAACGATGTACAAACAGCGCATTATCGACAGCAATCGGAAGCTCATGATTGTTCAGACGAAAATGTTCGAGATTCTCGATGAAGAAGGCTGGCTACTTCAAGCCTGGGCGGTGTTAAGCAATCATTATCATCTCGTGGCGTGTTCCGGAAGTAGTCAGACCTCAGTTTCGAGACTTGTCGGCAGACTTCATTCAGTATCTTCAAGAGCCCTGAATCTTGAAGATGCCACGCCGGGAAGAAAGGTGTGGTTTCAGTTCTGGGATACCTGTTTGACGCACGAAAAGAGCTACTATCCCAGAATCGGCTACGTGAATAATAACGCCGTTCACCACGGCATCGTGAAACGCGCTGAGGATTATCCGTTCTGTTCCGCGGGATGGTTTGAACGAAACGCGGAACAAGAATTCAAAATGAAGGTGAAATCTTTCAAGTTCGACAAGATCAAGGTAGAAGACGAGTTCTAGATGACACGAATTTTAAGACAAGCCTTGAAACCAAAGAAACGCTCGCGCGTTTCACTCCAAAGAAACGCTTGCGCAAGGTACTCAAAGAAACGCTTGCGCGTTTCACTCCAAAACGAGGCAACAACTATGAATAAATTTTCTATTCTTGCAATGATCCTTACGCTTTCCGCGCTCGCCCTCGCGGCCTGCGGCGGCGGCACGGGAACGAGCGAAGCTCCGAACAAGGTGACGGTCGTCCAGCCTGCGGACGCGACGTATTTCGAAATGGCGGGCGAGATCCTCGTTCCAGCGGGGAGTTCGCTGCGCCGCGCGGAGTCGAAGCTCACGACGCCGCTTGCAAGCCTCGGGTCGCGCGCGCTGAAAGCCGTCGACGGAACCGACCTCAGCAGCTTCGTTACGTCAACCGACTCCTCGGCATTCGCAATCCGCGTGACGTTCACGGACACCGGCAAGAAGTTCGAATCCGCCCTCGACACAGAAGGTTTCAGCCTCGCAGGCTTCCTCGATCAGACTGACCTCGATTCGCCTATGGTTTTCTTTGTGCTGGACGCGGCATCGGGTCAGGAGACGACCTCGTTCGAACTTCCGGGTCTCTGCTTCCAGAAGGTCCCGAACTGGGTGTTCAACGTCTACTTCCACGGAAACGGCCGCGACACGCTCGTCTGCGCCCCAGTCGAGGAGGACGGCGATGCTTCGACCCTCGCGCCGCGCCTCGTCTACACCACGCGCATTCCGGATTTCAGCGGAAACGGAACCGAGAACGACATTATGCGCCTCGATTTCCACGACGGACTTTCGTTCTACGACGTCGATCTCGACGGCGCCTTCGGCGAGCGCGCCGACGACAAGTACGACATCAACGGCTCCGGCTCGATCGATTCCGGAGATCGCGCGTATGTCATCGATGTAAGTCTCGACGGAGTGGAAGAGACCCGCGCGTTTACGAATCCGATAATCGGCGCCGAGGATTACGTCGGCCTCGTCGACTTCATACTCTCGCCGGACGAGCTGGTGCTTTACGAGGAAATCTGGGCGGAAGCGATCGTGAAGGTCGAGGCGGACAAGGGCTGCCCGATGGACGCGAAGGTAATCCTCACCCTCGACGGCGGACTTTTCGAGAAAAACCAGGCGGCCCAGCTCGTTGTGCGCGCGTCGCCCGAGCTGCCCGGCTTCTTCGTCGATTTCTGCGGGAACGTGTATTTCCGCGAGCGGTTCTACCTCGATGCGTCCCTAAGCCCGGTGGAACTGAAGCTCACGAGCAGCATCAGAACCACGGACGAGACCCTGACTCACTCCGAGTCGATCCCGGTGGCGGGTCCGACGCTTCCGGTCGTCACGGGCATCGACTTCGAAGGCGACGCGGGCGGCCCACAGCCGGGGGACCTCGTGACTATTAACGGCGCGAACTTCGGTTTCGGCGAGAAGCCGACGTTCGTAAGGTTCGGCGGAGTACCCGCGGAGGTCGTCGAAGTCCGTGGCGATCAGATCGTCGTGCGCGTCCCCGAAGGAGGGATCAGCGGACCAGTGGAGGTCACGGTAGGCGGAGTCACCAGCGGAGGGAGCGTGGAAGCGACAATCCAGCCGAAGGTTGCGTTCGTGCTTCCCGCTCCGGATTCCGCGGGAGTCAGCGTGAACACGAAGATCGTCGTCAGTTTCGATCGCGAAGGCGCGGAGCTTACGACCGCAAGTCTCAGCGTCCGCCGCGTCGGCGGCTCCGCCATCGGCGGAACCATCGCGAAAGCCGTCGACGGCAGATCGTTCATCTTTACGCCGACCACACCGCTTTCGCCCGCGGAGGACTACGAAATCCGCGTCCCGAGCAGGAACTGGTCGTCGCTGTTCACGACGATCGACGCGGAGATCGCGGAGGATTTCACCGCGGCGGGGTTCGTCCCTGCGAACGCGGAGATAAACGTCGAATGGAACGCTCCGGTGAAGGTGACGTTCACCGCGCCCGTCGATCCGTCCACCGTGAACCCCGAGAATTTCGCGCTGACCGCGCCCGGACTCACCGTGCAGGCGGACTTCGCGGTTCTGACGAACGCGACGGAAGTCGTCATAACGCCGAAGAAGACGGTTATCGCGTCCAGCGGCTATGAATTCCCCGGACTCGCAGCGGGCGCGAACTTCACGCTGACCCTCGCGGCGGGAATCCGCAGTCTCGCGGGGACGAGTCTTTCGAATCCCGGAGCGACTGGGTTCATGGTCCGGCCCGGACTCGCGAAGATCGTCCCCGACGTCGCGCGTCCGGGAACTGTGGTCGACGTCCTCGGCGGGCCGTTCGGAAACGACCTATCGAACATCGAGGTCCTTGTCGGAGGGAAAGCCGCGCAGGTGACGCTAGTCGAGCCGCATATGGTGAGGTTCCGCGCGCCCGAGACTCCAGCGGCGGGACTGGACGTCCGGATTTCCGGAGTTCCGTTCAGCGTGCCGGGGTTCCGCGTGGCGATGCAGGGCGAAATCATAGGCGTGGGCGAGCTGCACCAACGCGGCGCGCGGGAAGCGATCGCCGGACGCGACGGACGAGTGACGTGGTTCATCTCCCGCGAAGGACGCGGAGTTTCGCGCGTCGATTTCGACACGACCGTAAACCCGATTCTGACTCTGCCGCTTCCGGGACTCGCGGACGACCTCGTACTTTCGCCCGTCGATAGCACGGTCCTTGTGCTAGCCCATCAACTGGACGGACGCGGGCAGCTTTTCAGGCTCGACGAAACGACGATGTTCCTGAGCCGAACGTTCTCAGCCCCGGCGAGACCCGTCGCGATGGCGCGCTCCGCCGCGGGAACGGACGTCTACGTCATCGGTAGCGAGCCAGGCGATTTCAGCAAGGGCGAACTCGTGAGCATCGACCCGACCACTGGATCGAGCATCTTCATCGCCGACTTCGACGAGAGACCGCTTGACGTCGTCTGCCTCGGAAGGGAAGGCTCCCCGATTGCGGTACTGTTCGAAAAGAGCCTTCGCGTGGTCGACGATCTCGGGAACGAGCTGCTTTACAAAAACCTCGAACATCGGACGTACATCTCCGTTCCCGACAATCCTCAGACCGGCGTGAACGAACTTGTAACCGAGAATTCCGCGCCGCACAAACTGATCGCGTCGCGCGACCGGGAGAAGCTGTTCGTCCTCTCGACCGACGGCATTCTTGAAACCTTCAGCGCGGACTTCCTCGAAAAAATCGGGCACCTCGAACTGAGTGGCAACCATCCTTCGAATATCGCAATCTCCCCCGCGGATGGAACCCTCTTCGTCGCCTTTCCGGAGCTGAATTTCGTCGAGGCGGTGAACCCGTCCGCTACCGGGAACCGCTGGGTGATGCCCACCGGGGTCACTCCCACGGGAGTCGCGGTGCAGTCGAACGGCGCTAACATTTTCGTAACGCTCTTCGAGCCGGGAGTATGCGAGATCCACTACCTAGGCTCGACTCCACCGACTGTGACAGGCGCCGCGAACCAGACGAACAGTCAGTGGTCGACTTCCGCCGACCCTGGCAAACCCGTGACCATCACCGGCAGCGGATTCAGTCTCGGCGGAACGAACACCGTCCTCGTCGGAGGCCAGCCCGTGCAGGTGACGGGAGTCACCGCGACGAGCATCACTTTCAACATTCCAGAGAGCTTCCCGCCCGGACCGGTGGACTTGCAGGTCGTTTCCGACGGCGTCGCGTCGCCTTCGATTTCGTTCGAGGTCACGCCCAAGAGTCCGTGGGTAGTGGATTTCTACCCGCGGCCGGACGATACGAACGTCCTGCCGAACGAGGAGGTCTGGATAAGGTTCTCGGAGCCGATGGTTACTCCTAACTCGGTGAAGGTCCCCGTGCGCGCGAACGGAAACGTGGTGGACGGAACCTACACACTCACCGAAGGCGGGCGCAAGCTGACGTTCACCCCGCGGGACTATCAAGCTCTGGGCGCCAGCGTGGTGCTGACGATAACGACGGCGTACAGCGACCTCTATCAGAACGCGGTCGATGCGAACCCGAATCAGCAGGGCGTCCAGAATTTCACCCTACGCTACACGATAACAGAGGACGATTACATACCGCCTTATATCACCGACGTCGTGCCTGGCGTCGCGCCTTCGTCCGGAGGATCGAATGTGCGCATCGTCGGACTTCGCTTCCAGGACGGTTCGCGCGCGTACGTTGGCGGAGTATCAGCGATCGAAACGACGTTCCTTTCCGCGAACGAACTCGAAGTCACCGTGCCGCCAGGGATCACCGGACCAGCGGTGGTCCGGGTCGAAAAGCCTAATGGTCTGATCCACCAGACCGCGACTATGTTCCGCTATCTGCCGCCGGGCGCGACCCTCGGCTTTGCGCGGGTAACCCCAGACTTCGGACCAGCCCAGGGCGGAGCCGTCGTCGAAATACAAGGCTTCGGCTTCAAAAGCGGCATAAACGTTCTTTTCGACGACACACCCGCGATTTCGGTGTCGGTGTCTAGCACGGAGCTTCTCGTCGTCGAAGTCCCGCCGGGGCAGGACGATACCACGGTCAACCTCACGTTCACGCTCGGCGCGGAAGTCCTCACCGCGTCCGACAAGTTCACGTACATCGGAGCGCCGCAGGTCGCGCTGGTCGAGCCGAGCGAAGGACCGACCGCGGGCGGCAACACCATCACCATCCGCGGAGATCGATTCCGCACGGGAGTCGCGGTCACCATCGGCGGACTCGCTCTACTTAACGTCACCCGAGTCAATATGACCGAAATCGTCGGAACCGTCCCAAGCGGACTTCCAAGCGTCTCCGATATCGTCGTCACGAACATCGACGGCCAGAGCGTCACGCTAGAAAGCGCGTACGCCCTGATCCCGCCGCCGATAGTTTCGAGCATCGTTCCGACGAAGGTTCTGCCCGGAGGTTCGAGCCTCGTCCGAATCGTCGGCGAGAACTTCCAGCCCGGGGTCGTCGTCTACGTCGGCGGAGTGCAGGCGGAGGTCATCGTACACGAGAGCGAGACGTCGCTTATCGTTCGCGTTCCATCCGGTCCAGAGGGTTTCGCGGAAGTCATCGTCCGAAACCCGGACGACCAGATGGAAATTCTTCCCGATGCGGTCGAATACACGCAGGACGTCCCGTCGGTCGAAATTCTCGACGCGCAGCTCTTCGACGATAACCAGAACGGAAAGATCGATCGCGTGGCGCTGACGTTCAGCCGTCCCGTGCTAGATTCGTCGCTGACGCTCGCGGGGTTTACTCTCCTCGGGAAGTCGCCCGCGTCGATAATCACCGGAAGCGCGGCGGACGATTCGTTTTTCGACCTTCAATTCGCGGATGAAGTGCCCGGCACAGGGCTGATGGACCTTCTCTACCAGAGCGCCGCGGGGCTGCTCACGGATAGCTCCGGAGGTTTCCTTCCGGACGTCGCGGCTTCCGACCTCACTGAGTCGGACAAAGCCGCGCCGGTGCTCTACGGCGAGGCGATTTTCACCGACGTCAACGGAAACAACCTTCTCGATGCGGGCGATACGATACTCGCGATTGTGAGCGAAAGCGTCGTGGGTTCGTCCAGCGGAGACGCCGCGATTTTCGCATTCGCGGATTCGCTCGACGCACTCGGAGACGAAGCGATCGTCATCTCTGCGACGGAACCGTCCTACGCCGACATTGCGATCGATGTCACCACGTTCACTATAACCCTCGGGACTTCGCCGACGCTGAACATTACGGGTCAGTTCGATGGCGCGGGCGCCGACCCGCACGGCCCGAGCGGAATAAGGTTCGCGACGGTTTCCGGTGCGGACGTGCTTGCCGATATAAGCGGCAACGTCCCAGCGGGGACTGAGCCTCCGATCGACGTCGCCGCGAATATAGAGGAGTCCGGTATGGCGCCCCTGAACGCGGATTCGATCGACAGCGCGTTCTTCAAAGTGATCGACGTCAACGAGGACGGCATGGTGGACATCGTCAAGGGAGTCAAGGGCGCGCCCGTAACGCTGATGCTCGGAGCGCCAGACGGAACGTTCCTGACGGAACTTTCGATTCCGACCAGCGCGCAGTTCGCGATGGACGTCGCCGCGGGAGACGTCGACAAGGACGGAAACCTCGATTTCGTCGTTGCAGGCTACGGCGAATCGAACGAGATCTTCCTCGGCGACGGCGCAGGCGGATTCACCGCGGGCACGCTCCCGGCAGACGGCGATTTCACCCGCGCAATCTTCCTCGAAGATATCGACTGCGACGGAAACCTCGACGTGCTTACCGCGAACTATCGCGCGGGAGTCCGGCTCTACACGGGCGACGGCGCGGGATCGTTCACCCTCGCGAACACCTTCGAAGGCGCGACCCAGCCGAAGATAATGTGCATGGAAGTCGCGGACTTCAACGGCGACGGCAAGCACGATTTCGTCCTCGGCTGCGGCGGCTCGGACCAGAACGTTCTCTCCTTCGGCGACGGCGCAGGCGGATTCACCGCGGGCGCGCTTCCCGGAGCGATGGCTTCGACGTACGCGATCTGCTCAGGCGACCTCGATTCCGACGGCGACGTGGATTTCGTATCGGGGACGACGAACGCCCCCGATAAAGTCTATATTAACCAAGGCGGTGGATCGTTCGCCGTTCTGGATCTTGGCGGAGCTTCGATAAGCACGACAGCGAACGCGCTAGCGGACCTCGACCGCGACGGCGACCTCGATTACGTCGCGAAGGCGGGAACCGAGGTTCATATCTTCCTGAACGACGGCAGAGGCGCGTTTACGGAAAAGAATTAGCCATGAATTTTTCGAACGTGGCGATTATTATAACTTAGGAATCGCAAAATTTTCTGGTTTTGCGCTTGACCGCACATCAGGTGTAGATTATTGTCAGTCCCACAGTGCAACTTGCTATGGAACTATCGCAAAGGTCGACTCGGTGGAGAAAATGATGCGTAATTGGCTTCCAGTTTGCAGGGGGGGGGGTAATCGCCGCTACCTTGATCTTCGCGCTATCAACCTGCGATTCGTCGGCGTCTTTTAAAATCGCCACCGCTAAAAGCGTTGAAGATGTTCCCGAAGGCGCAGGCGCGGTCGTAAGCGAGGGTCAAGCGTCGGAACTTCGACGTGGTAGCGACAGAAACCGGCGCACGGACAGAAACCGCCTCGACGTGACGGTGCGAATTCCAGAGGGTTCGATCGACGAGGACGCGCGGATTACGTTGTCCTTTCCGGCTCGAAACACAC
>JANLHZ010000229.1 GCA_024653775.1 Planctomycetota bacterium | reverse complement strand
GTGGGAAACGTGGAACTTTATCTGTCCCCCGCTGCGAAGATTTTTAACGATCTGTTCCCAACCAGTCGTACCGTACTGTGGAATGTTTCCGACATTTGGCATATTTATTCTCCGATGATTACCGTTTATAGGGATAAATATGTCGTACGAATGAAATAGGCGCCAGTAAATTTTTGGTAAATTTAAAAATTTTTGTAAAATGCTGCTTCGACATTTTTGAGCATCTTTGTTTCGGATTGCTCGACATCGCATGAGAAATCGCTGACGGGAAGGATTCCGCAGATCGACGCGGGTTGATCCGGTTTTCGCTTTACTTACCCGCCGCGCTGCTTCATCTTGATCAGCATGCACGAAGAGCTGATGAAACGGGCGCTCGAACTCGCGCGGCTCGGGATCGGGAGCGTCGAGCCGAATCCGCCCGTCGGGTGCGTTATCGCGAAGGACGATTGCATAATCGGAGGCGGCTTCCACGAATTCTTCGGCGGACCCCACGCGGAAATCAATGCGCTTCAAACCGCGTCCGAAAGCGTCCGCGGCGCGGATATGTACGTCACGCTCGAACCCTGCGCCCACCACGGAAAGACAGCGCCGTGCGTGGACGCGATTATCGAAGCTGAAATTGCGCGCGTAATCGTGGCGTCGACGGACGGCTTCGAATCCTCCGGCGGCGGCGCCGACAAACTCCGCGCTGCTGGCATCGAGGTCGTCACGGGATTCCTCGAAACAGAGGCGGAGGCGATACTCCGCGCGTGGCGAAAGAACCGCCGGGAACAAAAACCGTGGGTCATCGCGAAGTGGGCAATGACCCTCGACGGGCGCATCTCGACCGACATCGGCGATTCGAAATGGATCACGAGCGAACGCAGCCGGAGCGTGGTGCATCTTCTCCGCGCGAAATGCCAGGCGGTGATTACCGGCATCGGAACCGTGCTGAAGGACGATCCTGAACTTACGGTGCGTCTCGTGGAGGGCAGCAACCCCGCGCGGGTGGTTATCGATCCGGAACGCGCGCTTCCAGAGCAGTGCAGGCTGTTCGACACGATCCGGAGCGCGCCGGTGGTGCAGGTTTCGAGCGCGGACGTCGACGCTCCGGAGATCGATTCGGACGAACGGGGGTTTCACCAACTAAGTCTTCCCGCGGGCGAGATCGCGCGGAAAGTAATGCTGACACCCGATGGCTGGAACGCGCTTCTCCGGGCGCTGTATGAAGGCGCGGGAGGCATCCGGCCTTGCGGCAGGGTGATGATTGAGGCGGGGCCGGGAGTGCTCACGAGCGCGTTTCGCGCGGGAATCGTCGACGCGGTGTACGTCTTCGTCGCGCCGAAGATCATAGGCGGCGTGAACCTGAAGATTCCGACCCTCGACCTCGGCATCGAAAAGATGGCGGAAGCGATAACCTTCAGCGAGATCTCGGTGGAAGACGTCGATGGCGAGGCGCTGATCACGGGGCTTGTGAATCGCGTCGCGAAATGCTGACAGTACGTTTTATTCGTGCCGTCTACGAATTTTTCGTACGATTATGAACGCCGACTATAAATCGTACGATAAATTCGTAGACGGCACGAAAATAATGTATGATTTATCAGACGATCTCGATTTTCTTCGCTATCGGAATTCGTCTACCGATGCCGAAGGCTTTGCTGGTGATTTTCAGCCCCGGCGCGGCCTGTTTGCGTTTGTACTCGCTGATCTCCACAAGTCGAAGGACTTTGCGCACGGTTTGTTCGTCGAAGCCTTTCGCTACGATCTCCTGAAGCCCGAGCTGATTTTCGATGTACGCCTCCAGAATTCCGTCGAGCACGTCGTACGCGGGCAGCGAATCCGTGTCGCGCTGATTTTCGCGCAGTTCCGCGGAAGGCGGCTTTTCGATTATCGCGCGCGGAATGATTTCTTCGTTCGAGTTAATGAATTCCGCGAGTTTGTAGACCATCGTTTTCGGGACGTCGGACAGAGGCGCGAGTCCCCCGGCCATATCGCCGTAGAGGGTGCTGTAGCCCACCGCGGTTTCGCTTTTGTTCGAGGTGTTCAGAACGATGATTCGCTCCCCCGGAAACAGGTTCGTGACGTACATCAGAATCGTCTGTCTGATCCGCGGCTGGATGTTTTCGTCGGCGACGCTCGATTTCTGCGCGTCCGGAAACAGGTTCGAAAGCGGCGCGCACGCTTCGCGAATGAACTGCACGCCGTCTTCGATCGCGACCTTTTCGAGTCGCACTTCGAGGTTTTGCGCCAGCTTGGCGCTGTCGCCCACGCTTCCCGCGCTCGAGAACCTGCTCGGCATAGTGACTGCAATGACGTTCTCTGGACCGAGCGCGCGGGCCGCAAGAGCCACCACCACCGCGGAATCGATGCCGCCGCTCAATCCGACGACGGCTTTTCTGAATCCGGTTTTCGCCAGATAGTCGCGGATGCCGAGTACGAGCGCGTCGTGGACCTCCTGTAGGGGCGCACCGCGTGCTCCCTGTGCGGACTGGGACGTCTGCGGTCCAGGATGATCGGTATCGAAAATCTCCACCGCCTCTTCGAAGCTCGGGAGCCGGCGCAGGACATTCCCCGCGGAGTCGCAGACCACGCTCGATCCGTCGAAAATGAGTTCGTCGTTGGCGCCGACCTGATTCACGAGGATCACCGGAAGTCGGTGATGCCTCGCTTGCGCGGAAACGAGGTTCGTGCGCATCTCGATCTTCCCGGTCCAGAATGGAGACGCGCTGATATTCACGACCATTTCCGCGCCGAGCTTCGCGAGTTCCGTCAGCGGATCGACCGTGTATCGCGCCGGCTCCTTGAAGAACTCTGGCAAATTCCAGATGTCCTCGCAGATAGTAAGCCCGATTTTTTTCCCGCCCAGTTCGAAAACCAGCGGCTCGGTTCCGGGCCGGAAATGTCGGTCTTCGTCGAAGACATCGTAGGTCGGGAGCAGCATCTTTTCGTAAACGTGCGCGACTCTTCCGTCCCGGCAGACGGCGGCGGCGTTCACGATGCTTCTCGCGGTAGCGTCGCGGGCCTTCGCGGCTCTAACCTTGCCCCGCGGGAGATCGAATTTCGCGCTGGCGCTTCCAGGGAATCCGACGATCGCCGCGATATTGTAGCACTTTAGCGCGAACTCGAGTACGAAGCTCTCCGCGCTCTCGATGAAGCTGCTGCGTTCGACGAGATCGCGCGGCGGATAGCCGCTGATGAACATCTCCGGAAAGACGCAAAGCTGCGCTCCGCTCGATTTAGCGGATTCGAGCGCTTCGAGCGCCTTGCGCAGATTTCCGTCGAAATCCTGTATGGTCGGATTCAGTTGGCAGAGAGCGATGCGCATTTCCGCCCGTCCTATGTTCTCGGGCTGAATTCGGGAACCGCCTCCCGGAGGAGTTCCGCGACCCGCGCTTTCAGGTCCCGAATTTCATAAGGTTTAGTGAGATACAGATCGACGCCGGCGTCGAGCGCCTTCTGGCGGTTTTCGTCGTCCGCGACCGCGCTGACCATCACGATCGGAGTGCTGTTGCCTTCTTCGCGATACTCCCTGATGAGCGAGACGCCATCCTGAAACGGCATGAGCCAGTCGAAGAATACGAGGTCTGGGTTCGAAAGGTTCAGTTCGACCAGCGCGTCGGCGCCGGAGCGAGCTTCGACGATTTCATTCATTCCCATGCCCCGAAGTACGCGGACCAGCAGCTCGCGATCGTCGTCGTTGTCGTCGACTACAAGTACTCTCACTTAAAACCTCCGCGATAAGTGTATTCTTCGCGCTTTTACGAGTCAATAGACGACGGCTCGCAGGGATTTTAGCCTCGAAACAATTTAGTTACAGAAAGTCTTGACGGTGATGGACCTTTATATAGAATCCGTTGTCCATTTTTAGGCCGAGGTCCTGATACAATTTTTATAAGGATGTCTAATGGCTCAGAAAACCACAAAGAAAGCAGAGACGAAGAAGAAGAGCGCAAAGCCGCTCGCTTCTAAAAAGAAAGTCTCTCAACCTCCGAAGAAGTCCTCCCCCGTCAAGTCCGCCGCATCTAAGAGCAAGCCCGCCGACAAGTCCTCCAAATCGAAGAAAACAACGAACGTAAAAAAGGAATCTCCCACGAAAAAAGAATCCCCGGCAAAGAAGAAAACCGTCGCCGTCAAGAAAACCGCTCCGGTGAAGAGCGAAGCTCCGGCAAAGAAGAAGACCGCGGCCGTCAGTACGCCTGCGACAAGAAAAGTCATTGCATCCGGAAAAGTCGCCGCGTCCGCAGAGAAGCCCAAACTTTCGGGCGCCGAACGAATCGCGAACCTCCGCCTGAAGCAGGCGGAACGTAGTCAGGCCGCCGCGGTGAAGAAAACCGCAAAATCTCTCAGCGCGAAGGATCTCGAATTCTTCCAGGATTTACTGCTGCTGAGGCGCCGGGAGATCCTGGGCGACATCAGCCGCCTCGAAAGCGAAACCGTCGACAACGACGCGGGCCAGCAAAGCGCGGACGTTCTCGAAGACGGCAGTTCCGCGACCTTCGAGCAGGACATTGCCTTCGAGCTTCTGCAGGGAGATTCGGACAAGGTTCGCAAGATCGATCTCGCGCTCGAACGCGTGGAGCAGAAGACCTACGGCATCTGTGTCGACTGCGACGAAAGGATTCCGCAGGGCAGACTCAAGTATATGCCCTGGGTTATCCGCTGCGTTCCGTGCAAAGAGAAGTACGAGATGTATCTGGCGGAGCAGTAAGGCGAAGGATCGAGGGAATAGTAGTCGGTAGTCAGAACATTGGATCGAGGGTCGAGGGTTGAATTCAATCCGAAATCTCGATAACCTTGGCGCCCTGACGGGCGCGTGGCTGAAATCGAGAAGCCGCGCTATTGTGAATGTTCGGTGAACCACGTTGTTTGGAACGTTCCAGGCGTTTCCTTTGCGTGGCACGGTCATCCTGACCGTCAAATCGCGAATGAGACGTCCGTGCCACGGTTTCACCGAACGCTCACGCGCTATTCGACCTTCGAACGGATAACGCCGTCTGAAAGGCGGGTCGTGATCGTCGTTCCCACGGGCGCGTCATCCGCGCTGCGAAGGACTTCTCCCGTCTCCGCAACGCGCGTGATGCTGAACCCCCGGCTGAGCACGCCGAGCGGGTTCAGACTCGAAAGCAGGGCGCTTGCGGAGTTCAGCCGGTTCCTCCTTGTCTCGACAACCGAAACTAGCGCGCGCTTGATCCTCGCGCCAAGTTCGTCTAACCGCTGCGCTTTTTCCTGGAACTGCCTTCGCGGGCTTCTCGCCTCGATTCTGAAGCTCAGGTTGCGCACCTCGTCCATCCGCCATCCGACCGCGTAACGGGCGTTCGATTCGACGCTTGCGCGGATGCTTTCCACCAAATCCTTCAGCACGCGAATGTCCGGCATCAGCATCGCCGCGGCGGTCGGAGTCGGCGCGCGTACGTCGCAGACGAAATCCGCGATAGTGAAATCGACCTCGTGCCCGACGGCGCTGACGACTGGAATCCGCGACGCGAAAATCTCCCGCGCGAGAGTCTCATCGTTGAAGCAGAAAAGATCCTCGAGACTTCCGCCGCCGCGGGTCAAGATCGCGAAATCGAGATTGTGCTCCGGCTTCTGGAGTTCCCGCAGCCCGCGCAATAGCTCGATCGGCGCGGCTTGGCCCTGCACGCTCGAATGCTGCACGACGATCGTCGCAAGCGGATATCGCTCCTCCATCACGCGGAGGAAATCCCGGAGAGCCGCGCCGGTCTGACTCGTGACGACGCCGATCCTTCGCGGAAACCTCGGGATCGGGCGTTTGCGTTCCTGCGCGAAGAGTCCTTCCGCGCCAAGCTTCGCCTTTAGCTGCTCGAAAAGGAGTGCAAGCTCGCCTATGCCGCGGGGTTCGACCGCGCGGACGTTTATCTGGAACTTCGACCGGGGCGGGTACGCGGTGACCTTGCCGTGAACGATGACCTTCATCCCGTCCTCGAGCCTGAACCTGATATTGCGGACGTCGCTCCGCCAGATCGTGCAGTCTATCACGGCGCCTTCGTCCTTGATGCCGAAGTAGACGTGGCCGGAGCTTGCGTAAGTGCAGCCGGAAATCTCGCCTTCGACGTATACGAATGAAATAACGTTTTCGAGAGATGTTTTGATCAGATCGCCGAGTTCGCGGACGGTGTAAATCTTCGGTTTCTGCGCTTCGAAAGTCATTTCGTCTCAGAGTTTATCTTTACGCGGTCCGCACTTCCATCGACAATCTTCTATGGCATCTGGCCAAAAATCCAAACGCAGGCGCCGATCGAACCGATGCCGGTCAGAATCATGAAGAAGCAGCCGTAGCGCGCTTCCGGCGTGACCTTCATCAGTATTCCCGGAACCGCGAGCGCAAGGCCTATGAGCAGAAAGTGCAGGCCGCTTCCCGTCAGATCGAAATTTCCGGAAATCAGAAAGTAGCCGCTCGTGAACGAAGCCACGATAAGCCCGAACATCATCGGAACGGAAGTCGCCGTCAGAAGAAAAGTTCCCCACTTCTGGCTGAAGATCAAGACGCTGAAAAGAACGCTCACGCAGGCTGAAACTCCGATGAGTCCGAACGCCAGCAAAGCCACGAGACTGTAATTGAAAGCTTTCGATGGATCATAGCTTTCGTCGCTCGCCTTGATCCTTTGCACGATTTCGTCGTCCATCGAAAGCGAGCAAAGCTGGAACGCGAATGACATCAGGTTCTTGGCGTTCGGCTCCGTGGTGAACTTCAAAACCGGCTGGAGATCGTAGGCGCGGTCGGACTCGCTCCCGATCTGCCCGCCTTCGATCTTACTGTACCTGTGGTCGAACTCTCCGCGAAGTTCGCTCATCCAGATTTTGACTTCCTTCAGGTCGGTATTGACGAGGGGTCTTCCGAAGGAAAAGAGGATCACAACGCTTCCAATCAGAATCAGGATCGACGCCGACTTGAACCGTTTCGGCGGTTTCGGATTCGTGTCGTCAGTCGATCCGTCGATTTCGTCTTCGGGCATATCAGCTCGCGTCTTCCGAGTTTTCGATCCAGTGGCCTATGGCATTCTGCGGGGTCACGAGTTCTTCCGGCCTGAAGAATATTCCTGCTTCGACTTTCGCTCGCTCGACGCCGTCGGAGGCGTGGACGAGGTTCAGTCCGGCGCTTAAGCCGAAGTCGCCGCGGATGGTCCCCGGCTCGGCGTTTCTTCCGTTGGTCGCGCCGACGAGTTTGCGGACGACGCTTACCGCGGACGCGCCTTCGAGCACCATCACGAAGCAGGGCGCGCTAGTCATGAACTTGACGAGTCCCGCGTAGAAGCCCTTGCCCTCGTGCTCCCTGTACTGCTCCGCGGCCTGCTTCTGCGTCATCTGGATCAGCTTCATCGCGACGAGCCGGAGTCCTTTTTCCTCGAATCTCGCGAGCACCTTCCCCGCGAGCCTGCGCTCGACGCAGTCGGGTTTCAACATTACGAATGTGCGTTCTAGTGCCATTGCTTATAATCGTCTGTAGTTGTTTTCAAAAAACGGTCTCAACTCGGCGAACTCAGTTCTTTGGACGACAAAGATCCTGAAACCAACCGGAGTCGACGTGAACCTTATCGATTTCAATACCCAAAACCATACCGGCGACTTCCAGGGCGAAAAAGATTCGCCATAGATTTTTTCCGCCGATGTTGTAAAAGGTGCTGCAAGAAGTATCATCCAGGCAAGTTGGTATCTCGCCGAATAGAATATTCATATTAAAAATGCGGAGATAGACGGATGCGCAAAGTCCATTCACTAATGGTTCTCGTTGTGATTTTCACGTTCACGGGATGTTATTCCGCGGAAAAGAACATCAGTGACTTCATGGACGAAAGCCGTGAACCGTACATCCGGCAGCGAGGTCTTCTCGGAATCTCGAACCTCGGGTCGGGCGAGTTCAAGAGCTTCCTTCGCCAGCAGCTCGCGAAGGAAGGAAGCGCCGACGCGCGTATCGAGGCCGCGAGGATAATGGGAAATCTCGGCTGCATCGATTTCATTCCGGACCTTCACGAAGCAAGCGACGATCCGGTGGCGGAAGTCAGATTCGCGGTGATAAACGCCCGGGACGAGATCGCGGCGGTGCCTTATCCGCCCGTGATCGCCAAGATGGTCCGGGAGCTTGGCGAGAGTCCGCATTTGCTGATGCGCGCGAACGCCGCGATAACCCTCGGTGCGCTGTCGGAGTTTCGCGCGGCGGACGCGCTCGCAGCCAGGGCCGAAGATCCGTCGGAGGACGTCTACGTGCGAATCTGCAGCATCGAGGCGCTTGGAAACATGGACGGCGCCAACGTTATCGCGTCGCTGCTTCACGTTATCGAGTCTGGAGACGAGGAGCTTGCGGAGTTCGCGCGGGAGAGCATCCTTAAGGTCCGCGAAAGGCTCAGGATAAAGCTCGACCAGGTGCAGCGGCTAACCGTCGAAGCCGGGGAGCTGGAAACCCAGCTTCAGGTCGAAATGGAGAAGCTGATGACGAAGCGCGAAAAACTCTCGGAGGAGAGGATGTCGATCATCGAGCAGCTTGGAAATTCCGACGTCATCGGAGACGACGACGAGGACTGGAAAGCGCTGTTCGAGGCGCTGGTCCGCACCAGGGAGGACGCGGCGCAGGAAAGATAGAATGGGCGCCGTTTTTGCCGTCACTAGAAGGATCGACCGCGAAACCCTCGACCGGGTGTCGAAGAGGCTGTCTCACCGCGGACGCGAAGTCGCGGGGAGCGTCCTCAGCGACGACTTCTGCGCCGTCTATCGCGGAAACGAAACCATTCGAGGCGAACCCGCGTATCCGCACCTTCATAAGGCGTCGAGGTTCGTTATCGTTCTGGACGGATTCATCAAGCTGGCGCGTCCACTCGTCGACGTTTCATTTCGATCGAGAAATCCCGCGCTCGATCAGAAGGACGTCATCGTCCGCGCGTACCTTCGAGAAGGAATCGACTTTCTTAGCCACCTTCGGGGATCGTTTTCGCTTCTGCTTTACGATCGCGAACTGAGAACTCTGATCGTCGCGCGCGATCCCGTGGGCACGAAGTCCATCGTGTACGCGGAGTCAGACGGAATTTTCGCCTGCGCGTCGGAAGCGAAAGCGCTTTTCGAACTCCCGTGGCTGAAAAACCGTAAACTCGACGCGAGCGGAATCCATCTCGCGACGCACCTCAGGTATATTCCCGCGCCGTTCACCTGTTTCCACGGAGTTAAGAAGCTCGAACCGGGGACCGCGCTCGTCGTCCGGAGAGGCGAAATCCGGAAGATCGGGTATTACGTCCCGGACGACACCCCGCAGGTCGGCTGCACGGATTTGCAGGCAAACGAAGCCACACTAAGTCGCCTGCGCTCGTCGATAATCTCCATCGGTTCGATTCTACGCGGGCGAAAGTTCGGTATCGCGCTTTCCGGCGGCATTTCCTCCACCGCGATCGTCGAACAGATGCGACGGCACTTCCCTGATGAAATCTCGACGTATTCCGCGATCGTCGATCACTGTCCGGACGAAGCCGCAGGCGCGCGCCAGACCGCGAAGTATTACGGGACGCGTCACCACGAATGCATCGAGAAGGCAAGTCCATTCGAGAGTTTGTCAAGCTGGCTTTACTACCTCGAAGAGCCAAGGTTTTCGCTGCTGCCATACTCGGCGCTCGCGAAGAATCTCGCGCCGGGAACCTCGAACATCATTCTGGGCGCAGGCGCGGACGAAGTCCTCGTCGGCCACGAAATCTACCGTCTTCTTCTTCCGTCCCTCGGCTGGCAGATGCTCTTCTCGAAGCGGCTGTCCCAGGTGTTCCTCGGGCCGTTCGCGGACTTGCTGTGCCGCGGGTCGGAGGTGATATTCCCAAGCCCGCTCGCGGACCTCGGAAGACAGGGGATCGAAATTACTCTCAGCACGGGCGATCCGACGAGATATTACGGCCTCTGGCGCGGCGCCCTCGATTTCAGAAAACGGATTTCGAACAGGATTTTCACGCGAGAGTTTTCGAAAGAGGTCGAAGCTACCACACGCGACGTGTTCCAGCCGTTTTTCGAGCGCGATGGCCGCGACGTGCTCGAGAACGCTCTTTTTGCCGAATTTCGGACCAGACTGCCAGAGCACACTCTGTTAGCCCTCGAACGCATCTTCGGCGCGGTCGGCGTGACCCCAGAGTATCCGTATCTCGACGAGAACTTCTTCGAGTATTTCTTCTCGGTGCCGTTCAAGATCAAAATGAAGCTCGGAGACTTGAAGCACGTCCTGAAAGCTGCGATGAAGGAGATTCTTCCGGATAACACCCTCGAAAAGCGCAAGGAGCACCTGGCGTACAACGTGTACGATCTGGTATCCGCCGGACTGCTGCAGGCGGCGGAAAAATACCTTTCGAAGGATGCCCTCGCAGCGACGGGGATCTACCGGCACAAGTACGTCAAGAAGATACTCGATACGGAACCCGACGAAATCCTGACCTGGCATTACAACCTGCTTTCGACAATGATTTGCGTTCAGTCGATAGCGCTGATGTTCGCGGGATCGGAAATGCCTGCGATTTCGTGGGAGGATCGTCCGACATCGTTTCGGCGGCTTCATCTTGCGAATTACGTCGATTCGGAGCCGTAATAGCACCTTATATTCGTGCCGTCTACGAATTTACTGTACGATATACGCTGGATGATTCTGTATCTTGCTAATGGATTTGAAAATTGCTCCGTGGGATTCGATTTGAAGATGGCCGATCGAACAATCCCGGAAAATTTGTAGATACCCAGGGCAATCGCATTTGATTTCTTTCGAGAGTTGCAACCTGGGAGTGCAGACGTCTCGTCTGCGCAAACCGCGCGAAGCGTGCTCTATTCTGCCGTTGTTTACCAGTGTGAATAAAGTGAACTCGTGCGTCCTGCGGATCATTCTGCGCAGGCGAGGACGCCTGCACCCCCAATTTTCCAAATGCGATTGCCCTGGTAGATACCGTAAGTTGTTGATATAACATTAAAATGTAATTAAATAAGACAAGCTCAGATTCAAATTTATTTCAAATTTGAATCTGAGCTTGTCTTAATATTTTAAATAATGTAACTGACGAAGAACGCTGCGTAGAAGCAAAACCACAGGAGGATTCTGGACTTCGGCGATGTGTTGTTACGAATTTCCAGTGAACAGTGTCCTTTTTTCAGATGTCGAATTGCTTCGATGGATTCAATCCAGGACGGCCGCGACTGGGTAAATGTTCGGTGAACCACATTCCCTGAATTACAAAACCGGCGTCCTCGCAGTTCTTCAGCGCCGAGACGCGGAGATTCGCAGAGAATTTTTGGAGCGCGCACAAGTTCGTTCCCTGTACA
>JANLHZ010000223.1 GCA_024653775.1 Planctomycetota bacterium | reverse complement strand
CTCTCGCTTCTCCTGCTTCAAAATTCGTTTCCCGCAAAGACGCCAGGAAGCAAAGTCGGAAATAGATATCGGGCGATTATCGAGTTCGCTGCGACCATACGCGGCGATGTTTCGCTTCAGTCGAACTTCAGAAGCGCCGCGGGAACGAACGCAAAGTGAACAGTCTATAAAAAAAGTCTCCATTCGTTCGTAGTATGCTGGATTACGCTCAAGAAAATAGATAGCCGGGGCAGTGTCCAGGAACAGACGACGGACGTTACTCAGAGCATCCTCAATCTTCACTTTTCTCTCCTACCGAGATCGGACTCCGTCCGCTGCCCGCTGACATATTCCTGAGCATCCTCACCGCAAAGTGGATATGGCGCCGAACCGGCGTAATCCTCCCACAAGGGGGAATCCTCAACGCGATTTTCCGAGGTTCGAATGTTGTGGATCAGATGCTCGATGAGGAGTAAGCGCTGTTCTCTGGGCAGCCGCTCAGCCTCCTGTAAAACATCTTCATACGTGGTAGAATTCATATTGTCCTCCTGTGATCCACGCCAATTCTTTCGCAGTTCAATTCTATACTTTGAATGCCGTTCGCGCCACTCCGCTATTTTTGAACATTTTCGGTAACTGTCCATGGGGTGTTTTGCAGATAAACGGCGTTTCGGTTCGTAGTGTGCCCGTAAGGGCATGTATTTTCAGTTCGCGGCATTCGAGAAACGCCTTACGGCGTCACTACGAACACAAATCACCCCGTGAACAGATACCATTTTCGAAAGACAAACGAATCAAGGGTCCTGGGACGAGTCGTCGATTGGTGGAAGTAAATCACTTTCCGCGAACTGTTTATTATTCTCCGTTATCCGGCTATCATTATCGATGAGGATTTTTCGAAAAGGGACGCTATATGGTTGAACTAAGGACATTCGTTTATCTCGACGTGCTCCAGCCGCAGCTTGCGAGCTTTCTCGCGACGGTGAGCCAGGGGTATCTGCCCGTGGAGGAGCAGGCGTCGCTCTACATCGAAATCGCGCCGGGAATCGCGATCAACCGCGTCACCGACATCGCCTGCAAGCAGACAACCGTCGAGCCTGGGATGCAGATCGTCGAGCGCGCGTTCGGCGTTCTCGAAATCCACAGCTACGATCAGGGTCAGATCCGCCAGGCGGGCGAGGCGATCTGTAATGCGCTCGAAATTTTGCCCGAAGACCGGCTGAAGCCGCGGATCGTGTCGGATCAGGTCATCACCGGAATCGAGCCGTACCAGGCGATGCTCATCAACCGGATGCGCCACGGGAATATGATCCTGAAGGGTCAGACGCTCTACATTCTCGAGACGCATCCCGCGGGCTACGCGATCTTCGCCGCGAATGAGGCGGAGAAAGCCGCGAACATAAACCTGCTAGAGATGCGCGCGGTCGGCGCCTTCGGCCGGCTCTACCTCGGCGGAAGCGAAGCCGACATCCTCGAAGCGCGCAAGGCTCTGATAGCCGCGCTCGAGTCCGTCACCGGACGCGAGAACCGTGAATAGTTATGTCCTACGATGAAATAGCCGCGGAGCGCGTGCGGGAAATTCTCGCGCAGAGAAAAGGATTCGTGGAAAAGAAAATGTTCGGCGGCGTCGGCTTTCTGCTAAGCGGAAACATGTGCGTCGGCGTTTGGAAGGAATTCCTCATCGTTCGCGTCGGAGAGGGGAATTACGAAAATGCGCTCAAAGAGGAATACGCGAAAGAATTCGACATCACAGGCCGCGCGATGAAAGGCTGGGTGATGGTCGGGCTTGACGGTTTCCACGAAAACGAGGATTTGCTCAGGTGGATTGAAATGGCGGTCAGGTTCGTGAAGACTCTCCCGGCGAAATCGTGGTAAGTGATAAGTGGTAAGTGGTTGAGTGTCACCATTAGCTGAACACTTTTAGCGTAACGAGATGACAACGTCAGGTACAGAACTATCACAGTTTGAAGCTCCTTTTGGGGAGGGAGTAAGCGACCGCGTTGAGGAGCGGGTGGTTGGTGTGATCGCTTCTTCTGAGTCTATAGAAAAAAATCCTTCCTCGATCGAGATCGACCTCGGCTCTGACGAGTCTGTGAGTCCAGTATTTATCGACAGGGAAGGACCTGCCGAGGAGGGAGGCCTCGCCGGAGTCGCTTGTTCTTCTGATGAAGATGATCTTACTTCGCGGCATCATCGTGAGATCGATTTCGAGGTCATTGGGGAACGATCGTCTGTCCGGCGCGGCGTCGATCCTGGAGGCGTTTCGCTTCCTCACGGCAGTCACGTACAAGTCGGACTGTTCCTGGACAGCATCGAGAGAATCGAACATGAAACGGTTCCAGATCTTGTCCTGCCACCTGTGATTGTAGCTCTCGATAGCGTTCTGGATGCCGTGCTCTGCGGGAGTCGCGAAGACGACCGTGACCCCAGGAGACAGAACCTCGTGACCCTTCCGACGGTGTCTTTATGATGGTGCGGCCCCTGGGAGACGGAGCCGTTGTCGGTGAAAATTCGTGCAGATTCGTGAATCACTGCCTTTTTCGAATGTGAAAACGCTCCCCGCGGCATTCTGCATTGCCGGACTTGGCGGCTGTGCGCGAAACACTAGTAACGGCGGGTTATGGATCGTTTCTCGCAAAGACGCCAGTGGGCGAAGCCGCGGTGAATCTTTTTCGAATTACAGACTACATTGGACGGCGGACGAATCAGGTTGCGCATAGACCCGAATGCTCCAGTGGTAAGGCCGTCGCGCAGAAGATGTGTAGTATGATGAGGGAGGACATCCCCGCTACTCTACGGCGTGGAGTCGAACGTCACCGGGTCGAGCGGCGCGCCGTCCTGTGTGCGATCGTCGAGGCTTGAAGTACCGTCCGCGTGGAGGATAACGAGCGTTCCTCGACCCTGCCTAAGGTTCAGCTCCGTCAGTCCGACGCCGCCGGGCTTCGAAAGGCGATAGATGTTCGAGATAGTCGGCGCATCGTCGAAGTACCACGTAACCTCGCAGTAGAGATCGTCGCTTGCGTCGCCTCCGCCTGAGCTGAGCTGATCGACGTCCGCCTTGCTGAACGTGAGCGCGAGCGGCGCGTTGTCTATGCGAACGCCGCGGGCAAGCTGCGACGAGCTTGCGGGGAGCACCCACACGGAGTTCGTGTCGGTCGGAATGTTCGCGCCGCGCCAGATTCGGATTTCAGCGCCCATCCCGAGGTCAGCGTCGGTGCCGTCTCCGGTGTTGCCGCCGCCTATGTTGGTTCCGTCGGGGACGTCGATAGCAATGCGCAGGCTGTAGCGGCGGTCGGACGCAAAGTTGTTGAGATACAGTTCCACCACGCCTCCGAAGCCGGTGGCGACCGCGAAATCGAGATCGCCGTCCTTATCGACGTCGCATACGGCTGATGCCATTCCGCTTGCGCCAGTGTAGTCGTCGATACCGGTACCGCTCTGACCGATATTGGCCGCAGTGTCGTTCGGCTGGTAGATGAACCCGCCTGCGCCGTTGTTGAAGTACAGCTCTGTCGGACCGTCGTTATTTACGAGGATGCAGTCGAGGTCTCCGTCTCCGTCGTAGTCCCCGAGCAGAGCTTCGGACGTCGCCGCGCCGCCCGCGACGTCGAACCCTGCCAGCGTGGTGCCGAGGTTCGCGGCGGTGTCGTTCGTCTGCATGATAAACCCTCCCGCGCCGTTTCCGAGGTAGACGTAGCCGGGAGCGACGCCGCCGAGTCCGAAGATGGCGTCGAGATTGCCGTCGCCATCGACGTCTGCGAGCTGGACGGAATTGAAATCGCTGGTGGTATCTGCGTTATCGAACCCTGGGTTCGTCGTGCCGATATTGGCTGCGGTGTCGGAAGGCGCGAATATGAACCCGCCAACGCCATTGTTCAGATAAATATCCGGCGCCGCGGTGTAGTTCCCGAAGATGGCGTCGAGATCGTTATCGCCATCGACGTCGCCGAGCGCGACGCAAGTTCCGTTCAGCATGCCGCCTGCGATGTCGAAACCCGCGCTAACGGCGCCGAGATTCGCGGCGGAATCGTTCGTAGCGCGGAGGAATCCGCCGTTACCGAGGTTCAGGAATACGCGGTTCTCCTCGCCTTCACATGCGACAACGCAGTCGAGATCGCCGTCGCCGTCGAGATCGCCTAGCGCGATACCCGTGCCTTTGTCGTTGATGCCATTGTCGAATCCCGTGCCTCCCGCGGAGATGTTCCCGGCAGTGTCCGGCGGACTTAGGATCATCCCGCCTACTCCGTTGTTCAGATACAGTGACTGCGGCGCGCTGAAGCACGCCATCACTGCGTCCACGTCTCCGTCGCCATCGACGTCGCCGAGCGCGACATCGCGGGCTTCATCCGTTCCAGCGGTATCGAAGCCGGGAAGCGCGACGCCAAGGTTTGCGGCGGTGTCGTTCGCGGCGAGGACGAACCCGCCGTATCCGTTATTCAGGAGAATCGTGTTTTCGTTCGCGGAGTTGTTCGCGACGACGAAATCGAGATCGCCGTCGAGGTCCATATCGGCAAATGCCATTCCCTGCGCGTATGGCGTCGCGGCGATGTCTACTCCGCGCTTTCGCTCACCGAGGTTTATCGCGGTGTCGTTCGTCTGCAGGATGAACCCGCCCACTCCGTTGTTGAGGAAAATTTCTTCGACGGAACCGTTAACTGCAACTGCGACATCCTTGTCGCCGTCGCCGTCGAAATCCTCGAAGGAGGTTTCCCATCCGGTTGTCGTACCTCCGAGGTCGAACCCGGAATTCGAGATTCCGAGGTTTGCGGCTGTGTCGTTTGCCTGCAAAAGAAACCCGCCGACGCCGTTGTTCAGATAGACCATCGGCGCGGCTCCGTTATTCGTTACGATAGCGTCGAGATCGCCGTCTTCGTCCACGTCGCCAAGGCGAATTGACTCGCTCGATCCCGTACCCGCGGTATCGAAGCCGGCGAGCGTAGTTCCGAGATTCGCGGCGGTATCGTTCGCGACGAGGATAAACCCTCCGGCGCCGTTGTTCAGATACACGTTTTGCTCCGCGCTGAGAGAATTCGCGACTACCGCGTCGAGGTCTCCATCTCCGTCGATGTCGCCCAGCGCGATGCCGTGCGTGTTCCCGGTTAGCGCCGTATCGAACCCCGCGCCCGTGGCTCCGAGATTTGCGGCGGTGTCGTTCACCTGCAGAATGAATCCTCCGACTGAGTTGTTCAGATAGACGTACTGCTCCGCGCCGTTATTCGCCACGACCGCGTCGAGATCACCGTCTCCGTCCACGTCGCCCAGCTTGATGTCGTAGCTGTAACCGATGCCGGAGTTATCGAACCCGGCCGCGGAGGTGCCGAGGTTTGCGGCGGTGTCGTTAGTCTGGAGTATGAAACCTCCCACTCCGTTGTTCAGATACAAATCCTGCTGTCCGTCGTTATCGTTTGCGACTACTACGTCGAGGTCTCCGTCGCCGTCCACGTCGCCAAGCGCGATTCCGAGGCTGTCCCCGGCTCCCGCGGTATCGAAGCCCGCGAGCGTCGTTCCGAGATTCGCGGCGGTGTCGTTAGCTTGCAGGACGAAACCGCCTACTCCATTATTCAGGTATACGAACTGCTGTTCTCCGGCGTGATTCGCGACGACACAATCGAGGTCGTAGTCGCCATCGACGTCTCCGAGGGCTATATCGGAACTCGATCCAACGCCTGCCACGTCGAATCCTGGAACATGCGCTCCAAGCAGATTCGATCCAACATCGACCGTTTGAACAATGAACCCACCTGCTCCGTTATTAAGATACACTCTTTGATAATCAAAGAAGTTTGCCACCACGATGTCTATGTCCCCGTCGTCATCGACATCGCCAGACGCGAGACTGTAACTAGCATCGGCGAGGGAATTATCGAACCCGGCGTTGATTGTCGCAGTGACCTGCGCGGCGGAGGGATTTCCCTGGAGGATGAATCCTCCTGCCCAGCCGTTCGTATCCACGCTGATTGTTCTCTGCGACGCGAAGCCGAACGCGGTCGTTCCTATGTCCGCGGTTTCCGAGGACGGTCCCTGGATGGTTCCGCCATTCAGGTTCAGCGCGAATGATCCGAGAACGTCGATGTCGGAGCCGGCGTCTCCTTGCTGGACATAATAGCGGAAGAGCAGCTTCTTCGTTCCGGAGCCGCTGACGTAATTCGCCTGCTTCGGTCCGCCGATGTTCAGATCGAGATATGGATTCCCCGATACGGTGACCGCCTTGTCGAATCTGACCTCGATGTCGAGCGTGGTTCCGACGGAATAAGTTCCGTCCGCGTTCACGGGGACGATGGCGAATATCCTCGCGGGGTACTCGATTGTGAAGTCCGCCGCGCTTACGACCGCGCTTCCGATGTTCCCCGCGGTATCCGTGGCGGTTATCCGGACTCTGCCTAGGACAGTGGGATTATTTGGAACGAACCATCCGTAATCGCCGTCGTCGGTTTCCGCGGAAGTAACCGCAACCCACGACAATCCACTGTCAGCGGAATAGTCGATATCTGCCAGGGACGGAAATCCGTCGGAAGTAGTCCACTGCACGGAGTATGTGCTATTTACAAATAGCGTCTCTCCCCCGTTTGGCTGCGCGATCAGCACGACAGGAGCGACGTCGTCTATATCGACGTCCGTCGTATCCGCGACGGGCGCGCTCTGGTTGCCTGCGTCGTCAGTCACCGTGACGGTGACGTTCTGATTGAGCGCTTCTTCCAATCCCGCGACAACGGTGTACTGGTACGTGAACATTCCGTCGCCGGGGGAGACGTCGCCATTCGAACCGTCGTCATAGAGATCTTGCGCCCCGAGTCCTCCGAACGCAGAAAGATCGGCAGTTACGCTCTGAATGTCCGGAATGTTGTCGCCACTTGCGGAGCCGTCCCATAGCACCTCGATTACGTCGCTAATTCCAGCGATTCCAGCGGTGCCTAAGTCGGTGGAAATCGTCACGAATATTCGCGCGTCGGTCGGAAGAGGCGCGACGTTATCGACGTCGATCGTGTCGTCGTCGGAAAGGAAACCCGTGTTGCCCGCGTCGTCGATTACGGTCAGTCCCGTGGAGAATCCTGTGGAGTCCGTTGTACCCGCAGTGACCGTCCAGCTTCCGGTAAAGATACCGTCGCCCGGCGCGAAGTCGTAGCCCGCGCCGTCATCTGTGAGGGAAAGGTTCGCGGGTCCGTCGAAGGCGCTGAAGTCCGTTTCCGCGGTAGCGACGTCCGTCACCGCGTCGGTGTTCGAATCCCACATCGCTTTGATGACGTCGCCGACGCCGGCAGTGCCAAGCGCTCCTGAGTCGACTTCGATCGTGAGCGTGACCGCGGAGTTCGAAGGAGCCGGCGCCTCGTTATCGATATCGACGGTGTCGTCGTCCGCCACGGGTCCGGTGACGTTGCCAGCGTCGTCTGTTGCGGTCACTGTCACGCCCTGATCGACGTCGTCGATCGCTCCCACGACCACGGTGTATTCCACCGTCCATATTCCGTCTCCGGAGGACGTGTCGCCTCCGGTGACGCCGTCGTCGAACATCGCCACGTTCGCGGAGCCGCCGAAAGCGCTGAAATCCGCTTCAGCCGCGGCGATCTCGGAAGGAGCAACGGCCGGATTGTACTCGCAGCGAATGACGTCACCCACTCCCGCGACTCCCGGCGTTCCATTATCCGTGGGCATGGAGCTTGTAATCATCGTGGCGTCCAGCGGAAGCGCGATGTTGTCGAGGTCCACGGTGTCGTCGTCGGCTACGGTGTCGGAATTGCCGGCGTCGTCCGTCGTGGAGATGGAGACGCCAAGCCCTGTAGAGTCGGTCGCGCCCGCAGTGACGGTGAAATCGACGCCCCAGACTCCGTCGGCGGGGCCGCCGTCTCCGTGCGCGCCGTCGTCGAACATCACATCGGCTGCGCTACCCTCGAAGGCGCTCAGGTCCACGGTGACGCTTGCGAGATCGATCTGTCCGTTTGTGTCCCATACGACGCTGATAACGTCGCCTATGCCTGCGATCCCCGGCGTTCCGTTGTCGGTCGAAATCACGGTCGAGATCGCTGAGGGATTGAGCAAAGGCGCGACGTTATCGAGATCATAGGCGACATCGTCCGCAACATCGGCAACCTTGTTCAGCGCGTTATCCTTGGCGGACACGGTGACCTGGTTCGAGACCGAGTCGGTGACTCCCGCCGAAATCGTGAACTCGTACGTCCAGATTCCGTCGCCTGACGTTGTATCGCCGTTAGTGCCGTCGTCGTAGAGTGTTTCAGCGGAATTTCCCTCGAAAGGAAGCAGGTTTGTCCAGGCGAAGAGCGTTTCGGTGGAAGCCTCCCCGGAGTTCCACTCGATACGAAGGACGTCGCCGAGGTTCAGCACGCCTGGCGCGCCCGTGTCGATCGTAATGGAGGTTGTTATGTTTGCGGTGGTGACGTCAGGCGCGAGGACGTCGATCGAGAGCGTATCGTCGTCGCCAAGCGTGTCCGAATTGCCTGCGTCGTCCGTCACGGTGAGATCAACCGACGCTCCTGAAACGTCGAGAGTCCCCGCGGGAACGACGTACTCGAAGGTATAGATTCCGTCCGCGCTTGCCCAGTCGCCGTTACTTCCGTCGTCGAAGAGCGCCTGCGTCCCGCTGCCACCGATGGCCGCGAGGTCGATAGTTGCGCTCGCTATATCCGGAATCCCCGTGGCGTCGAAGATGACCTTTATCTTGTCTCCGGGGTTGACGGTGTTGATGTCGCCATAGACGTAATTGATTAGTTCCGTGTGGAATCCGGAAGGAGCGGATCCCGCGGCAGGCGACCCCCCGACCAGATTCAGCGTGACGCTTGCGTCGTCGGCTCCCGAAACGGAAGCTCCGGTGTCGAAGCCGATCAGTGGCAGCGCGTCGTCTTCCCCGTCGGTTTGCGTTCCGCTCGTGAGATTCGAAAGAGATCCGCTTGCGCCGTCGTCAAAGCCTGTTTCCTCTGTGCCGCCGTTTGCGAGTCCGAGGGCGAGCGCGGCCGAACCGTCGTTCGTTCCCGCGGTTACGGTTACGTACGACGTCGAACCCGAAGTGAGAGAGTCGATCCTGATCTGTCCGCCGCCCGCGTCGGACGCGAGTCCGGCCCCCGCTCCGAAGAACGAATCGATCTGACTTTGCAGCGCCGCGACAATTGACGCGACGTTGCCCTGCGATCCGAGAGTAAGTTCGTACGGACCCGCGCCGTCGATTTCGACGCTGATCTGATCGTCTACTCCGCTCGTGATCGACGTTGCGCCGCCGGTGTTTGCGAGGCTGTATCCGCTTCCGGGGGCGGAGGATCCGAGCGCGACGGACGATCCGACTCCGGTGGTGGGACTCGTGAATATGATAGTTCCCGCTACCTGCGATACGACCACCCCCGCGAGATTCCCGCCTGTCGCGTCGATCGCCGTCTGAAGAGCCGTGACGAGGTCGTCTGCGGTGCCGCCGCCGAAGCTGTATAAAAGGTCCGTCGGCCCGCTTCCGTCGATGTCGAGAACGATCTTTGCGTTCGAAGTCGCGGAACTACTCGCGGCTCCGGCTCCGGAGAAGTACCCCGCGGTCGGCCCGTTACTGTAAATGAGTACGGACGAGCTTGCGCCTGTGGTTCCACTTGTAACGACGTAGTGATCGATGTCGTCGGCCACCGTCACGAGGGAAAGCGCCCCTCCCGCTGACTGGATCGCGGCTTCGATGTCGGAGGCGACCACGGCGGCGCTGCCGCCCGAAGACGAGAACGAGATGGATTGCGCGCCCGCGCCATCGGCATCGATTATGAAGTACACGTTCGATATGGCGTTCGTGTCCGGATAAGGCGATCCTTCGAAGTATCCCGCCGAATCCCCAGGGTTGTTCACTGTAACCGATGACGCAGTGCCCGTCGTGCCGCTTTCGATCTTGTACTGACCGCCGCCGAGTTCCGAAACCAGCACTCCCGCAAGCTCCGCTCCGAGGTCGTTTATCGCGGCTTGAAGGTCGCCAGCGACCGCGGCGCCGCTACCGCCGGACGACGAGAAGAAGACGTCCTGCGCGCCTGTTCCGTCGACGTCGAGGTTCAGAAACCCGGAGTTTATTGTTCCGGTCGTGCCTCCGGAGTTACCCGTCCAGCTTCCGCGCACGCCGGCGCTGCTAGCGGCGCTCAGCGAAGGCGGTTCGCTGTCGATATCGACTGTGTCGTCGTCGGATGACGATCCTGAATTGTTCGCGTCGTCTAGAATCGTCGCGCTCCATGTCAGCCCAGTGCTGTCGACCGCTCCCGCGACGACGGTCATCTCGTAGCTCCAGATTCCGTCCGCGGGGGTCGCGTCGCCGTTCGTTCCGTCGTCGAAAAGCGCCTGCGTCGCGCTTCCTTCGAACGCTGAAAGGTCGCCTTCGACGCTCGTGATGTCCGTCTGCGATCCCGCGTTGTACGTAACGAGGATGGCGTCTCCCGTCGCCGCGACGCTGTCGCTGTTGTTGTCGACGGAGATCGCCGCGGAAAGATCGAGTGCGCTAACGACGGGCGCGACGTTGTCGACGTCGAGCGCAACGTCGTCCGCAGTAAATCCGTAGACGTTACCCGCGTCGTCGATCAGCCGCACGCTGAGGAAGTATGTGTTTCCGTCTTCGCTCCCTGCGGTGGTGGTTCTTTCGTAGGTGTAAACGCCGTCGCCGGGGGACGCGTCGCCATTAGTGCCGTCGTCGAACAGCGCCTGCGCGGAACTTCCAGAGATGGCGCTGAAATCGACCGCGACCGACGTAATGTCGGCGTACGCCGTAGTATCGACCTGCACGTTTAGAATCTCACTTATCGACAGAACCCCGAACGGAGCGGCGTCGGACGTGATCGAGTGATTGACCTCCGTAGCGACGTTCACCGCCGGTTCTTCCGAATCGACCGACAGCGTTCCGTCGTCCGCTACGACTCCCGAGCCGTTCAGCGCGAAGTCGTTCGCAGTGACGCTGGTTCCCGCCGCGGCGTCGTCCACCGAACCCGCCACGACTACGAACTCCGCGGTAAAGATGCCGTCCGCGGGGGTGGCGTCTCCGTTCGTGCCGTCGTCGAACATCGCCACGCTGATTCCGCCGCCGTAGGAGGACATATCGCACACGGCGTCGTAGGCGTCGGAGTTTCCGTCGCTGATGGAATCCCAGGTGACGGTTATGACGTCCCCCACGCCGGCGACGTTCGCGGTTCCTCCGTCGGTGCTGATGACCGCGAGAATGTTCGGCGCTGTGACAGTGGGTGCGACCGTGTCTAGCGTTATCGACGCGGAATTCGAAGACGCAGCGACGTTGCCCGCGTCGTCCATCACCCAGAGGTAGACGGTCTTGAGTCCGTCGCCACCGCTTAAGGTGAACGGGAACGACGTCGACGTCGTCTGCCACGATCCGTCGGCTTCTCCGGGCTGCACGCTGTGGGACTCGCTGATTATCATCTGCGATTCGCCTCCGGAGAAGGTTATGTCCGCGGTTACGCTTGCGCTCGATGTGTATGCCGCGCCGGCGTCAAGAGTGAACGAACTCGGCGCGAAAGGCGCGCTCGTGTCGAGCGTGATCGCCTGACTGACGACGCTGGCGCTTATGTTGTTCGCCACGTCCTTCGTCCAGAGATAGACGGTCTTTAGCGCATCTCCGGAGCTGAGCGTGAACGTCGTAGGCTGCGACGTCACCCAGTCCGGATCGGAGAGCGCCGGAGTCGTCGCGGCGGTCTCGCTTACGAGCCATTCGACCGCGTCCGTATCGCCCGTTATGTTCGCGTCTATCGCGAGCGAGTTCGTGTACGACGCGCTCGCGCTCGTCTGGTCGGAGATCGCGAGGTTCGCGGTGGCGGGCGGAGTCTGGTCGAGCGTTATCGACGCGGTGCCCGGGTTTGCGCAGACGTTTCCCGCAATGTCCTTGATCCAGATGTAGACGCCTTTCACCCCGTCTGTGGAGGAGAGGCCAAAGGTCGTCGGACGTACCGAGACGAAGCCGGGGTCGAGCTCTCCAGGCTGGGAACTTTGAGATTCGGACAGGAACCAGTGACTTGACCCAGTGTCCCCTCCGATGATCGCGTCGACCGTGGTTTGGTTCGTAAGCGACGCGCTCGCGGTATTCGGATCCTGAAGCGTAAGCGTCGGATCTCCCGGCGCTACGGTGTCAAGGGCGATTCGAGCGTCCGTCGGGCCAGCGTTGACGTTGCCCGACGCGTCCTTCACCCACACGTAGATTGTTTTCAGCCCGTCTCCGGACGAGATCGTAACGGACGTCGGTTCCGTTCCCGTCCACGCCAAGTCGTTCTCGGCGGGCTGCGTGCTCTGGCTCTCGCTCGCGATCCACATTACCGCCTCGGCATCGTTCGATACGATCAGGTTCACCAGGGTGTCGTTGGTTGCGGAAGTCTCTCCGCTAGTCGCGTCCGATAGCGAAGGCGACGGGTCCACCGGCGCGACGGTATCGAGCGTAACCGTGGTGCTAGACGCCGCGGAGTTGACGTTGCCAGCGATGTCCTTGGTCCAGCAGAAGACCGTTTTCGCGCCGTCGCCCGAACTCAGCGTGAACGTCGTCGGCTTCGTAGACGTCCATCCCGCGTCCGTCTCCGCGGGCTGCGACGACGCCGACTCGGCGACGAGCCACATTGCCGCGTCGGTGTCTCCAGAAATTGCGACGTCGACGACGATCGCGTTCGTGTTATTCACGTCCGCGGTGGTCTGGTCGGAAAGCAGCAGGATCGGATTTCTAGGCGGCGTCAGATCGAGCGTTATCGTCTGCGAGACGGGACCGACGTTGACGTTGCCTGCGCTGTCCATCACCCAGATGTAGACGGTCTTCACGCCGTCCGCGGAACTGAGCGCGAACGTCATCGGTTCCGTGCTCCACGCGACGTTAGAGGCGAGGGGCTGCGTGCTCTGGCTCTCGGAGATCAGCCACATAGCGATTCCCGACTCTTCGTTGACGCTGACGTTTATCGCCACGCTGTTCGTGATGCTCTGGCTAGAGGTCGTCATATCCATCAACGTGAGCGCCGGGTCCGAGGGCGCGGTGAGGTCGAGGACGATCGCGTCCGTGACCTGTGAGCTGACGTTTCCCGCCACGTCGCGGAACTTCGCTGAGACGGTTCGCGTTCCTGTGCTCGCTGGTGAGAGCGTCCCAGAGTCGGTCGAGGCGAAGACGACGAAACTCTCAGTATCCGCGGTTCCGTCGTACGCGATCTGCATTCCTGACGCTCCCGTGGCGGTGAGTGCGACGCTGACGCTCGCGTTATTCGTTATCGCTCCGCCGCTATTGATCGTAACGCTCGTCCCCGTCGGCGCGATAGTGTCGATAGTGAGGGAAAACGAATTCGACGAAACCGACGCATTGCCCGCCACGTCCGTAGCGGTGGCGCTGACGCTGTACGATCCGTCCGCGATACTTGTAAGCGTGAGAGAGAAATCGCCAAGCGCGCCGACGGATGTCTGCCCCGAAATAGTCGCGCCTGTATCGCTCACGGAGATGGTGCTCGCAGCTTCCGCTGTTCCTTCAAGCGCGGGAGTGCCGTCGTTCGTGATCCCGTCGCTGGCGCTGTCGCCCGAGTCCGACGCGGGAGCGAGCGCAATCGTCGGCGCGTTCGGCGAGACGGTATCGACGTCGATCACAAGCGCCACGCTTTCCGAGGCGTTGCCCACCGCGTCGACCGCGCGGACGAGAACCTGATTCGAGCCGTCTGCGAGCGCGGAGGTCAGCGTTACGCTTCCCGAGGATCCGGAGAGGGTGGTTTGACCGATGTCCGCGACTCCGTTGCTTGCGATCACCGTGATCGAGCCGCCTGCGGGCGCGGTGCCGAAGTCGCTCGCGGTCACGTTTATCGTCGGCATGGTCACGTTCGTGATGCCGTCCGCGTTCGAGGAGCCGCTGTCGCTTCCCGCTGCGAGAGTCACGAGGCTCGGCGCGGGTGGCGCGGTCAGATCGACGATGAAGATTATCGGCGCGCTTTCCGCGATGACTGTTCCCGAGCTGAGCGCGCGGGCGCCAAGCGTGTGCGTGCCCTCGGTGAAGACGTGAGTGAATGTGAACGCGCCCACGATATTTCCGGAGGTCGTGGTTTCGAGGACGCTTCCGGAACTGACGAGTTCCACCGTGAGACCCTTCGCGGTGTTCCCGCTGAAGGTGACGCTCGCGCTGTTCGTTGCGGGAACGCCAAGCAACGCCACTGGCATCGCGCTCTGGATCGACATGTTGACGTCAGCGGTGGCTGCCTCGTACGTGACGGTTCTTCCCGCGGTCGTCTGTCCGTCCGGATTGCGTATCGCGATCGTCTTCACGCCCGCGATTCTGGGCGGCAGGAGCACCGTGATTTCGGACGCGGACTTCACGCCGAGCGCCTGGTCGGTCCCGAAGCTCACCTCGGTTCCGTCGACGAGGACTTTCGCGCCCGAACCAAAGAAGTTGCCGAAGATCGTCGCCAGTCCGCCCGTCACGGGGAACGACGAAGGCGCGATGCTGGTAAACACCGGCGCAGGGGTGTATCGAAACGCGAGCGGAAGCGAGGCTGACTTCGCTTCGAGAGTCGCGCCGACGCTCACCGCTGTGATGCTGTTCGAACTTGCGGCGGATGACGAGGGAGTGACCGCGGTCGCGCTCGTGCTGCTTAGAACCGTGACGCCGCTCGCCGCGGTTCCGCCCACGCTGATCGTCATTCCTTCCGCGAAACCGGTGCCTGTGAGCGTGACGCTCGTGCCCCCCGCGGCTGGTCCGCTTGCTGGCGAGACGCCCAGGATAGTGAAGGGAACGTTCGCCGGGATGTACTTGAACTGCTCCGTGGCCGCGCTCTGCTGTCCGTCCGGATTGACGACGCGCAGATTCACTCCAAGCGGAGCCGTGCCGGGAACGAGCGCCTGCGGGCTTATCGGAATGGTTGCGGTAATTCCGGTGGTTGACGCGAATGAAAGTCCGGTGAGTTCCCGCGTTCCGAAGAACACCTTCGTGCCCGCGGAATTACCCGAAGGCTGGACGAAGTTCGTTCCGCTGATCGTCAGCGTCCCGCCCCCCGCGCCTTCGGAACTCGTCGGCGAGAAACCTGCGATCGTCGGTATGACGAACACTCGCTCCGTGGTTCTGAAAGTACTTGTAAACGCGTTCAGTCCGGGCGCGACTGGATCGCCGTCGAGCGAGTTGCCCGACCTTCCGAGCACGAACGGTAGCACGCTTATAGTGTAAAGCGTCCCCGGCTTGTAGCTCTCGCTCGGGGTGAACTTCACGCCCGTGTTTTCGGAAAGCATTTCGATCGATCCGAGCGCTTCGTCTCCCGTTGCGTCTGCAACGAAGAAGGAGGCGCTCGTGACGCTGTCAGGATCGACGCTCTGATCGAAGAGCGCAGTCACGACCTTGTCCTGCGCGACGTTGGTCGCACCGGAGAATGGAATCACGCCTACCACTGTCGGACGCTCCGCGCTGACGGTGAAGTACACCGGATTAGACGTCAGACCACGGGACCTGACGGTGATCGGACCGCTCTTCGCTCCCGTCGGAATCTGCACCCGGAGTCGCGCCTGCGAGCTTGCGCTGACCAGAGACAGGGTCGTGCCGCCGAGGTTGACCTCGTTGTTCGATTCCTCGAAAGCGAAGCTCGTGCCGTAGATGTCGATGATCTCGCCTTCCACGCCGGAATTCCGTGAAAGAGCCGAAATCGTCGGAGCGACGTCGCTTATGAACGTCGTCCGCACGGTTGCGTCGCCTCTGTTCGAAACGATCAGCCTCGTGCCGTCTTCCGTCACCGCGATACCGCTCGGAGCGGAGCCGGCCGAAATTCCCGTGCTTTTCAGCGTGACGGAAGTAGATGAAATCTCTAGCACGCGGACCGCGTTCTGACCTTTCAGCGTCACGAAGGCCTTTGTTCCCGATGGATCGAAGCTAACGCCTACAGGCTGGATTCCGAGAGCGATGGTCTTCGCGACTATGTCCTTCGTGGCGTCGATTACGCTAAGGCTTCCGCTCCCGTGGTTCGTTACGAGTACCCACCTTCCGTCTGGCGAGACTATCGCGCGGGCGGGGCCGTCGCCTACGTTTATCGTCGTCGTCGTCGTCAGATTGACTGCGCTAAAAACCGTCACCGTGCCTTCGAGATAGTTGCAGGCGTACCCTTTCGCTCCGTCTGGAGTGATGCCGATTCCGTTCGGCCCGGCGTCGGTTCGAAGGTACTCCTCGACTTCTCTTTTCGCTGTGTCGATCACGCAGATGGTGTTGTCCTGATAATTCGAAACGAAAAGGCGCGAGCCTCCAGCCGACAGCGCCATTCGCACAGGCCTTCTTCCGACGCGCACGTTTCCGAGCAGCGTCAGTTTCTCAGCGTCGATGATGTACACCCGTTCTCCGGCCTTCGATGCAGGTCCGAAGTTGCAGGCATAGAGCTTCGAACCGTCGCTCGAATACAGAAGGTCCGTGGCGAGTCCCCGAAGCTCTAGACTCCTCCCCGTCGCGGCTCCGGTAGACGAGTCGAACTCGATCAGCTTTCCCTGGCTTTCGTCGGAGACCACGCCTAAGGTGGAACCCGGACGGATCGCGAGCTGGGAGGGAATACCGCCGACGGTGGCGGTTCCGACGATGTCGAGAAGTGCGGTTACAGTGAACGGAAGCCCGTTCGAAGTGTTTCCGCCCGCGCTAATGACGACGTCGCCGCTGGCAGCGCCCTGTGGATAAGAGAACGTAAGAGAGTTCGCGCTGCTGCTGAGAATGGTCGCGGTCGTTCCAGCGCATCTGACGACGTTGTCGCTGAACGCGGAGCCGAAGCCGCCGCCGAACGCGGTGACTTCGCTTTCGGAAGTTCCGGAGTACGTCGAAAGATGCGAAACCCAGATACCAGTGTTGAACGTCGAGGTGAAAGTCTGGGCGAGATTGATGCCCGCGATGTCCGTCACCGATGTCGAAACGCTGATCGTGTATTCGGTGCCGCCTAGAAGTCCGCCAAACTCGAACCCGGTGGACGTGAGCGTACTCTTGATCGGTGTGAATGTGACGACGAGTCCGTCCGGGCTGAGCGTCGTCTTTCCGGAGACGCTGACTTCGCTGGCGACGACGCTCACCGCGCCTTCCACGCTTCCGGAGTTTACCGGCTCCGAAAATGTCACGGTGATCGCGCTGCCTGCGCCAACTCCGGTCTCCGCGAGCGCGGGAGAAACGCTTTCTATCGTCGGCGCGGTCGAATCCGGTGTCGAACCTGTCTCGAACGACGACTGGAAGGCGACCGTCTCGACGCTGACGACGAACACCGTGTTCTCGGCGAACGTCGAATCCGGCGTAAAGGTGAACGTGCTCGCTTCGCCCGTGGGACTGACGGTTCCGCTGACCTCCGCGCCCGCGAGCGTCTTCACTATGAGCGTGCTGGTGTCGATTCCTGAAATCGGCTCCGAGAACGTCAACGCGACTCTCGTCTGCGAAGGTACCCCGGTCGAGAGGTCCGCGGGCGCCACCGCCGCGACGCCCGGAAGAATCGTGAAGTCCTGCGCGGTGGATGCGATCTCTTCGCCTTTGATGACGCTCACCGCTCCGGTCTGCGCGTCCGCGGGAATCTGCACCAGGATTTCGTCGTCTCGAATACTCGATACATCCGCGACTGCTCCGCCGAATGTGACGAACACCGACAGCGGATCGGTTCCGAAGTTTCTCCCGCGAACCGCGACGTCCGAGCCGATGGGACTCGAAAGCGATCCGGTGACGGTCGCGAGCGTATCGATTATCGGTCCTTCGTTCTCGCGGACGGTTATCGAAAGGCTTTCCACGAGAACGTCCGCGGTGCGCGCGACGATTGCCGTCAGGGTGATCCTGCCCTCGCCAACCTCTTCAGGCGCGAGGATAGTCTCCGTCACGGAAATCGTTCCCCCTGCTTCTACCTGCACCCCAGCGCCTTCGAGAGTGCGGGTCAGCGACGAAGCTCGGTTATACGCGAACGTTCCTCCAGAGAGCGACAGCGTGGCGAGCGCTCCTATGGGGCAGGAGCCTTCCACTCCCTTGAACCTTACGGTGACGGAGGTCGATCCGCCGTTCGCGACGATGCTCGAAGGGCTTGCGGACGCTTCGACCTCGTCGATGCCGTCCTCGATGAGTTCGCCCGCGAGAACGCGCACGTCGCTGGTTCCGTCGAGATCGAAATCGACGAAGATACTCGCCTCGCCTGGCGAGATCACGCCGTCGCCGTTCAGATCGATGCGATCGCCCGATTCCCCGAAATTGCCGTCGAGGTCGGCGTCGATGATGCTCGTGCCGTCGTTAAAGTCCATCCTCGCGACGATATCGGGAACGCCGTCGCCGTCGTTGTCGAAGCCGTTATCGACCGTAATTCTGGGCGCGGACGAAATCTGGTTTCCAGCGGAGTCGAGCTGGAACACTTCCGTGACCGCAGAGCCGTTCGCACGGGTGAGAATGTCAAGCTCGAAATCCCGCGCCGAAGACCTCATCGTCAGCGGCGGCAACTCGAACTCCGTAGCGATCACATTGGAGCCGACCCTCGTTATCACTACCCGAAGCGACTGGCTCTGGAAAGCCCTCGGTATGAAAATCGGTCCGCCTATGCGACCGCTCGTTATCGGAACCGTACCAATGAGGTCTCCGGTCCTCCCCGCGTAAAACTCCGCGTTGTGCGCGGCGGTGATCGCGATCCTCGTAGTCGGAAGTGCGTTGTTTCTGGAATCCGCGCTCGTCCGGGATGACGTCGCTCCCAGGGCAGCAACGTTACGCCGCGGCGCCTGCGTGAGGTTCGACCCGACCTTTCCACTTCCAGGATATAGTTGCTGCGCAAGCGCCGACGCTTCGAGGTCGATCAGATTTCCGCTCAGGTTTATCTGAACGTCAGTCGACACCGCTGGCTTAGCGGTGGTGTCGCTTTCCAGGATCTCATTATCTTTCAGGCGCTGGAAATCGCACGCCGACGCCGCGAAGAATATTGTGACGAATACACAGACCGAATAAATTCTTGCAGAATTCATCATTGAAACACCTTCGAACGTTGCGAAGCCTTTTCGGAAATCGATTTACCTCTGTCGAGAATCGTTTGTCGAATCTACCAGATTCGGACGCAAATTTCCCACACTACGAAGGCACATCCGGTTGTGAACTTGAGCACAACTATCTATCGTTTATCAGTTCTTCACCGTCTCTGCCACAGGTTCGACGACGGTGGCACGGTCATCTTGACCGTGAGTATCATTTTCCACGGACTTCATGAAATCGCGAATGAGACGTCCGTGCCACACAGGTTTTGAAAGTTTGACCCGCACGCGAATCAGCAGCAGACTTGAAATCACAACGAGTCCGACCACAAGTCCCCACCAGAGTCCCGCGGGCCCGTACCCGTATTCGAAGCACAGGAAATAGCTCACTGGAAGCCCGCAAAACCAGAAACTCGCAAGAAAGAGCAGCATCGGAACCTTCGTGTCCGCGATCCCGCGCAGAATCCCGGCGGATACGACTTGTAATCCGTCGAAGATCTGGAATACACCCGCGATCGGGAGAATCGAAATCGCGAACGCTATAATTTCTTCTTCAGAAGTGTAAAGCTTCGATATGTAGAACGGAAACGACAGCAATATCAAACATGTTGTTGACATAAAAATCACTGAGAGCAGTAGTGCCGCCTTCGCGCTCTGAACCATCGCGCGATGATCTCCCCGGCCCACCGCCTGACCGACCAAAACCCCGGCCGCGCCGGAAATGCCGAGCGGAACCATAAAAGTCATCGCGGCGGTGTTGATCGAAACCATGTGCGCTCCGACCGCTGCCTCGTAATTCGGCAGCCTCGCCATCCATAGCCCGACAATGCTGAAAGTTCCTACCTCAAGAACGGTTTGAATCGCGAGCGGTAGTCCAGTCCGAAGAAATGTTAAAATTCCTCCCAAAGTGATTGCTTCTCGCTGTAGTGGAAACGCCAGAGGGATGAACTTAGGCCATTCCAGCCAGAGGAGCACAAAAAACATTACGTAGCGACATAAAGTCGAGGCGTACCCAGCCCCGGCGACGCCGAGTTCAGGGCAGCCGAAGTTACCGAAGATCAGCGCGTAATTGAATATGACGTTCGCGACGTTCGCGATGATTATCGTAGCGACGATTTCCCTGGTCCGCGAATGGGCGAACGCAGTCTGCCGGATAACTAGAAACAGCACGAACGGCAGCACTCCCGGAATCGTGGCGTAAAGATAATCCATCACATGAGGGATAAGCTTTTCGTTTACGCTGAACAGTCCGAGAACCGGCTCGAAAAACCAGAGCGCAATCATCATAAGGAAGCTGAACGTCGTAGCGACCACGATGCTGCGCTGGACGCTAACCGCCGCGGCTTTGCGATCGCCCGCGCCGAAAGCCTGGGACACGAAGGGATCGAGCGCGAGCATAAGCCCAAGCCCGAAAAGGTAGATCGTGAAGAAGCCAATGTTTGCGACTCCCGCCGCGGCGAGGGCTTCTCCGCTGTACCGTCCCGTCATCATCACGTCGACGAGTCCGATCATATGCGAACCGACCTGTACGACCACGATCGGCACCGCCAGCGCAAGCGTCTTTCGCAGGTAGCTCCGAAACGGGATGATTGTGACTTCGCCAGACGACATTTTTAGAACTCTTAGGAGCCTAAAATAAATAAATCATACAAAATCGCGCTCAGATTTGCGCCAGGTTCGTTTTGCACGAGGAAGCCAAACCGGAATCGTAGCTATAGTTCCGATGAGGATTTGGCGACCGAGTGCGAAACGAAGATGGTGTGAAGATGAGATGCGAGATGTATGATTTATTTATTTTAGACTCCTTACAGCTTTGCATTCGCTGGATTGCTTCGATCCCGCCTCGCGGGGCGGTATCGGAAACGAAAGAATGGCACGGAAAATACCACCCGGAAATGAAGGTGGTAAGGAGTTGTACAAAAACGTTTGAAAGCGGATCGAAAAATGTAGCGAAAGGCGCCGACGGGACGTCTGCACCCCCGGACGTGGCACTGGCATCTTGCCCGTGAGTATCATTTCCCACGGACGATGGCGGAAGTGCCACTGTTCGTGCCACACGCGCAAACGGGACGTCTGCACCCCCACGCCGTGAACATTCTCATTTCGCGAGTCCTGATCAGGGCACAACCTTCATAAGGACTTTTTAAGCATCTTCTCGACGTCCGCGGCATGAGTTTCTTCTTCGCAGATTTTATTTCGCGCGAACTCTTCAAGCAGAACGCTCTTGTCCTTGGACGCTTCGTAGAGCTGCCGATAGATTTCGAGCTGTTCCTTTTCGTGCGCGAGGCTTTCCTGAAGGATGTCGTCCACACTATGTTTGTGCGTCTCGAGAAGAGGTTTGATTTTGAGAGACGGATGACCGCCAAGCGCGGTGATAAGCTCTCCAATCTCCTGTGCGTGCGTAAGGGATTCCATTCCCTTGTCGCGCAACCAGTTGATTATTGGGATCCTGCCGTGACCGAAAACCATGAACGAGTAATGCGTGTACCTGACGACGCCGGCGAGTTCATGTTCGAGCAGTTCGTTGAGCAGTGGTAGGGCGGTTTGCTTCGGCATTTTCGAATCTCCATAAAAAGTTTCTGTGTACCCGGAAACTTCAACCTGTTTATAAGAACCGCCAAGTTCCCTTACAACTTCCAACGATCTGACAAAAATTCGTCCTACGCGGTTTACGGTATCTTCCGAAGACGTCGAATTAAGTTAAAACGCGCGGAGCGGACGCTAAACATTGTCTTGTATATTTCATCCAGGGTTGAACGTCAGCGCCTGAGGCGTTACGTTTTAATCGTATCAGGTGGCAGGATTGGTTCGAAGGCAGCAATGGTTTTGAAGGTGGATGCACATGGAAAGCAAAACGCTTGAATTGAAAAAAACGTCTCTGGATTTTATTGATCTGCTGGACGACAAAAATCTTCCGGTCCTGCAGAAAGAGTTCGAAGGTTTTCTCGGAAAGACCGACCGCGCTTTTGCGGATCTGTATCGAAAATACATGAACTTCGAGACGGAGTTCTTCGAGGGCGACGAGAGCGAGTTCCTGATAGTCGCCGCGCGGCACCTCCAGAGCTTTCTTGCGGGAATGTTCGACATCGAAACAGAGCTTTACGGCTTCAAGAACCACAGCGACGAGATGAAGATCGTTTACGACTTCAAGAAGTTATTCGTCGTCAGACGGGTGATGAAGAAGGATAAATCCCATTTCGAGAACAATCGCTGGATTCAGAGCCTCGACCTGGGCGTCGCGTCGTATCGTCAGGCGGTGTGGGCGGACGTCGATCCGAACTTCGACGACGAGATCGTGATGTCGAAGATGGTGATGGACCTCTACAATCTAAGCGAGGCGTTCAAAAAATCGAGGGCCGCGAAGAATCCAGTCCCCGTCGCCGACAAAGACGTCCTCCGAACGAAGACCATCCGGAAGGCGCTAACCGATTCTCCGGAAGCGTACAGCGTATTTAGCAGCATCCTTTCGGACGACGAAAGCGAAGGCGCGCTCGAGGAGTTCGTGAACCATCTCCTCGATCATTTCGAGACTTATCTCCTCACGCTGCGTTTCAGCGAAGACGCAAAAGCGCGCATCAAAAGCTGGAACTCCTTCTTCCTTCCGGAAGCTATGGAGTTCGAACACCTGGTGAAGGTGGAGAGGCCCGGCGCGGACGATCGACTCGCGGAATGGATGGTCGGACCGTGCGAACGCCATCGCGCGCGGGACGGCTTCAAGCTGACGGACCGTCGCTACGAGGAAAAAGCCGCGATGGGAGAGATGGATTACTGCATCATCTGCCATCCGAGGCAGCGCGATCATTGCAGGCGTGGGATCACTGAAAAGAAAGGCGAAGACGTCGGGAAGCTGAAGACGAATCCACTCGGCGTGAAACTCACCGGCTGCCCGCTCGACGAGCGAATCAGCGAGATGCACCAGCTCAGGAAGGACGGTCTCCCCGTCGCGGCGATGTCTATGGCGATGCTCGATAACCCGATGGTAGCGGGCACCGGGCACCGCATCTGCAACGACTGCATGAAGGCCTGCATTTTCCAGACTCAGGATCCCGTGAACATTCCGCAGGCGGAAACCCGCATCGTCACCGAAGTCCTCGAACTTCCCTGGGGATTCGAAATCTACTGCCTTCTCACGCGCTGGATGCCGCTGTCGAGAAAAAGGCCTTACAAGCTTCCGTACAACGGAAAAAAAGTCCTCGTTGTCGGCCTCGGACCCGCGGGCTACACCCTCGCGCACTACCTGACGAACGAAGGTTTCGGCGTCGTCGCCATCGACGGACTCAAGATCGAGCCGATTCATAAGGACGTCGCCGGATCGAAGGATTCCGCGCCGAAGCCGGTAAAATTCTTCAAGGATATGTACAAGGAACTCGACGAACGAATCCTCCAGGGCTTCGGCGGGGTCAGCGAGTACGGCATCACCGTCCGCTGGGACAAGAACTTCCTGACGCTGCTGTACCTCACTCTCGCGCGGAAACGAAACCTCCAGATGATCGGCGGAGTCCGCTTCGGCGGAACCGTCAGCATCGAGGACGCCTTCGACGAGTACGGCTTCGACCACATCTGCATGGCGACCGGAGCAGGCAAACCGACGATCGTCAGGATGAAGAACAACATCAGCCGCGGAATCCGCAAGGCGAGCGATTTCCTGATGGCGCTACAGCTCACGGGGGCGGGGAAACCAAGCAGCCTCGCGAACCTTCAGCTTCGTCTGCCCGTCGTCGTCATAGGCGGAGGACTCACCGCGATCGACACCTGCACCGAGGCGATGGCGTACTATCCAGTGCAGGTAGAGAAGGTGCTCGATCGCTACGAAAAGACCGTCGCCGCCATAGGCGAAGACGCGTATTTCAATAACGAGATCGACGGTAGGTCGTTTCCGCGGTTTGGCGAAGAAGAACTCGGAATCCTGAATGAGTTTCTAGCCCACGGACGGGAGATTCGCGAGGAACGAAAGCGCGCGGAAAAGGAGGGCAAGGTTCCAGACTTCGCGAAGCTCGTGCAGAAGTGGGGCGGCGCCTGGATTCTCTATCGCAAAACGATGCACGACTCGCCTTCGTACAGGCTGAACCACGAAGAGATCATCAAGGCTCTCGAGGAGGGAATCAACTTCGTAGAACTGCACAGCCCGGTGGAGGCGAAACTCGACAAGTACGGGCACGTCGAATCGATGCTCTTCGAGCGTCAGGAGGTCGTGGACGGCAAATACAAGAACACAGGAGACATACGAGAGTTCAAGGCCCGCAGCGTGTTCGTCGCGGCGGGGACCACCCCGAATACGATATATGAGCGCGAGCATCCGGGAACCTTCGAGATGGACGATGAAAAGTGGTTCTTCAAACTGAACAAGTTTGTTGACGACGACGTCCTCCAGCCGGACGCGGGAGAGAGCGCGTTCTTCAGCTCGTACGTTCACGATGGAAAATTCATCAGCGTCTACGGAGACAACCACCCCGCGTACGCTGGAAACGTCGTCCGCGCGATGGCGAGCGCGAGAAACGGCTATCCGGAAGTCGTGAAGCTGTTCGAAAAGGAACTCGCGAACCTCGATCCGTCGAAGCAGGACGAGCGCGACGCGGAACTGGGCGCGCTGAAAGCGAGGCTCGAAGACGATCTCGTTCCGAGGGTCGTAAGGGTCGATCGACTGACGCCGACCATCGTCGAGGTGATAATACGCGCGCCGGCGCACGCGAGGAAGTTCCATCCGGGGCAGTTCTTCCGCCTTCAGAATTATGAAGCGGACGCGAAAGTCATCGAAGGCATCCCGATGGCGTTAGAGGGCATCGCGCTGACTGGAGCCTGGGTCGATAAGGGCGAGGGTCTTCTGTCGCTGATCGTGCTCGAAATGGGAGTCAGTTCGAGGCTCTGCGCCGCGCTGAAGCCGGGGGAGAGAATCGTCGCGATGGGGCCGACCGGCGCGCCGACCCACATTCCCACTAACGAAACCGTGATGCTCGTCGGCGGCGGCCTCGGAAACGCGGTGCTATTCAGCATAGGCGCCGCGATGAAGGAGGCGGGAAACCGCGTTCTGTACTTCGCGGGCTACAAGAACCCGCGGGACTTCTACAAACGCGAGGACATCGAAAAGTGCGCCGACGTCGTCGTGTACGCGACGGACATCGAGCCGCGGATCGAAGTCAGGAGGCCGCAGGACAGGAACTTCTGCGGGAACATCGTGCAGGCGATGATGGCATACGACGACGGCAAACTCGAGCCGGCGGGGAAGAAGCCGCAGATTTCGCTCGCGGAAGTCGACCGGATCATCGCGATCGGGAGCGACGGAATGATGCGCGCCGTGAAGGAAGCCCGCTTCGCGGCGCTGAACGGACGGTTCAAGGAAACCCACGTCGCGATCGGTTCGATCAACTCGCCTATGCAGTGCATGATGAAGGAAGTCTGCGCGCAGTGCCTTCAGAAGCACGTCGATCCGAAGACGGGTCAGGAGACGAAACCCGTGTTCAGTTGTTTCAACCAGGATCAGGAACTCGACCGCGTCGACTTCCAGAATCTGAGGCAGCGCCTTTCACAGAACACGGTGCAGGAGAAGGTCACGAACCTCTTCCTCAACTACCTGCTCTCGAAGGAAAACATCATGCTGATTTAGAAACCTCCGGGAGTGCAGACGTCCTCGTTTGCGCATCGTGCGCGCGCAGCGCGCCCCTACGGAAAGTACCGCGAACGTTTGCGGGAAGTTTATCATTTTATCGGTAGGCACCTGGGACCGCGGACGTCCTCGTCCGCAAAAGCCGTCAAACGTCTCGTTTGACGGCTCCGAATTATCGATGTCGCTTTCTTGAGATAGTTTCTAACCCCATAGTGCTGCGTCACCCGATCTTAAGACCCGTGCGTGAGAAAGGCGCGGGAAGGATCGCAATCAGTCCGCCGATGATGATTATCACCGCGCCGAGCCAGATCCAGTTGATGAACGGATTCACGTAGATGTTGAGCAGGTATTTGAAGTCGTTCTCCGCCGGGTTCCCCTGGAACTGCGGCGCGAAGATGTAGACGTCATCCATCGAGCTCCGGAGCACCGCGGGTTCGCTGGTTTTCGCGTTGTCGCCGTTTTGCTTGTACGTCTTGTACGTGCGAATTTCGGGAGTCATATCCGCGATCTTGTTTCCGTCCATGAACAAACTGACGTTCATCCGGGTGCGATCGAACACGGTGCCTTCATATCTTTCGACGCTGTTCAACGCTATCTCGTAATCGAAGAAGCTGTCTACGGTGACGCGTTCGCCGATGCCGAGTTGGGTTTTCTGCTCGAGCTGGTAGTTGTATGAGAAACAGATTCCCATGAAGATCGAAACTCCGCCGATATGGGCGATGTATCCGCCGTAGCGTCTTCGGTTAAGGAGCACGAGCGTGACGAGCGCCCGTCCCCAGCCGATGTTCTTCCACTTCATACGCGCGCGGGTTCCGCGGACGAACTCCATAACGATCGTCACGACCGTGAACACCGCCGCGCCGATCGTAAGGAGTACCAGCGTGCCCTCGTACACCGGAATGCCGGAAATCGCGTATATCGGATATGCAAGGCCTATAATCGCGAGCACGCCGAGAATCGTCGGAAGCGTGAAGTTGCGCTTCGCCATCGCGAGGGTGGACTTCCTCCAGCCGAGCATCGGGCCTACGCCAGTCAGAATCAGCAGCAGCACGAAAAACGGCGGCATCACGCGATTGTAATTCGCGGGAAGCATCCGCGTTTCGACCTGCGCGAGACCGAGTTCCACGCCAACCTCGCTGATCGCCTCGTAAAGCGTGTAGACGAGCACGATGCCCGCGAGTATCAGCAGCACGACGTTGTTCAGAAGGAAGCTCGCCTCCTTGGAAACGAGGTGATCGAGTTTGTTCTCGCCCTTCAGATCGTTCCAGCGGTAGACGATAAGCGCGACCCCCGCGAAGATCACGAACAGCAGGAACGTCTGGAACGGATCTTCGACCTTGCTTTCACCGAAGCTGTGGACCGTCTCGACGATGTCGCCGCGGGTGATGTACGCTCCAAGAGTGCAGAGAGTGAACGTCAGCAGCACGAGGATCATGTTCCATCGTTTGAACATTCCCCTGCGTTCCTGGATGATCACGCTGTGAAGGAACGCGGTCCCCGTGAGCCACGGCATGAAGCTCGCGTTCTCGACCGGGTCCCACGCCCAGTAGCCGCCCCAGCCGAGTTCGATGTACGCCCACATTCCACCAAGGATGATTCCCGTCGTCAGCCAGATCCACGGGAAGATAGTGAAGAACCGAATCCGCGGCAGCCAGTCGTCGAACTTATCTCCGGAAAGCAGCACGCCCATCGCGTAGCAGAACGGAATCGTCAGCCCGACGTAGCCTATGTAAAGACAAGGCGGGTGGATCATCATCCAGTAGTTGTGAAGCTGCGGGTTCAAACCCCGACCGTTTCCGATAACGTCGCCAATAGCGTACGCGGCAGCGCCGAGTCCGCTGAACCTCGTGAACGGCGAGAATTCGAACTCGTCGAGCGCGATCAGCGAAATGTAGAACGCCTGCACGAAGAAGAATACGCCCATCATTCCCTGCACGAACCGAAGGTTCAGGGAGTTTCGCTCTTTGAAGAAAACGATCCCGCCGAAGATTGAAAGCAGAAGGCTCCAGAAGAGCAGAGATCCCTTCGGACCGGCCCAGAGTCCCGCGAATTTGTAGATCGGCTCGAGGCTGTACTCGCTGTAAGCGTAAACGTACTCGACGGTGTAGTCGCCTCTGAAGAACGCGTTTATCAGAATCGCGCTCGCGGTGACGATCAGCCCGAGAATCGCGAACTGCGCCTGCATCGCACTCTTGATCGCCCGGCTGTCTTTCTTGACGACGCCCCACGTAACGAGACCGACGCCGCAAAGGCTTGTCAGGAACGCCGCCTTCACTGAAAAATCGCCAATAGCGATGAAATCGATGTTCATCCCTGCTCCACCTGCTGTGTGTCTACAAGTACCATAGCGGCGCCGCGCCCGAACTTCATCAATCTTCGATTATTTTTGAGTAGCCGTTCACGGAGTGTGCCCGGGAGCGCGGGCGTCTCGCCGCGCCACGCCCCGGAATCGTCCAAGACGCTTCTATCAACGTGTTTTACAGAACCGATTCGCCATTCATTTCAACTTATAATAAGTTGTAATTTGTTAAGATAATAAAAAAATACTAATAGTGATGTTATGCGCAATGTAACCGTTCACGGGGGTGGGAGTACGGACGTCCTCGTCCGTACTCC